>CAZILU010000172.1:0-5806 GCA_964540165.1 uncultured Mariniphaga sp.
TTTTTCGAGAAATACCTGACCCTTTGGGTCGCCTTATGCATCGTTGCCGGAATAATGATTGGAAGTGTTGCAGCAGAACACATTCAGGTTTTAAGCAGCCTCGAAATATTTAACGTAAATGTTCCTGTAGCAATTTTGGTATGGTTAATGATCTATCCTATGATGTTGCAGGTGGACTTTTCCCGCATAAAAGATGTTGGCAAACGTCCGAAAGGACTCATTCTTACAGTCGTTATTAACTGGCTGATTAAACCGTTTACGATGGCATTTTTTGCCTGGATATTCTTCACGAAAATTTATGCAGCCTTTATTCATCCGGAATTAGCCGGGGAGTATATCGCAGGAGCCATATTGCTCGGTGCAGCCCCCTGTACTGCCATGGTTTTTGTCTGGAGCTATCTGACCAACGGAGATCCTAACTATACATTGGTGCAGGTCTCCATCAATGACCTCATCATATTGGTCGCATTTGTGCCTATTGTTGGATTGCTCCTTGGAATGACAAACATTCAGGTTCCTTATCATACGCTGGTGGCAAGTGTGATAATCTTTGTAGTTATTCCTCTGCTGGCAGGGTATATTACCCACCACATATTAATCCGCCGGAAAGGAGAGCCATGGTTCAAAGAACTCTTTCTTCCAAAATTCAAACCCGTCTCTATTCTGGCGCTTCTGCTCACCTTAATCCTCCTTTTTGCCTTTCAGGGGAACACAATAATGGCAAATCCCCTGATCATTGTCCTTGTGGCAATTCCATTGATCATTCAAACATACTTCATCTTTTTTGTTGCATGGATTGCCGGACGAAAAATCAAATTACCACACGCCATCTGCTCTCCCGCCGCTATGATCGGTGCCAGCAACTTCTTTGAGCTGGCTGTAGCCGTTGCCATTGCCCTTTTTGGGCTGCAATCACCCGCTGCCCTGGTAACCGTTGTGGGCGTTTTAGTTGAGGTGCCGGTCATGTTATCTTTGGTGGCCATTGCAAACCGATGGAAGTATTAACCGGTAAAGGCAATATTGAAAAGAACCCGCTGCTAAATCAATTTTGTTTAAAATAAACAGATTCCCCCGATATCCTGTTGTAATGGAACTCTTTAAACAAAATCAATATACTTCAATACAATAAACCTCTTTTATACTATTTTTGACGCGATAAAAGAGAACCGGAAAAAAATGCGGCTAAGCGCTGGTCGATCCGAGACAATGGATCGAATTACAGGATCCTTCTGATATTTTATATTGAGACTATTTATTGCAAAAACATGATAAAGGCAACGTTGAACCATGCAATTAAAGCCTATTTGATCTTAAGCCTCTTGCTTTTTTGTCTGCTTCGATCAGAAGCCAGACCACCCATTCTCTCATTAGATGAGATATACTCACCTCCTCCCAAGATCATCCGCACCTGCTGTGTCTTTGGTGCCGACTTAAGCATTGCCCGGATCCCCTTCGCAAAAAAAACAGATATTGTTTCCATTCAAGATATTGGTAATCACTGCTTTCTTGGTGATTCAGAAGAAAACAACGGTATTATCTATACCCGCAAGGGCGGATTTATTGACCTGGGTCATCTACGCGACTATGCCGACTATACAGCATACCTCTATAGCCTCATCGTAACATGCGCTGATAATGGAGAAGATCTGTTTCTCAAGTTGGGATCTGAAGGTGGTAAAAAATTTCTTTTCGCGAATAATCTGCAGGCATTAGATAGTCTGGACCAATTTGAACTGGCCGGAAAGATTGCCTACGACCTCTCCCTCTGGCATGAAATAGCCACCTGGTTCGGAAACTCACTCATCCCCCTGGTACCCGAGCGTTATTCGAGTTTTTCTCCGGAAGACCTCTACTCAAACCTCCTGGGAATATGGCTGGGAATCCAGGCGGTAAAAAGCGACCTGGAGTACAATGAAGCCATGACTACCCTTTTGTCGGATGCTTTAAATGACCTGAACGCTGTTCCTAATGCCATTCAAACCTATATTGCCATGAAACAGGTAGAAGAGCTCTGGTGGTCACAAAAGGCTCTGCCCGGCAAAAAAGTGCTTATCTCCAGGTATCTCGATAATGACTCATCACTGATACCCTGGCTGGTCCCCGACAGCGATGAAAACGATATTGCCTATTCACTCCATAAACCTGATCCCGACTTAAATCAATACTATCGGTTCACCATAAAACTGAACAGGAAATTTCCGTTGAGAAGTGATAACTCCAATGAGCCCGTCAGAACCATCACCCAAAACGACTTTGAATGGTATGTCAATTACATTGAAAATGACCTGAGAAATGGGGATCGCGATTATGATAGCAAATATAAAAGAAGAAAAAACCGAAGGAGCTGATCCCCTGCCTGCTCAACTGATCTCTTTGCCCCATCGAACCTATATCAACAAAGAAATTATCTTTTTACCAAAGAATAGTGATCCGGAGCCACTCATCGGACTACCACCTGCAGAGAGTCCTTAACTGCCCCACACCCGGCAACCACCAAATAAGTACCAGCCGATGTGCCTTTCAGATTCAATGTAAGCGTATGTCTCCCCTCCTGAAGGTACCCCGAAAAAAGATCCTTACGCACCCGACCGTTCAGCATCACCAGCCGCACCATGACATCCCCCTGCGGCGTATCAATGGAGAGGCGGGCATGCTCCCTGACGGGATTCGGAGAGAGAGAAATAATTTTCAACGTGTTGTTGTTCAAAAGAGCAGAGTTGCTGACAGCCGATTTCAAAATTGGTATCTCATTGAAATTCCCAAATAAAATGGAGTTTCGTTCACTCTGACCGACTTCAAACCAAAATTTCAATATGGAATTGTAAATACTGCGGAAATCGGTCTGCCAAGGCACATTGGCTGCCGGTCCCGCGCTGCTGCTGATGACCGGATTGCTACCCCATACCACCGGGTTCACGCGACTGCCAAACAGGATGGCCGGGAATGCCTCCCCATGGTCGGTTCCATTGCTTTTATTGGACTTGATCCTTCTGCCAAACTCGGTATAAACAATGCCAATCACATCATCCTCAACATGATGTAGTCTCAGATCATCCTGAAAAGCATGAATGGCTTCCGACAGTGTCCCCAATAGGTTAGCATGGGTCCCCGTTTCAGGAGCGGCCGTTTCAACCTGATTGGCATGGGTATCGAATCCGCCCAATGAAACCGTGTACACCGGGGTCTGCATTCCTCCCGATATCAGCCTTGAAACGATCTTCAGCTGATCAGCCAATTTATTCTCTCCGGCTCCCGGATAGAGAGATGTAAGGTTCTGTCCTGCAGAAGCAGCCTGATCAATAGCCTGCAGGTACTTCTCCGTGCTTTGCATAATGCCCGCTATATACGCCAACTCCTCACCGTAATAAGAATCGGGAAAAGTCTCCGGATCCTGCCCCGAATTGTAACTGGTAGCCAGGCTTTTGATCACCACGCCCATTTGAGTCTCATACCCCTGGCATACCGGCGAGGAGACATTGCCAACCGATATGGCCAACGGATGAGGGTGCAGGCTGCTCGGATAATTGAGCGGATAGTCGGGATAGAGCCCGGACAGATACCTGCCAAACCACCCGGAAGCAATCACCTGGCCTGAGCCAGACCCCGAAAGAATGATCTCTTTCGACCGGAAGTGGGAGAGATTGGGCTGTGGATATCCAACGTTCTGGATAAACATCACCCTGCCCGCCTCGAACATGGCGTTGATTTCAGCCATAGCGGGATGAAGGGCATTCTTCTCCGTAATCTTCAACAGCTTGTCCTCAGGAATAATGATCTCCGGACGCACTTTCGCTAACTCATCGTATTGATCGAGCGGAAAAAGGGTGTTCAATCCATCGCTTCCCCCATCTAACTGCACCAGTACCAGTTTTTTTCCTGTCAAGCCTTCAGAAAAAAAAGCAGGTGCTCCCCAGGCATGAATGGCCTGCCCGCCAATCAAAAAAGGAAGGGTTATAAACCTCCCCGTATTCGATAAAAACCGTCGCCTGTCCATTCGATTTATATTAATTGAAATTCTGCCGATGATGTCATCTCCAGTATCAAAGATGTTAAAAGGGCGCCCACCGCCTTTTTCTGATTCTGATCGGCCGGATTATTCACATACCGGTTCCACTCAATCGTCCACTCAAAATCGGGCAGGCCCGGAATCAGAGTCTCCTTAAACCGTTCAACCTGCTCCAGGGTGAGGGGCATGGGCAACAGCAGGCCGGCCAACGTGCCAATCAGGTCGTTAATATCGGAAGGATTCGAAGCCAGATAGGCAATCTTAAAAGGATCCATTGTTACACGTACCGGCATATCCTTCGTTTTTATCCCATCCCGGATCAGCTTATCCCGCACGTCGGCACGGACAGGCAGCGTGGCTGAATTGATCCACGTCCGGTTGTACAGCGGGGCCAGGTACCAGGCCGTCCACCCCGCCACATCGGGCGGATTGCCCAGGATCATATTTTGAAGGGAGGCCCTCGAAAACAGCCAGTTCCAAAAACTGTACTGCGCAACCACATGCTCTGATGCGGGAACCTCCAGCTCCAACTGCCTGACCATTCCCAGGGTATATTCCAACGGCGATTTAATCATGCAGCCCCGGTATTTCTCATCGTAAAAATGCTCACTGCAAAGTAAAGCCCTTAAAAGCACTTTGATGTCGTACCCACTCTGGTAGAAAGTATCGGTCAGCGGCTCAATCACCTGCTCTGTAACAGCCTCATCAATCCGGTAGCATACAAACCACCGGTAGATCTTTTTAACCATACTTCTGGCAGTATCCATCTTATTCATTATCATCGAAATAAGATCTTTATACTCATCTGCCTCCCGGTTAACAATAATCTGATGGTTGTATATTTCTGAAAAAACTTTCTGACCCTTATCGTGCCTCGATGAGCTGAAATAGGAGGTGTCGGTATTGCTGTTGTTCCTCCACCCGGTTAAAACCCTGGCTGCCTGACGGATATCCTCCTCCGTATAGTTGGTGTAGTTTCCGTTGGCAATCAACGGTCCTTTGCCAATGGTAAAGAGTTCAAAAAGCTCCCGGGCATAGTTTTCGTTAGCCGATTCGGCATTGTTAATCACCCCGTCAAGGTAAACCAACATCCCCACATTCCGGGTCATCTCTTCGGTCAGCGTTTGGAAATTTCCTAAGGCATGGGTAAAAAGAAGTTCGTTATACCGGTAGTTGAAATTGGTATTTCTGACTACATCCGATTCGATCACAAAGTGGTTATGCCAAAAAAGAACCATCTTCTCCACCAGCGACAGGTCGCTCCGTAACATCCGGCCAATCCACCACGCCTGGTAACTGTATAATCGCTGGCTCCGGTAGCTGCCATTATATTTGGTATTAACCCAGGTTTGTCCGATGGGAACTTCCTGATCTGTCCCCAATACCGTTAACGGAGGCTGCAACGGATCAGCCGGATGCCTAAGCAGCATCTCCACCGCTTCCGCAGCCGTGAGCTCTTTAACAACGTCTATTTCACTCAACCGGACTCCAAACAAACATCGGTTTAACAGATGCCGGGCCCGTTCAAATCCAAGTTTTTCTGTTACTGCCAAAAGCCCTGGAAATACTCCCTCCGCAAGCCTATCTTCAGCCATCCGGATTTAAATTTAATGTTTCAAACCATCACAACTCCATACGCTCCAACAAGAAATGCAATTATTTGTGAACCTATTTCATCTAATTAAAATTTCAGTTCATATACATCTTCTCAACAAATATTTTTGCCGGTTTCATTTCGTTTTTCCGGCCCGATGGAACTCCCATAATTTTAATCCTGTTTGTTTGTGGCATAAATCGCCA
>CAZILU010000173.1:0-5749 GCA_964540165.1 uncultured Mariniphaga sp.
TATGTGATGGCCGACAGCAGTCAGACCATCCGTTTTTTCAATGAAGTACAGCAGACACCCAACCAGGAACAGACCGATCCTTCGCTTTATGTTAACAATCCAACGGCTCTCTATTGGCTGGGATACATAGACCATGGCACTAAGCCGGTTGATGCCGGATACGAATATATGGTTATACCGGCAACAGACCGGGTGGCGATGGGTGCGCTGGATACCCGGATCAAGAGCGGAAACAGGCCCTATCAGGTTCTTCAGAAAGACGCCACTGCCCACATCGTTGAGCATCAGGATGGAACCCGGGGATATGCCTTGTTTCGTGCTAATTCCCTGATTGATAATACCGGATTGGTTGCTCTGGTCAGCCATCCCTCCCTGGTTATGTATCAATACGATCAGGCGTCAAATGACCTGCTGATCGCACTCTCCAATCCGGCTCTTGGGTTCTCCTCTAATGCCTACCTGACAGCCATTCCAATCTCTGTTACCCTGCGTGGCACCTGGTTGAAGCGGGATGATCAACCCGGGGTTACGGTCGAAAACTATGGAAAAGTTACGGTAGTGAGCTTCCTGACCAAAGACGGACTTCCGGAAGAGGTCACGCTCTACAAACCCGATGGTACGACAGGCGCCAATTTCATCGGTACTCCCCAAACCATCGAGGCAGGGTCTGTAGTTCAGTTTACCGATCAGTCAACCGATACCCCTGTCGAATGGCACTGGACCTTTGAAGGAGGCGTTCCTTCAATCAGCACCTTATCCAATCCGGAGGTTACTTATGCCAATCCCGGTATCTGGGCCGTCACCCTCTTAGCGACCAATTCCAACGGCACCGACTTTATCGCCAAAACGGATTACATTACCGTGCTTCCGAAAAATGGCACGGGAATCTCCAAACCGGATTTAGCAGACCTATCCGTCTATCCCAATCCGGCTAAGGATGAAATTTTTCTGACCGGAAGCGTTATGGAGATGAGCAACTGGTCACTTAGCAATATAGAGGGTGTAACGGTGAGGAGGGGAAGTGTCGAACAGCTTCCGCTTTCGATTGATGTTTCAGCGCTGCCTTCGGGAATCTATGTGGTGGAGGTTGTGACGAAAGAGGGAAGATGGGAGCGGAAGAGAGTGGTGGTTGAGAGGTGAGGAGTGTTTCGTGGTTTGTGAATGGTTGTAGAGACGAGGCATGCCTCGTCTCTACGGGGAAGGGATTATGACGCATCGTGAACAATTTGTGGGTATAATCGTTTATTCTTCAATGTTTTGTACTAATGCATTGTCTATGAATAAATTCTTCCCGGGAATCATTTTGTTAACTCTCTTTCTTCTGCATAAAGGGGCTGTTTCACAGCCATTAGACAGTTTAGAGATGACCTTTGCGCAGTTGACCGACAGCGTGGAAAAAATAGAATTGGCAATTAAAATTTCCAGAGAATTGAATGAGGTTGGTAATGCCAACGATCGGGCATTTCACTATGCTGAACTGGCGACAACGCTTGCGGAGGCATTCAAAAACGATCTGCTTCTGGCCAGAAGTTATGATAATCTGGGACTCTTATATCGTTTTGATCAGAAGTATTCACAGGCCATTCCGTTGCATATAAAGGCATGGGATCTTCTGGAGGGGAAGGCGTTGGATTCACAGCTCAAAATGCGGTTTGCCAATAATGTTGGTGTGGCTGCCCGGTATGATCAGGATCATGCATTGGCCGTGAAGTATTATCTGGAAGCCCTGAAACTGGCTGAAGCGGAAAACGACCTGAGAAACATTGCCATTTCGAGCAACGGCCTGGGAAATAGTTTGGGGTTTATTCAGGAACGCAGCGATGAAGCTGTCAACTATTTTATGAAGGCACTGCAAACCGAAAAAGAACGGGGAAACAAGCGTGGAGAGGCGATGAACCTGCTCTCGATCGGTAGTTATTATACCCGAATGGGTGAATACAGCCGGGCCGATGAAATGCTGCGGGATCTGCTGCAGATTAACCTGGATATAGACGACAAGTACGGACAGGCCATTACCTATGAATACATTGGTCACAATTACTTTGAAGAGGGTGATCAACTCAATGAGGCAGTGTTTTATTTTGAGAAGGCGTTCGATCTGTTTCAATCATTTGGTAATCAAGCTAAAGAGGCCGAGCTGTTGCTGCATCTCGGAGCGGTTGCTGAAGTCAGGAACCATATCGGCCATGCTCTTCAGCAATATAAAAAAGCCAAAGAGATGGCCCGGCAGATCAATGATAAATCACTGTTGGCACGGACGGCAGCACGACTTTCGGCCGTATATGAGAAGATGGGAAATTACAAAGATGCACTGGTTTTTAACAAAATGACTGAAGCCTATCAGGACAGTATTGATCTGATTGAACAAGAGTCGGTGATTGAAGGATTGAAAATGCGGTACGATTTTGAGCAAAAGGAGAATGAGATAAAATTGCTTCAGGCAAATCAGGTGATTAAGGATGCTGAATTGATTGCCCAGCGCCAGCGATATAAAAGGGCCTGGATTCTTTATGCATTTATATCGTTGGTTTTTTTGAGTTTTGCTTCGTTGACCATTTTGAGTTTAAGAAACCTGAACCTGAAAAAGAGCATTCGACTGCGCGAGGAGGAACAGAAGCGGGAGCGGATGGAGCAGGAGTACCAGCGAAATTTATGGCAGGCAGAAATTTTGGCAACAAGAATGCAGATGAATCCTCATTTCCTGTTTAACTGTCTCAATTCGGTGAAATATTTTATTCAGAAAAAGGAGAACCAGGAAGCGATTAAATACCTGACCACCCTGAGTAAGCTGATGCGTGAAATATTGCAAACCGGAAAGCAGCAGTCGATCTCCCTGTTCGAAGAGCTGGAGATGGTCAAAAAATATGTCCAGTTGGAAGCCAACCGGTTCAACCAGGATCTGGATTTTGGTGTTTTTCATGAAGGATTTGAAGAATCCGATCTGAAAAGCATTCATATACCGCCGCTGATCCTTCAGCCATTCATTGAAAATGCCATTTGGCACGGATTGGTTCCAAGTCAGCGATCCGATAAAAAGCTGGGCGTTGAGCTGAGCCGCGAGAACAACCACCTGGTCGTTTCTCTGGAAGACAATGGCGTAGGGCGAAATCACTTTCAGCAGTCGCAGGATTCAGTGCATAAAGGAATGGGCCTGCAAATCACAGCCGACAGGATCTCCCTTTTCAATAAAATGACAAAAAATGAGATCAAAATAGAGACGATAGATCTTCATAACGACCATCAGCAACCCTCAGGGACTTGCGTGAAAATTTACCTTAAAGAGAGCGCAGAGCCGTTTATCCATTGAGGTGAAGAGCAGGGTATATCTCCGGTGGATTATCACCGGTTGTCTGTCAGCTATTATTTCACTATTTTTATCGGTTTTGACAAAGCGATAAAATAAAATATGGAGTTTAAAGTAGTATCGGAATACAGACCAACGGGTGATCAGCCGGAGGCGATCCGGCAGTTGACTGAGGGGCTGGAGCGTGGCGACCGTTTTCAGACGCTGCTGGGCGTTACCGGCTCGGGAAAGACCTTCACGATGGCCAACGTGATGGAGCGCATCCAGCGTCCTACGCTAATTCTCAGTCATAACAAAACCTTGGCAGCCCAGCTCTACAGTGAGATGAAGCAATTTTTCCCCGACAACCGCGTGGAGTACTTCGTTTCCTACTACGACTATTACCAGCCGGAGGCCTACCTGCCGGTTACCGACACCTATATTGAGAAGGATCTGTCGATCAACCAGGAGATTGAGAAGTTGCGGCTGAGCACCACCTCCGCCCTGTTGTCGGGCCGTCGCGATGTGGTGGTGGTTTCGTCGGTCTCCTGCCTTTATGGCATTGGCAATCCCGACGACTTCCACGCCAACATAACCCATTTGAAGGTGGGGGCGAGTGTCAGTCGCAACGGCGTGCTCCATTCGCTCGTCGATGCGCTATACTCGCGCACAGAGGTGGATTTTCAGCCGGGCAATTTCCGGGTGCGGGGCGACACGGTGGATATCTATCCCGCCTATGCCGATGAGGCGATCCGCGTGGTTTTCTGGGGCGATGAGATTGAGGAGATCAGCAGCTTTGATCCGGTGACCAACCATCCCCTCGACCACATGCAGGAGGTTCGGATCTTCCCGGCCAATATCTTCGTCACCACCAAAGAGCGGATGAAGTCGGCGATATACGCCATCCAGGATGACCTCATGGCGCAGATTGAATATTTCAAAGAGATCGGCAGGAACATGGAAGCGAAGCGGTTACAGGAGCGTGTGGAGTACGATATGGAGATGATGCGGGAGCTGGGTTATTGCTCGGGCATTGAGAACTACTCCCGCTATTTTGATGGCCGGCCTCCCGGCACCCGTCCTTTCTGTCTGCTGGATTACTTCCCGTCGGATTTCCTGACGATCATCGATGAGAGTCACGTGACCCTCCCTCAGATCCGCGCGATGTACGGTGGTGATAACTCACGGAAGATGAATCTCGTCGAGTATGGCTTTCGTCTGCCCGCGGCGATCGACAACCGTCCGCTGAAGTTTGAGGAGTTCGAAGAGCTGGTGGACCAGGTGATCTTTGTGAGCGCCACGCCCGCCGATTATGAGCTGGCGCGATGTGAGGGGGTAGTGGTAGAACAGATCATACGGCCTACGGGGCTGCCCGATCCGGTGATCGAGGTTCGCCCCAGCGGGAATCAGATTGATGACCTGATGCATGAGATCAGTCTGCGTACCGGGAAAAATGAGCGGGTGCTGGTGACCACCCTCACCAAGCGGATGGCTGAAGAGCTATCGGACTACCTGATGCGGATGGGGGTGAAGACTCGGTATATCCACTCCGATGTGGATACCCTGGAGCGCATCGAGATCATGGAGCAGTTGCGCAATGGTACGTTTGATGTGCTGGTGGGGATTAACTTGTTGCGCGAGGGGCTCGACCTGCCGGAGGTGTCTCTGGTGGCGATCCTCGATGCCGACAAGGAGGGTTTCTTACGGTCGGAGCGCTCGTTGACGCAGACAGCGGGCCGGGCAGCACGGAACCTGAACGGCAGTGTGATTATGTATGCCGATAAGATCACCGATTCGATGCAGCGAACGATCGATGGCGCCAACTATCGACGTGCCAAGCAGTTGACATACAATGCGGAGAATAACATCATCCCTACGCAGATTGTGAAGCCGCTGCCCGAGTTAGCCGGTTTTGGCGCCCGGGGTGGCCGACGCGATGGCCGGGGCGGAGGCCTTTTGGCACCCGACGTGGCGGCCGATCCGGTGGTGCAGTATATGAAGCCCGACGTGCTGGAGAAGGCGATCGGGGAAGTGAAGAAGAAGATGCAGGAGGCTGCCCGTCAGCTCGATTTCATCGAAGCTGCCCGCTTGCGGGATGAGATGTATGCCATGCAGAAGGTGTTGGAGGGGAAGCGGAAAGTGTGATCTTAAGTTGTAAGTAGTAAGTTCGTGGTTCATGGTTCGTGGTTCGTGGTTCATGGTTCGTGGTTCGTGGTTCATGGTTCGTGGTTTGAACCTCCTTTGGAGGTTCCATATCTTTAGGTATGTTTTTAGAAATCCCAATATCATTGAATGGAAATGATGATTTTTCATTCATTTTTCTATAAATATTTGGCATTCTAAAAATATTCGGCCCCTACGGGGACGATTGGGATCTGTTATGGGTGGATGTTCAACCCCCTAAAGATATTCGACCCCTACGGGGACGATTGGAAATTACATCCCAGATGAATATTTGATTTCCAC
>CAZILU010000174.1:0-5695 GCA_964540165.1 uncultured Mariniphaga sp.
ACCTGGATATAAGTGCCGCACTGCGGCAGTTTCCGATAATTCCGTAATCAAGATTTGTCATTATTACTATTAATTATGGTTCAAAACTTTGAAAATAGCGATTTTTTTACTATCATCAGGGTGAACAAATATAGAAAACGATGCGTAGATTCCTAATTATTTCAAACCGATTGCCGGTTCAAATTCAGTTTTCCGAGAAAGATATAGAAGTGATGCCTAGTGTCGGGGGATTGGCTACCGGGATGATATCCGTTAGTCAATCGTTTGATAGTTTGTGGATTGGATGGTCGGGTGTTGACAGGACAGATCTGAGTGAAGAACAACAAGCCGATGTAACGAATGCATTAAAGAAGGAAAAGTGCATTGATGTTGATCTGACCCGGGAGGAGGTTGAGCTCTATTATGAAGGGTTTAGTAATAAGACGATCTGGCCACTATTTCACTATTTTAGTCAGTTTGTAACGTTTGATGAGGATCAGTGGTTGGCTTACCGCAGCGTGAACAGAAAGTTTGCCGATGTGGTCGCTGAGCATATGGAGGGAGTGGACAAAATTTGGATACACGACTACCATCTGTTGCTTCTTCCTCAAATGATTAAGGAGCGTTTTCCCGATGTAACCATAGGTTTTTTTCTGCATATTCCCTTCCCGTCTTACGAACTGTTTCGAACCCTGCCCTGGCGTATGGAGATTATTAACGGTATGTTGGGAGCTGATCTTCTGGGTTTCCATACGTTTGACTATGAGCGCCACTTTATGAGTTCGGTCCGGCGTTTGCTGGGGTACGACATAAATATTAATGAGATTAGTTTGCCCCGGCGAATGGTAAAGGTGGATAATTTTCCTATGGGAATCGACTACGATAAATTTCATGATGCAGCCATCGCATCACAAATGAGGTCTGATGAAGAGAAATCGGAGGTGAGGAAAGAGCTGGAGCGATACCATCTTCTTTATCCGGAAACTAAATTTATTTTATCGATTGACCGGCTCGATTACACGAAGGGATTGATCAACCGGTTGCAGGCATTCGAGTATTTTTTGAGAATGTATCCGGAATACCGGAATGAGGTAACCCTGGTTATGCTGGCTGTTCCTTCCCGCATTGGGGTGAACCAATACCAACAGATGAAGAGCGAAGTGGACGAAATTGTCGGGCGTATTAATGGTGAATTCTCTGCGATCAACCGGATGCCGGTTTGGTATTTTTTCAGGTCGATGCCTTTTGAGAATCTGGTTGATCTTTACAATTATTGTGATATTGCCCTGATTACACCCATCAGAGATGGGATGAACCTGGTTGCCAAGGAGTATCTGGCATCAAAGACCGATGGTCGGGGGGTGTTGATTTTGAGTGAAATGGCCGGCGCATCGAAAGAGATGAGTGAAGCATTGATTATTAATCCGAACGATAAGGCTCAAATTGCTGAGACAATTAAAAAGGCCATTGAGATGCCGGCAGAGGAACAGGTGGAACGAAATACCATTCTGCAAAACCGGTTAAAACGGTATGATGTGCAAAAATGGGCCACTGACTTTTTGAATAGTATGGATATTGTGCGCAGAAATGAGCAGGTATACCTGTCAAAAAAGCTCACAACAGCCGCTCGGAACAGACTGGTTAACGCTTTTCATCGGGCCGAGAAACGAATTCTTTTTCTCGATTACGATGGTACGCTTACCGGATTTAAAAATAATCCCAGGCATGCAAAGCCCGATCAGTCGCTATTTGACCTGCTTGACAAGTTGGCCGGAAATCCGAAAAACCGGTTGGTGCTGATCAGTGGTCGCGATAAAGATACGTTTCAGGAGTGGTTTGGTAACAAACAATATACCCTGGTGGTAGAACATGGTGTCTGGTTTTGGGAACCCGGTAGCGAATGGATGATGATTGAACCGCTGGATGACTCCTGGAAACCGAGTATTCGATCTGCATTGGAGTTTTATGTTGACCGGACTCCGGGTTCGTTCATTGAAGAGAAGAGTTACAGCCTGGTATGGCACTATCGCAAGTCAGATCCTGAATTAGGAATGAACCGGGCGATTGAGCTGAAAGATGAAATGACCAGCCTGGTTTCCAATCTGAACCTGGAAATTTTGGAGGGGAACAAGGTGGTTGAGGTTAAAAACCGGGGAATCAATAAGGGGCGGGCTGCCCTGAAGGTTCTGCATCGTCATCCGGCTGATCAGATTGTGGCCGTTGGCGATGACTGGACCGATGAGTTTCTCTTTGCTGAACTGCCTGATAAAGCCGTAACCATTAAGGTTGGAATGGCTAATACCATCGCTGGCTATAACGTAGAAAATGTGGAGGAAGTACGTGCGTTTTTGCAGGTATTAGCTGGTGAGTAACATAAAATGCAATCAGCTGATCCGATGGACGGATTCTATTTAGGATTCCAGTTCAGCCAGGCCAATGGCACGGGGTCTGTTCTCCCGGCGGATCATCCATAATAACAGAAGGGTTATTCCTGCACTGATAAGGGAGAGGTAGATACTTTCGGCTGTTGAGCCGATCTCTTCTACCTCGGGAGAGAGGAGTTCCCGATCAATCAGATACATGGCGATCACAGCAAATCCATTGTTGAACAGGTGAGCCAGTATCGGTAACCAGATGGTTCCACTCCAAACCAACAGGTATCCGAACATCACTCCCAGCAGCATTCGGGGCAGGAATCCATAAAATTGAAGATGGAGGGCACTGAACAGGATGGCCGAGATCCAGATACCCCAGTGGGTGCTGCCTGTCCAGCGGGAGAAGATGCGTTGAATAACACCACGGAACAGAAGCTCTTCGCCGATGGCGGGTAAGACGGCAATCATAATCAGGTTAAAGGCCAGGGCTGGCAGGCCATTCATTACCAGGAAGGCTTCGGTAAGTTCGGCAGCATTTGATTCAGCCTGTTTCATCCACTGTTCGAGTCCGGAGAGCCAATCCGGAAACACCATTTGTCCGTTCCACTCACCGGTTAAATTGATCAAAGGCAACGAAGTGATCATTAAAAACGCCACCAGAAGCAGTGACCTCCTGGTGACGTTTTGGTTAAGAAACAGATATTTTTTTATTTGCCCATGAAATATCCATGCCAGAATCATGGGAGGGATAATAAAGAGACCCAGGGACTGAACCACCTGAAGGTATTTTAACAGCCGGATAGTTCCAGGGTCACCCAGGTCATGCATGGAATTAAGTCCGGTTATTACTCCGGTTCCCCAAAAGGGGATGGCAATGATGGTTGCCAGTAACATACACCCAAGAAAACAGACCAGGATGACAAAAATGGAAACCATCAGTTGAGGGAGTGGTTTCATCCCATGAAATGCAGAGAAGAGCATGCGCTTATAGTTCCTTGATTTTAACGTTTCTGAACATGGTGAGCCCGCCGTGATCCTGAAGACCTATATGCCCTTTTTCTGCCATACCATAGTCTGGTCTGGTGCTCCATTTGCTGTTCTCTTTCAGTTGTTTCCATTCGTCACTCCACAGCTCATACTCCACCACTTTTTTGTCGTTCAGCCAATGTTCCACATGAGCTCCCTTTTTGATAATCCGGGTTTTATTCCACTCATCGATGGGAACTACTTCAGCGCCCTCGGGTGCCTGCATGTCGTAGTTTGAACCTGAATATTGACTCTCTTTTAACGGTCTGGGCCAGCCTTTATCGTCAATTAACTGATATTCCGGTCCTGTTTCGTAAATGGCTTTATAATTTCCTTCCTGTACCAGATAGAAGATGCCGGAATTACTCTCGGGAGCAATTTTCCACTCCAGGTACAATTCAAAGTCCTGGTACTGTTTTTTTGTAATGATGTCGCCACCATGGTCCGATCCTACACCTGAATTGTGCAGAACGCCTTCGATGATCTTCCAGCCGGATACTGCACCACCATTATACGTCTTCCAGTTGTCCATCGATTTCCCGTCGAAGATCAGTTCCCAGCCCTCTTTTATCTCTTTTTTAGTCAGGGTATTGATCTCTGACGTTTTTTGACCGCAGCCAGAAGTGATGGAGATCAATACGATCGCAAGTAAATAAATCAGCTGTTTCATGAAATACAATTTAAGTTTTTAAAAATTTTAATTGACAAAATTACGGAAACGAAATCGGTTTTGAAAGTATTCAATGACAATTAAATTTTTATTCTTTTGACTATTTGTAATTCAGGTTTACCGGAAGAAACTTTTCGATGAAATCGACCGTTTTTTCTTTTCTCCGGGCATAGTCAGTTATTTGGTCACGGCCCACCTTTTCAAGGCTGAAATAGCGGGATTCGGGGTGAACAAAGTATTGTCCCGAAACCGAGGCATTGGGGTACATGGCATAATGTTCAGTCAGGGAAATCCCTGCGTTTTCCGCATCCAGCAGTTGGAAGAGGTTCTCTTTTTCCGAGTGTTCGGGGCATGCCGGGTATCCTAATGCCGGTCTGATACCCTGGTATTTGGTCTTCAGCAGGTCATCTAATGAGAGCACTTCGCCGGAAGCATATCCCCAGTACTCTTTTCTGATTTTGAGGTGAAGCAGCTCGGCAAAGGCCTCGCTCAGCCGGTCGGCCAAAGCTTCCAGCATGATTGCTTTATAATCGTTATGATCTTTTCTGAACTTCTCTTTCCAGGGTTCTATTCCAATGCCGGCGGTTGTTGCAAATCCGCCCACATAGTCTGCTTTTCCGGATGTTACCGGTGCAATAAAATCGGAAAGGCAGAGGTTGGGGGCGTTGGCTCCTTTCTTCTCCTGTTGGCGGAGGTGGAAGAACCGGCCGATCTCCTGCTGCCTGTTTTCGTCAGCATAGATCACGATGTCGTTGCCTTCGGCGTTGGCCGGCCATATACCAAATGAGGCATTAGCCTGCACCATCTTTTTGTCGATGATCTCATTCAGCAGTTCATTGGCTTCGGCAAAAAGCTTACGCGCGGCCTCTCCCTGTTTTTCATCGTTAAGGATTTGGGGAAAGTGCCCTTTCATGCCCCAGGTCAGGAAAAAGAAGGTCCAGTCAATGAAGGAGCGTAACTCTTGTAACGGGTAGTCGATCAAATGCTTTACCCCTAACATCCGGGGTTTGTACAGGGGCGTATTATTCCAGTCAATTTGCAGTTTGTTGTCATTGGCCTCTTCCAGGCGCAGGTACTCTTTGGGTTTTCGCTGTTGCTGAAATGTCCTGATTTGTTGATACTCTTCTTCTGTTGACCGGATGAACTTCTCATTTTTCGCCAGCAGGTTTGATACTACATGAACAGCCAGCGAGGCGTCTTTTACGTGCACCACCGGCTGGGAGTACTCCGGTGCGATCTTCACTGCCGTATGGATTTTAGATGTGGTTGCCCCGCCGATCAACAGTGGGATTTGCATCTTCCGATGTTTCATCTCTTTGGCAACATCGACCATAATTTCCAGTGAAGGAGTAATCAGTCCGCTCAGGCCTACAATGTCCACCTTCTCTTTTTGAGCGTAGTCTAAAATTTTTTCGGTGGGAACCATTACTCCCAGATCGATAATTTCGTAATTATTGCAACCCAAAACGACGCCGACAATATTTTTTCCGATATCGTGGACATCGCCTTTGACGGTTGCCAGCAACACCTTTTTTTGCCGGGTGCTGTGTTTCATTCTGGCTTTATCGGCCTCGATGGATGGCAACAGGTGGGCTACCGCTTTTTTCATGACCCGTGCCGATTTGATTACCTGAGGCAGAAACAT
>CAZILU010000175.1:0-5608 GCA_964540165.1 uncultured Mariniphaga sp.
TTTTCACACCATTCCAAACCCTTTCAAACCCTATCAAACCCTATCAAACCCTATCAAACCCTTTCAAACCCACCGAATCTCCTACTTCAATTCCAATGGTTCCGGAGGAGTCAGCTCTTTCCCTCTGAGTTCGCTAAATCGTTGAATCATCTCCTTTAACTTTTCGGGATTTGATGCTGCCAGGTTGTTCTGTTGTCCCGGATCCTCGGTCAGGTTAAAGAGTTGATAATCTTTGGCATTGCCGATCTCGATATCCACCTCCGGCCGGTAAGATTTTCCCGGGTAGGGGGGGATCATCACCCATTCATCCATGCGCAGTGCCGTCCGGGTATTGGCTTCCATGATCAACGCTTTACGGCCTTCGTTTTGTTTACCAGTCATCAGGTCCAGCAGGTTTTGACTGTCCTCTTTTTTCTGGTCGCTGCCAACCAGGGCTGCCAGTGAAGAGAAGAGATCGATCTGAGAAATCAGCGCCTTCGAAACGGCCGGTTCAATTTTCCCCTTCCAGTAAGTGATAAAAGGAACCCGTGTTCCTGCTTCATAGAGGCTGTATTTCCCTCCGCGCCAGGGACCGGAAGGGGTGTGGCTGCCTAGTTTTTCTACCGCATCGTCGTAGTAACCATCGTTTTTAACCGGGCCGTTATCGCTGGAGAAGATGACGAGTGTATTTTCCAGGACTCCCTCCTCTTCCAGGGTTTTCATCAGCTCGCCCACGCACCAGTCGGCCTCCACGATCACATCGCCACGGGGTCCCATGCCGGTGGCACCAACGAATCGCTGATGGGGCGTTCGGGGGACATGTGGTTGCTGCAGAGCATAGTAGAGGAAGAAGGGTTGATCTTTTTGTTCCCGGATGTACTGCTGTGCTCTGGCCAGAAACAGATCCGCCATATCCTCGTCGACCCACAGGGCCGATTTGCCCCCTTTCTGAAAGCCGATGCGCGGAATGCCGTTATGGATGGAGCTGTTATGGCCATGGTGCCATCGCATCTTCAGCAGTTCGGGGTTTTCCAGTCCGGTAGGCTCGCCTTCAAAATTCTTCTCATAGCTAACCTGCAGCGGGTCATCGCTCTCCAAGCCGACCACTTGGCCGTTTTCGAGGTATACGGTAGGCACACGGTCCTGCGTGGCAGCCATGATAAATGCATAGTCAAATCCTACTTCATTAGGGCCGGGCGACACCCTCCGGTTCCAGTCGACATTGCCCAGTCCGAGTCCCAGATGCCATTTCCCAACGACACCGGTATGATACCCTCTCTCCTTCAGCATGCCGGGAATGGTCACCTGCGCGGTGTCGATGATCAGCGGTGCCGATCCCGGCAGGATCTTCGCACGTTCATTGCGCCAGGGGTACTCACCCGTAAGAAGCGCATAGCGACTGGGCGTGCAGGTTGCCGATGAGGCATGGCCATCGGTAAAGCGAATGCCCCCTTCGGCCAGCCGGTCGATGTGGGGGGTGCTGATCTCTGTGGCTCCATAAGCGCTGACATCGCCGTAACCCAGGTCATCGAGATAGATTACCACGATGTTAGGCAGTGATGATGCAGCGGGCGCTGCAGGGCGTTGGCAGGCAGTGACCGACAGCAGGACGGTAGTGGCCAGAAGGATTTTTCGTTTCATTTTTAATATTTAATTGAATTCATTTGTGTCATAAAACGTCATGGTCGTTTCATCGTATTTCGTTTTGTTTTTTATTGCTCTCTCTGATGCTGTCATTTATGGCCATCCTTTCGGGTGGCGACAGATGAGGTGAAGATCGTGTCCGGTCTTTCCTCTTTATTGGGTAAATATAGGAGAAGGAGGTTAATTCCTGAAATTTTCCGCCGGGATATTTTGCCTGCGACTCAAAAAAATGCCGGAGGGCACCTTTAATGGGTACTCTCCGGCACATATTCCTTTTTTATGCAGCCGACGATCGGGAGGCAACTGCGTTGCTGCTGTTGATATGGCCTCTTCAGCGGGCGTTCATAGCCTGGCGTTACGATGGCTCTGTTACTGTGCCTTCAGCCAGCTGACAATCTCCTTCTGAACGGCAGGGGAGAAGCGGTTGTAGTCGTTTGGACTGTTAAGCTGAATCTTCTCTTCTGCCTGGTATAGGGCATAAACCTTTTTTACTGACGACACGCACTGTTTCACATCGGCTGCGTTGGTATACTGATCCCATTCGGGTGAGATTACCAGGAGCGGCCGTGGAGCGATGCATCCCATGATCTCATCAAAATCGTAGGGGATACGCTCCTCCCTGCCGGCAAAGAATCCCAGTCGCGGTATCAGTCCGTGCAGGTGGGAGTATTCGTAGATCCCTTCGGCGGTTTTCCCCGGGGTATTGGTGCGCATGGGTGAGAATCCGGAGACAGAGGCTACGCCGGCTATGCGGTTATCGAGAGCCGCACTGTAGAGGCCGACGGTTGCGCCTAAAGAATAGCCAACCAGCCAGATCTGCCCGGCATCGATCATATCGATCTTCTGCAGTGCATCCACTGCCCATCGCACATCGGCGGTCATCCGCCCCATCTTCGACCAGTGGGGGAAGCGTTCATAGAAACGGGTTCCCTCCTCTATGCGGGTGCCGAAGCCGATCTGGTCGAAGGCAGCCACTGCAAATCCGGCATCGGTCAGCTGGTTGATGAAGCCTCCGAACTTCGCATACCCGGTAGAGTAGGCGTAGGGATGGAGGAAGATCACCACGGGCATCTTTTGGGAGGCGGTGGCTTCCCTGTTCTCGCGGTAGTATAGCTGTCCGAAGAGAAAGGCTCTGCTCTTCAGGTCGCTTTTGACCCTTGGCAACCCCACCACCTCACGCATATAGTCGGGCTGTTCTCCGGGACCCATGGCAGGAGGCTCCTCTCCCAGGGCCCAGGTAATTTGCTGCCGTATCGCTTCTGTCTTGCTGCTCCACTCTTTCACCGTTGTGACCTTTCCCGGGCGGTCGTCTGTCAGCAGATCGCGACCGGCAAGGACCGGGTAGTCATCCGGATCGATCACCTCACCGCTCAGGCCGCACCATTTGGAGAAGCTGTAGTTATACATCCGGTGGTTTACCGGTTTGATCGTGTTACGCCCAAAGGTATAATCGAAGAAGTCGAGGTATCGCTCGATGTCGCGGGCTGCCGGCGCGTGAAGTCCCAGGCGGTTATCGATGGCCAGCCGCTCTTCGGCGCCTAAGAATTTATACACCTCAAGGGCTGAGTTATAAGCCTGCTCCATGGCCCAGGAGTTTCCGGCCGACTCGATATAGGAGGAGGTGAGCATCAGTCCGCGCGGGGCGATCAGTGCCATCAGTGAGTTTTGGTCGACCGGCATTTGGCTCTCTCTGCCAATGAAGAAGCGCAGGCGCGGGTGCAGCCAGTGGGGACGGATCCAGGTGAGGTACTCAATCGTTTCGGTGGCATACTTGTCGGAGGTGTAGCGGAAGGGCATCTCCCCGCCGGTACCACCGCTGATGGGCACTACCGCCGTGATGCGTTCATCTAACGCTGCTGCCCAGAGTGCCATCTTGCCGTTGCGTGATAATCCGGTTAAGGTTATCTGGTCGCGATTGACAACCGGTAGCGTGTGGAGGTAGTCGATGGCCCTTGAGGCAGCCCATCCCCAGCGCATGATGGTGCTGAAATCGTACCCGGGCCAGTAGAGCTCCTCATACTCCTCGCTGTCGTCGTGGAAGCCGTACTTCGGATCGGTGGCTGTGAAGCGGCAGGCGATATACCCTCTGCGAACGGCAGCCTGCACCCAGTCGTAACGCTCTTTTTTCCACGGGCACATAAAGACCGGGAATGGCCCGTCACCCGGAGGTATCAGCAGGGTGATATGAAGCTGACCTTCCTGGCCGGGGCCGAATCGTAACAACAGATCGCGCTCGGTCAGATTACCCACCATACGCTCCTCCAAAACCTCCGCGGTCACATTCCCGGGCGGCGGGGGGATGGTGCCGGTGATCCAGTGCTGCATCTGCTGCTTCATGATCTCACGTTTCTCTCTCCACTGCGCCATCGTTTTGACGGGGATATTCCTGCCCCCCTCGTCAATGATCAGCGGATCGGGAAGGAAGGGGAGGGTGGGCAGCGCCCCGAAATCGGGAGGCAGCTCTCCCGTACGGTTAAGCCAGTCGCTCCAGGTGAAATCATCGGGTGAGACATGGGGCGGGGGCGTTCCCGGTAGCTGGTCGCCCGGAGAAACCCTGCGGTCTTCGGGCAGTACGCTCTTTAGCTGGCGCAGGTAGTCGCCCGGGGTCATCGTCTGCTGACTGAACAGAGTCACAGGCAACAAGCCAAGCAACATAAGTTTAAAAAAGTGGTTCATCCTGAAATTTTTTATTGTTTTTAACGGTTGGAATGATGTTCAGATGGAACGGCAGGAGCTTCTATCCATCAGAGCCGCCTGATTTTTATGTTCCGGTAATAGACCTTGTCTTTATGATCGGTTAAGAGGATATGGCCCTCTTTTGCCTCGCCATACTGCTCATCGTCAACAAATTTTGTCGCTGCTTTTCGATCTGTGAAATCACGGCTGCCCCGGACAAATTTCACGACTCTTTTTCCGTTCAGCCAGTGCTCAACCTTGCTGCCCCGGACAACGATTCTTCCGCTGTTCCACTCTCCGGCAGGATTCAGTTTTTTCTTTTTGGGTGAATAGAGGAGGTAAACCGAAGCGGTTGAACTTAATCCGTTTGGATCGTCAATGATCAACGGATGGTTGTAGTCGTCAATAATTTGATACTCAAGTCCGTTAAGCGCCGACTTGCCCGTTTTGCTGTTTTTGATGTTGGTGACAAAGTATTTTATGCCGCTATTGGCACCTTCGGTCAGGTTAAACTCAAAAACCAGTTCAAAATCGCTGTATTGCTCTTTGGTAATGATATCACCCCGATTGGTTTTGTCGATACAGAGCATTCCGTCTTCAATTTTCCAAACATCGGCCGGAAGGGCCTCACTGCTCTTTCCTCTCCATTTTTTCAGGTCGGTACCGTCAAAAAGAACGTCCCACCCTTTTTTGTCTTTCTCTTTTTTTGATGCGTTCTCATGGGGTTTGGAATGGAGAGGATTCCACCCTATGGCAAGGGCTAAAATGAAAAGTGTTGCAATAAATGACTTCATAATAAATTTATTTTAGAATGTTCCAGTTTATATTTTTTAAGGTGAGCGAGTTCCGTCCGTTTTATCTCTGCTCTTCCGGTGGAAACAATTTTAAAGAATTTAATCTGTTTTCCGAAGGATGGTTTCATCGCTTACATCACTTAGGAAAATCAGTCTGATATCCGTTGGCAAAAATAGATATTTTAAAGGGAAATTTTAAAAGTCATCCATTTTAAAATCGTCACGATCTGAATAAAAGGCAAAAGTAAAAAGGGAAAAGTAAAAAGTCAAAAGTAGATCTTCGTTATATGATATTTATGCATTTTCTTCTGTCTTCCCTTTTCCGTCTTTCTTTTTCTGTCTTCCGTCTCCGGTCTCCGGATGATTATGTTTGTTGACGGCATTTTTCTATAGATATGGAACCTCCTCCGGAGGTTTTTTTGATATTATTTCAAATTTTGAATTCCAATTTGCCGTTTTTCGTCTTTCTTTTTCTGTCTCCGGTCTCCGGTCTTCCATTTTTCATTTTTCATTTT
>CAZILU010000176.1:0-5563 GCA_964540165.1 uncultured Mariniphaga sp.
GCACCGATGTTCGTGTTTGCAACCTTAGCTACCTGCAAACCGACTGGTATATTAACCAGATGAAACGACGGGCGTATGAGTCGGCACCGGTGCCATTCTCACTCACCGAAGATCAGTACCGCCAGGGAAGCCGCGACATCGTTTATCTCTTCGATAATCCACGCATCAACCGGCAAACGATCGGGCTTCAGGAGGCCGTTACTTTTATCGCCGATGACAATCCGGCAACCAAACTGCAACAGGCCGGTAATGTTGATTACCTGCCCAAAAAGATTCTGACTTTTAAAGTCGATAAAGAAGCCGTTATTAAAAATGGAGTGGTAAATCCCCGCGATTACGATAAAATTGTGGACACCATAACCATTGACCTCTCCGGCCGGGGTTACATCTCCAAAGATGAGATGATGATCTTAGACCTGATCGCCAATAATAACTGGGAACGCCCCATCTATTGGGCCATTACGGTTGGCCGGGAGAAGTATATGAACCTTCAGGACTACTTCCAGGTGGTGGGTTTTGCCTATCAGTTCGTACCCATTAAAGGGGAAACCTCTCCCGACCGGTTTACCTTTGGAACGGTTAATACCGATCTGATGTACGATAACCTGATGAATCAGTTCCGTTATGGAAATATGAGTGATCCGGATATCTACTTAGATGAGAACAACTCCCGTATGATGACCAACATCCGTAACAGCTTTAGCCGCCTGGCCGATGGTCTCATTCAGGAGGGAAGAAGGGATTCGGCCATTGCTGTGATTGACCGCTGTTTTGAATTGGTGCATCCATCGATCGTTCCTTATGAATACTTCTCCCTGGAGCTTGCTGCACACTATTATGCCGCCGGTGCCGCCGATAAAGGCCGGAAAATTGTGGAGGATGCTTATCTTGCCTTTGACCAGGAGCTCTCTTACCTGCTCTCTATGGGACGTAAATATATCTATACACAGATTGTCAGTGAGGAGATTCAGCGGAATCTTTTCTACCTGCAACACCTGGAGCGAACGACCCGTAATTTTGGTGAGCAGGCGTTGTATGAGAGAATCAGAACCTCTAAGGAGACATACATGGATCAATACAATATGTAAAATTATCGTTTTTATGAATATTTTGATTATCGGCTCCGGTGGAAGAGAGCATGCCCTGGGGTGGAAAATGAAGGAAAGTCCACGAACAGAAAAACTCTTTTTTGCACCCGGAAATGCCGGTACGGCAGATCTGGGCGTTAATCTGCCCATTGGTGTCAGTGATTTTCCTGCCCTTAAGGAGATGATCCTTTTGCACCGGATCGATATGGTTGTCGTTGGCCCTGAAGTGCCGCTGGTTGAAGGCATACATGACTACCTGGCTGAAGTGCCGGAACTGAAAGGGCTGAAGATTGTCGGGCCTAAAAAGGCCGGTGCCATGCTGGAGGGGAGCAAGGATTTTGCCAAGTCGTTTTTGATGCAGAACAACATCCCGACAGCCCGCTATTTTACGGTAACACAGGAGAACCGGGATGAGGGAATCCGTTTTCTCTCCTTGCTGCCGGGACCCTATGTGCTGAAAGCAGACGGACTGGCAGCCGGGAAGGGGGTTTTGATCATTGAGAACCAGGCTGAGGCAGAGCAGTCGCTAATCGAAATGCTGGATGGAAAATTCGGGGAAGCCAGCAGTCGTGTGGTTATTGAAGAGTTCCTGCAGGGTGTCGAACTATCGGTATTTGTCATTACCGATGGAAAGGATTATAAAATATTGCCCGAAGCAAAAGATTATAAGCGTATTGGCGAAGGAGACACCGGGCTTAATACCGGAGGAATGGGTGCCATCTCTCCCGTCCCTTTTGCCGATGCCAGTTTTATGGCACTGGTGGAATCGAAAATAATCAGGCCAACGATCCGGGGCTTGCAGGATCGAAACATCGACTATTGCGGATTTATCTTTTTCGGTCTGATCAATGTGGAAGGGAACCCGTATGTTATTGAGTATAACGTACGCCTGGGTGATCCCGAAACCGAAGCAATCATTCTTCGAATCGAGTCCGATCTTGTTGATTTACTGGTGGGAGCTGCTGACAAAACGTTGGCTGAAAAGTCAATCGCCATTGATCCCCGTACGGCAGTTACCGTTATGATGGTCTCCGGAGGCTATCCCGGAAGCTATGAGAAGGGAAAAATAATCACCGGCTTCGACCGTATTGAAAAGAGTACTGTTTTTCATGCAGGAACAAAAATCCAGGATGGAAATGTAGTGACGGATGGCGGACGGGTATTAGCCGTCAGCTCTCTGGGCGATAACAGGGCGGAAGCATTGACGGTCTCATACCGGAATGCCGGTCGTATCGGCTTCGACCGGAAATATTATCGTAAAGACCTGGGTTTCGACCTTTAGAATGTTATTACGTATCTATAAATCGAATCGTGCGGCAAACTACCTGATCATCCCGTTAACCGGGATTTTGCTGTGGGGAAAGCACCTGTTGTTTCCTCAGGCCTATCCGTTTTATGAGGGAGAGGCCGATAGTACGTTTTTTTCACCCGTTATTCAATGGCTTGAAAACAACCCCCTGCTTCAGGTAATCCTGGCATTAACCCTGGTGATTATGATCGCTTTTCTTCTGCTTCATGTAAACAGTCGTTTTAGCATCACCAGCAACCGGGGCATGTTACCGGCTCCGCTTTTTATCATCATAGTAAGTGGTTTTCCTGGTCTCCAAACCCTCCACCCGGTACTTTTCGGAACCCTGTTGGTCTGCCTGGCAATCCAGCGTCTCTTGACCGCCTTCGATACCCCGAACCTCTATTCCGCCACCTTCGATGCCGGATTGTTTTTGGGATTGGCCATCCTTTTTCATGGAAACCTGTTTGTTTTAATTCCTGCATTTATATATGGGGTGTCAACATGGTTCGGAGAGTTTCGCTGGCGGGAACTGGTTATCGGGTTGGTTGGATTATTTGTGCCGCTGCTGATCGCTTTTAGTTATATTTTTGTTATCGATGGATTGCCGGATCTGTTTCATTACTGGAAGGTTAGTTTGGTTACTCAAAATAATCATTTTGTCAATGACGAGATTCTGCAGATCTATACCGGAGTTTTATTACTATTGGTTTTGTTTGGAAGCTTTCATCTGATTCGAAGTTATGATACCCGTAAGGTAAGTACCCGGAGAATCTGGAAACTTTTTTTTGTGATCTTTATCTTTTCAATTTCAGGTATTCTGTTGATTCCTGCCGCTTCAAAAGAGCTGGTGATCATGGCTGCGGTCCCATGCTCATTCCTTATCTCCGACTATCTGATGGCCATGCGAAGCCGTTTTTGGCAGGCGTTTATCTTTTGGCTCCTGTTGCTGATGGCAGTCGCCATTCAATTTATGAACAATTAGTTACTTTTGTCACCGGATTAATTGCGTTAAAAAGATGGCAACAATTTTACATATTGAGACTTCCACCGATGTCTGTTCGGTATCGGTTTCCCAAAACGGGCAACTTTTGGCTATTAAGGAGAGCCTTGACGGAATGAACCATTCCCGGATACTGACCCTCTTTATTGAAGAGCTTATGAATGATTCTGTTATTAATGCCGGATTGATAGAAGCCGTTGCGGTAAGCATGGGGCCCGGATCCTACACCGGACTTCGCATCGGAGTTTCGGTTGCCAAGGGATTGTGTTATGCGTTGAACATCCCTCTGTTGGCCATTGGAACCCTGGACTCGATGGCGAGTTATACTGCAGCACATTTAGATCAATATCACCCAAATGCTGCTTCCGGCCTACCCCCGCTTCTCTGTCCAATGATTGACGCCCGGCGCATGGAGGTCTATTCTGCCCTGTTTGATGCCTCAGGCACCCGGATTGAGCCGGTGACAGCAAAGATTGTTGATGCCGGAACCTTTGCCAACATGCTCGATAAAAATCCAATTCTCTTTTTTGGGAACGGAGCCCGGAAATGCCGGGAGACCATTCAGCACCCGAATGCCCTCTTTGCCGGGCCTGAAAAAGTTTCGGCACGGTTTATGATTCATCAGGCGGAGGTGAAATATAAAAATAATGAATTTGAGGATGTTGCCTATTTTGAACCTTTCTACCTGAAAGATTTTATTGCAACGGTCCCAAGAAATAAGGTAATTAAATGAAGCGAATAATTTTGACACTGGTAATGGCTGCGCTCCTGGTTACCGGCTTTGCATCCGGTGCCGAGCAGATCAGGTTTAACCTGAAGTTTGGTTTTATTAAGGGGGGAGAAGCCGAGTTGATCATTAAAGATACACTCTATTACAGTACCCGGGCAAAGCACTACCGTTTGGTTGGAAAAACCACGGGGCTTACCGATAAGTTGTTCGGCGTTAATGATATCTATGAAACGACGGTGGATGCCAAAACACGGCTTCCGTTAAAGTCCATTCGCAATGTCAATGAGGGGAAATACCGTTGGTATAATGAAACACTCTACTACCATGACAACGACTCTGTTTATAGCCAGAAATCGGGGGGAAGGTTGGTCCCCCATAACCTGCTGGATATAGTCTCTGTCTTTTTCTATTTTATACATCACCACCTGTTGGATGATCTAAAACCGGGTTCCAGTATGGTTTTCCCAACCTTTCATGCCGACAAAATTTCCGATGTAAAAGTACAATATGTGGGTGATCAGCGCATAGAGACCGACCTGGGAAAGATCGACTGTTATGTGTTGATCCCGGCTGTTGACAAAGGACGGGTACTTAAACGTTCCGATGGGTTGAAGGTTTTTATCTCCAAAGAGTCAAAATTACCGGTAATGCTGGAGTTTGACATGCGCGTTGGAGCTCTGCGCGCTGAGCTGGAGAGTTACACGATCAACGGAAAGAGGCAGAAGGCACGTTAAATTTCATTTTTCTTGCTCAAAAATTGACTGAATAGCTTCATTTTTAATCGATTTATTTATTTTTGCAGCGGTAAAAAAAATATAAACAATATTCATGGCGACAACAGCAGATTTTAGAAATGGCATGTGTATCATGTTCAAAGACGATATTTATACCATCGTTCATTTTTTACACGTAAAACCGGGGAAAGGCCCGGCCTTTGTGCGGACTAAACTGAAGAATGTAAAGACCGGAAGGGTCGTTGAAAATACATTTAATTCGGGAGTTAAAGTAGATGAGGTTCGGGTGGAGCGGCGTCAGTATCAGTATCTCTATAAAGACGATATGGGATTTAACTTTATGAATACCGAAACGTTTGAACAGATTTCCATTCCTGAAGCGATGATTGAGAATAACGATCTTCTGAAAGAGGGTCAGTTGGCTGAAATTCAGTTTCATACGGAATCGGAGACGCCGTTGACGGTCGAGATGCCTTCTTTCGTGGAATTGGAGGTCACCTTTACGATTGAGGGTGAAAAGGGGAATACGGCCAGCTCAACGGCGTTGAAGCCTGCTACCCTGGAAACGGGAGCTGAGATTATGGTTCCTATGTTTATCGGGCAGGGAGAGGTGATCAAAGTAGATACACGCGACAGATCATACAGCGAGCGGGTGAAGTAAAACGAAAAGCGAATGAGATAGAGATCCGGTTTGATATTCAGACCGGATTTTTTTGTGCC
>CAZILU010000177.1:0-5419 GCA_964540165.1 uncultured Mariniphaga sp.
ACCAAAAATCAACTAACCTTTAAACCGCCTGGCGACTTCGTCCCAGTTGATGAGACTCCAGAATGCATTTACATAATCCGGACGCCGGTTTTGATAGTTCAGGTAGTACGCGTGTTCCCACACATCGATGCCCAAAACAGGCTTCCCCTGAACATTCGCAACATCCATTAATGGATTATCCTGGTTGGGCGTTGACGAAACCACCAGCTTATTCTCCTTAAGAACCAACCATGCCCAACCAGATCCAAACCGCGTTATTGCAGCCTGGACAAATGACTCACGGAATTTTTCCACAGACCCGAACGACTCTTTAATCGCATCCAGAAGAACGCCCTCCGGATTTGGAGCCCCGCCCGGGGTCAAAATATCCCAATAGAGATTGTGATTGTAATATCCTCCTCCATTATTCCTTACCGCTGCCGACTGTCCGGATACATTTCGAAGAATATCTTCAATACTCTTCCCTTCCAGCGCACTTCCGGCAATAGCGTTGTTTAAATTCGTTGTGTACCCACCGTGATGCTTCGTATGATGAATCTCCATCGTGCGTGCATCAATGTGAGGTTCCAATGCAGCGTAAGCAAAATTTAATTTTGGTAATTCAAATGCCATATCAATCTTTTTTTTTGTTATAAACCTAAATTGTATCTTAATTCCAATACATGCTATCGAATCCAATACTTTTTCATCCGATATACACCAATTAAACACCTATAACTCTTTTTTTGTTCATGCAAGTTCATTTTTTTTATTTTTTTATTTGTCATCTCATTCGTCGATTCATTCAAAGCAACGATCGGATCACTTATTTTTGTACTTTTATCTTTTACTTTTTACTTTTTACTTTTTACTTTTTACTTTTTACTTTTATTTAAATGAAACCAAGAAACATAGGTATTGGATTTATTCTTTCCATGCTAATCCTGTTTTTCACATCCTGTGAAAACCTGTTCAATGGAGATGACAACACACCCGAAAATGAATATTTGTCGAGGTTTGAAATGGAGGGGAGCTACCTGCCTGCGTTCATATCAAAATTCATCCAGGAGCTGGAGCCGGAGTATCCCGGTCTGGCTCAAATCCGTGAACGCGTTAACTATGGTGTAATAATTTACAAAATTGAGTATAAAACCACGTTTCAGGGTGAAACGGTTACGGCTTCAGGATTGGTTGCTGCCCCGGCCGGGGAGGGACCATTTCCGGTGCTCAGTTATCAGAACGGCACCAACACCCTTCACCGCAACGCCCCCTCGGTGAATCCCGACTTTGAGCTTTATGCCATGTTAGAGGCGGTAGCATCCACCGGATTTGTCATCTCATTACCCGACTACTTAGGCTTTGGGGCTTCCGATGATCTGTTTCATCCCTATCTCCACGGGGAGTCAACCGTTCAAACCGTGCTCGACATGCTACACGCCGTTCGCGAACTGGCAGCGATGTCCACATTCACCATAAGCAATGACCTCTACCTGGCTGGCTATTCTCAGGGGGGGTGGGCAACCATGCAGGTACAAAAAGAGATTGAATCGGGAAACAGCGCCGGCTACCTGCTGAAAGCCAGTGCCCCCGGGGCAGGTCCTTACGATCTGAATTACATCAACACCTTCATTCTTGAAAAGGAGGAGTACCCCATGCCCTACTTCACAGCTTATATCTTCGACAGTTACCAGAAGCTGGGTATTATCCAAACCCCCATCAGCCAGGTGTACCAGTCACCATACAGCGACCGAATTCCTACCCTCTTCAACGGATCTTTAACGGGCGACAGTCTCAACAACCAACTGACAACCTCGGTAACTGATCTTTTCACCGGGAACTATCGCCAGAATCACAGCACGGATGCAGCCTATGCATCGGTGCGACAAGCGCTCACCAATAACAGCATCACGGGATGGAACACCGATACACCCACGCGCATCATCCATGGAAAGGCCGATGCGTTTGTACCGTATGCCGTTTCAGAAAATATCTACCAGGATTTTATATCGGCAGGATCTGCCAGTGTAGAACTCATTCCCATGAATGGACTGGGACATAGCGATGGTATTATTCCGGCCGGACTCCTCTCTATCGGATGGTTTTTAGAACTTACCAGCCCTTCTGTGTCGGGTCGGTTGATCCCATAGAATGACTGTCCCTGTACCGGTCGATCATCCGAACCATCTTTTTATTCTTCAGGACGTTTGGATAGATATCAAAAAGATAATTTACCTGTAAAAAGTCGGCTTCCAAAGCCTGTTCAAGCATTTCATAAGCCTCATTCCGGCGCTTTGCTTCGAGCAACATTCCAACCATCCGGTATCGTATTAATGAGCTGTCGCTGTTGATAGCGCCTCTCTCCAGAATCTCCAGAGCACCAACGGGATCATCCTGCAACAGGTGCAATTCGCACCAGGTAAGCCACAACTCGGCATTGGAAGGATCCAACAACGCGGCTTCATCCAACGCCCTAACTGCCTTATTAAAAAGCAGAAGTTCACTATATACCTTTGCCAGGGTAATCCAATATTCGGGATTGGAAGGATCAATCCGTAACGCCTTGCGTATGTGTGCTGCACTCTCCTTCAATTTAAGCTCACTCCACATGATAAGGGCTATGCCAAACCAGGCAGTATCGTTTCCGGGATTAAGCTTCACCGCCTTTCTGTAATGAAAGCGGGATTTTACCGTATCATCAAGATTGAGGTAACACTCCCCGATATAGCACCAGGCATCATCGTTGTCGGGCTCCCGCTCCAGGTATTCCAGGTATTTATCAATGGCATCTTTGAATCTGCCTGCATTGGCACAGGCATTACCGATGTTGAACAGCGCCTGGTCAAAGTGTTCATTTAAAATGTGCGCGTATTCATACGACTCAATGGCCTTGGTGAAATTTCCAGCTTTATTGTGAGTAATTCCCAGGTTAAACCAGATGGAAAAATTGAACGGATCAATATCTAAGGATCGATCGTAATAATTGATGCTCTTTTCAAAATCACCCTCCTGGTCACAGAAAAATCCCAGATCGTTGAGGGCAAGTTCATGCAAAGGATTAAGTTCCAGTGTGCGCTCAAAATAGGTAATTGCCGTGGCGGCATCATTTGCCTGAATGTATGCAGAACCTATGTTATAAAGAAATTCATCCCGCTCGGAACCGGCATATTTCAACGCTTTACGAAACGACTGCTCCGCTAACTTTACCTTCCCCAACATCAGCAAGGCCGATCCCTTCATCAGATGAACATCCGGGTTGGTCATCTCCAGTCGTTCAGCCATCTCCATATATTTCAAGGCGCTCTGATACTTAGCACGACTCATCAGCACCTGGGCATACTTCAGTTGTAATGGTAAGGCTCCGGGATGAATCTGGATACCCTGACGCGCAGCTATCTCAGATCCCTGAAGATCGCCTTCATCCATCAGATGCTCTACAATCCCTTCAAATTCAGAAACATCAAAATAGCTTTTACGGCCATTGACCAGCGACTTGCGAAAACGGTCTAAAGCTTCATTGATGTTATCCTCACCCCGGTAATTATGTTCTTCTCTATTCATCCTTTTTTAAAAAGAATCTGCAAAAATAACAATTCATCTGATTAAATTTTCAGTTCATATACATCTTCTCAACAAATACTTTTGCCGGATCTATTGGTTGGCGCCAAATTTCTCCTAAAGATATGGAACCTCCTTCGGAGGTTTTTTCAAACTCCTCAAACCACAAACAACAAACAACAAACCACAAACCACGAACCACGAACCACGCCCTCTCCTCAAACGCCTACAAATGCTGCTCCCGTAGCAGGTCAGCAACGGTTTTTACCGGATTGAACGTTTCCACAGGGACCTCCACAAAAATCGTATTCCAGTTGCTCATGGCGCCGTTCCACAGTCCGGGCAGCTCCTGAGCCTTAAGCTCCTTTCCATCCTTCGACTTCACCGAGATAAATCCGGTTGCCGGATCGGTAAAACGGGTCAAATCATACGCTGCTCCCCGGTAATTGCGGGTTGCACAAACCAGATCAACGGGATTAAAATGGGTCGCATGTTTTAAAATATTCTGTTGCGATACGCTGTCGGGATCAATCTGTGATGCCTCTACAACCTGGAGTGATACCGTGCCATCGGGATTCTTTGCCCAGAATGGTCCGCCGCCGGGTTCTCCTTCGTTTTTCACCATTCCACACACCCGAAGCGGTCGGTTGAGCTTCTCCTTTACGTAGTAATAGAGCTCCTCCTTTTCTGTATAGTATTGGTTTTCTGGGGGTTTCACATTCAATGTATTTTCCAGAAAGTTGGCAACCTCAGCCAGATGAGCACTATCAATGCTTGCCGGGTGCCGTTCATCCAGCAGTTGCTGATATCCGAAAAGCTGCTCCTGCACCTTCAGCAGCATACCAGCCAACGCCTTTTTATAGATAATCGTAGGCTTCTTCCGATGGTCGGGCACCACGTTATCAATATTTTTTATGAAGATGATATCGCCCTCCAGATCGTTCAGGTTCTCGATCAGCGCTCCGTGGCCTGCGGGACGAAACAGCAAACTGCCATCGGCCTCGCGAAAGGGTTCGTTGTTCAGATCTACAGCGATGGTATCGGTCGAAGGTTTCTGGACACTGAACGACACCTCAAAGGTAATATTAAAAGCCTCCTCATAACGCCGGCGAACCTCATGCAATAACGCCTCAAATCCCGAACGGTGCTCGGGCGAAACGGTAAAGTGCAGCCTGGCAATACCATCGCTGCCGCAGGCGTAATGAGCCCCTTCCACCAGGTGCTCTTCAAAAGGGGTACGTACGAAACCATCATAACGGTGAAATTTCAGCAATCCCTTTGGCAGTACGCCATAGTTCAATCCACTGGCATTCAACAGCAAATCGATCCAGCTACTGCAGTTCTGCTCTCCGCCCCACCGCAACATCGCCGCTTCCAGGTCGGAGAAAAATGCATACTTCTCCTTCTGAATCAAAAATTGCCTTGCCGCTCGGTTGCGGGCCAGGGCCTCATCGGGATTGGTCGCTTTCCGGCAATCTTCCAGCGCCTCAAAAAGAGCTTTGAACATGCGGCTGGCAGCTCCCGAGGCGGGAACAAACTTCACGGGCCTGATACCCGCCGCCACCCGCTCCTCAAAACGGCGACCCAGCGCCTCTGCGGCAGCGTCATCGATGCGGATAATGCCATGCCCGACGGTTGCCGCGGCTTCTGTCTCCAAAAAAGGAAAACCACGCCTGAAATTCTCAATCTGCTGAATGACAACCTCCCGCCGGCTGCCCCGTTGATCTATCTGATGCTGATCCTGTGATGAAAACATAACTGCTTATTTAAAAACTTCTCTAAAAATAGAAATAAGATTCAGTTTTTTAAATCATATCTCCTTTTGTTTTGCTAAAGTTTTCATTTATTTTACCAACCGTTTAAAACTGATGAAACGACCATGACG
>CAZILU010000178.1:0-5414 GCA_964540165.1 uncultured Mariniphaga sp.
GGAATTGGTTAAAAAACAAGGGTTTTCAAAAAAATGTTTGTGGCATTTCTATATTTGCTGTTGGCAACCTCGAAATCCCCCGAACGATCGTGGTGAGCCTGCAAAAAGTGGGCGGTGTCGTTGGAAATATGATCTGCATCCACCACATCATCACGGTTTGCGCCATGGTGGGATTAACGGGTATCGAGGGTAGGTATTACAGGCTGTTAATCAGTTCGCTGAGGGCTGATGCAATCTCGCAAACCCGGTCGTAGTTGACAATCCCAAGGTTGTCTTTGGGTGTGTGGGTGATCTCCTGGCTTTCCATGTTTTCAATGAACCATGCAGAACTGACGGCTATGGATGGCCGACCGTATTGCAGGAAGATGCTGTGATCGCCCTGGTACCATGGTTGTCCTTCCGTAATGGCCGGATTATTTTTGATTATCTCTTGCACCACACGGCTGACCTCATCAGGTAACCCGAACAGTGAAAATGAAGATGCTCCTTCCTTGTAACCGGCTCCGTCGATGTTGATGTTAAAGAGAATGTCGGAAAATGTCGGTTCATATTGCCTGATATAGGCCATCTGTCCCGGCACGGCATAATAGTCCTCACCATTGAAAGCCACCAGTTCTATGGTGTAATTGCTATCCAAATCTTTCAGCAGTTCAGAGAGCAGCAGTAGAACGGTCACCCCGGTGGCATTGTCAATAGCTCCCGGAGTTCCTTTTTTGGCATCGATGTGGGCGGTGATGACGATTCGCTGGTTCGTGCGGCCCTTTTTCCGGCCAATGACATTGAAGGCGGTTTCGGGAATGCGCGCTGCGTTGGATTCCAGAAAAACCATCTTACCCGCATCAGCCATGAGCTTCTCTCCCTCGGTCTCTTTCATGAAAACTGACGGGATGTTAAAATCACCATCTTCAAACATTGGGAATGGATAAACACCCCCGGCCAAAGCAGCATTGCGACCGGTGGCACAAACCATGGCTTTCACTCCGCTATTCTCCAGGAGAGATACGATCTGCTGGTGCTCTTCGGGATTATAAAACACGAAGTTTTTGGGCATGATCTGCTCTTTGGCGACCTCTCCATGAAGCAATACAATCTTATCCGACAAATCGTTATCTTTTAACTCCTGAACGGTGCCTGCCGAAATAAGTTCCGCCCGGACTGAGCATCCCAACGAGTAGGGACTGGAATAGACTTCATAGTGGGTCTCTCCGCATCGCAGAGTGGCTCCGTCACTTTTCCAGTCCATCACATCAAGGATGGTCTCCTCTGTTTCCCAACCGTTTTTTGACAGTTCATCTCTGAAATACATCGTAGCTCGCCGGTTCCCTTCGCTTCCCACACTGCGATCGGCAATCTCGAGGCATAGCGTCTGCAGATGCCTTTGGGCTTTGGATCGGATTTGTTCTGGATTCATTGCTGTTTTTTTATTCTATTTTCACCAATTCATAACTTGTACTTCGTCCACCTCCATCACTCTTTCTCAAAATATTTTTATTTATCAGGTCTTGAATATCTCTTAACGCCGTATCTGTTGAGCATTTGGTAATTTTCGCCCATTTTGATGAAGTCAAATTTCCCTCAAATCCATCCAACAATTTATTTAAAAGTAATTTTTGCCTCTCATTCTGAAGTTGTGTTGCATGCAAATTCCAGAATTTGTGTTTATAAATTACTTTTCCTAATACCAGGTTTGAAGCATTAAGAGCATCAAACAGGCATGTTAAAAACCATTCCAGCCATTTGGTAATCTCAACCGTTCCTTGTTGCGTTTTTTCAAGAATGTCGTAGTATTGATTCCTTTCTCTGCTGATTTGTGCAGACATACTATAAAATCGTTGAGATATTCCATCCGATTTTGCCAACTGCATGTCAGTGATTGCTCTTGCTATTCTTCCATTTCCGTCTTCAAACGGGTGAACCGTTACAAACCATAAATGTGCAATACCTGCTTTAATCACAGGGTCTTGTGTTTCATTTTTGTTGAACCATTCAAAGAATTGGTTCATTTCATTTTCAACTTTTGAAGCATCCGGGGCTTGATAGTGAACTTTTTCTTTTCCCAGTGCACCCGAGACAACTTGCATTGGACCGGTTGAATCATCTCTCCAGTTTCCAACAATTATTTTATACATGCCACTTCTTCCAGTTGGAAACAAAGCGGCATGCCAATTAAAAATTCTCTCTTTTGTCAGTGGTTTAGCGTAATCCTGTGTAGCATCCAACATCATCTCGACAACTCCCTCAACATTTCTGTCTGATGGAATTAATCCTGAAATTTCCATTCCAAGTCGACGAGCCAGCGACGAACGTACTTGCTCCGGATTTAAAATTTCTCCCTCAATTTCATTTGATTTTAAAACATCAAGAGTCAACGTTTCCAGAGTTGCTTCATTTCGAAGATCGAAACCCAGTGATTCCATGTTACCAACAAGCTTCCCCTGGATGTTTCTGACTTTTCCCAACAACGAAAGCAGTCTTTCATTGTCCCATTTAAAGTCAGGCCAACCTTCTTTTTGATATAGGTAAATCTTCATTCTCCGCAATATTTGCGATAAATATACGACTTATTCTCCGTAATTTCATCCTATTCGTCGCACATTATGCGATAAATAAAGATATTAATCGCCGCATATTCTCCTTTTTTACCTATCCGGCAATAATAAGCCTTCTTTGAAAAAGCCGTTTTACCGGTACATCTTCGCCCTCAAATCCTTTATTCTCTCATCTGAAACATAATCATCATAATCCATCAGTTTGTCGATAATGCCGTTGGGAGTAAGTTCAATGATGCGGTTACAGGTAGATTGAATAAACTCGTGGTCGTGCGACGACATAAATACATTTCCAGGGTATTTGACCAAATTGTTGTTAAACGCCTGAATCGATTCCAGATCAAGGTGATTGGTCGGAGTATCAAGAATTAATACATTGGGATTTAGCAACATCATTTTTGAAATCATGCAGCGTATCTTTTCCCCACCCGATAATACCTCTACTTTTTTATGCACCTCTTCGCGGGCAAATAACATTTTACCCAGGTAGCTCATGATGTAGTAATCGGTTGTATCGGTTGTAAACTGGCAAAACCAGTCAAAAAGGCTCAACTCGCTTCGGAAATATTCTGAATTGTCTAACGGCAGATAGGCCGATGTAATGGTCTGGCCCCATTGGAATGTCCCTGAATCGGCCGGTTGTTTTCCGTTGATGATTTCGAAAAATGCCGTCATCGCGCGGGGATCTTTCGACAGGAAAATGATTTTATCCCCCTTGTTTGCAACGAATTCGACATCTTTAAAAAGCACGGTGCCATCCACGCTGGCGCTCAAGCCGTGTACATCTAAAATCTTATCGCCCGCTTCACGTTCCGGAGTGAAAATAATGCCGGGGTATTTCCGGGTTGATGGTTCAATCTCTTCAATATTGAGTTTCTCAATCATCTTTTTGCGGCTGGTGGCCTGCTTCGATTTTTTCACGTTTGCACTAAACCGGGAGATGAACTCCTGAAGTTCTGCTTTTTTCTCTTCAGCTTTTTTGTTCTGTGCTTTTTGTTGCCGCAGTGCCAACTGACTGCTCTGGTACCAGAAACTGTAATTGCCGGCAAATAATTTTACCTTTCCATAGTCGATATCGACCGTATGTGTGCTGATGGCATCCAGAAAGTGACGGTCGTGCGAAACCACCAGCACGGTATTTTCATATTCCGAAAGGTAATTCTCCAGCCACGAAACCGTTTCCAGGTCCAGATCGTTCGTAGGTTCATCAAGAAGCAGGTTGTCCGGTTTTCCAAAAAGCGCCTGGGCCAGTAAGATCCGCACCTTCTGTTTTCCGCTCATATCTTTCATCAGCGTGTGATGAAACGCCTCGTCTATTCCCAGGTTGCTTAGTAAAATAGCAGCATCGCTTTCGGCATTCCAGCCATCCATCTCTCCAAATATCTGTTCGAGATCAGCGGCTTGCATTCCATCCTCATCCGTAAAATCGGGCTTGGAATACAACGCTTCCTTCTCCTGTATTATCTCCCAAAGTCGCGCGTGGCCTTTCATAACCGCATGAATAACCAAATCGTCATCAAAAGCAAAATGGTCCTGGCTCAATACAGAAAGCCGCTCGCCGGCGCCCAGGCTAATCTGACCTGAAGTGGATTCAATCTCTCCTGAAATGGCTTTTAAAAACGTAGATTTCCCGGCTCCGTTGGCTCCGATAATGCCGTAGCAATTACCTGCGGTAAATTTTAGGTTCACATCCTGAAAAAGCACTCTTTTCCCAAACTGTATCTTTAAATCTGCAACTGTGATCATCCGAATAAATTGATATTAACCGATTTTACTTTCCCTGATTCTGAAAAAGTGTGCAAACCTACTAATTATAATGGTTTAACTTCATAAAAAAATAATCTTCCTATAATTGATAACATTGAGGTTAATCCGTTGATAATTAAATATGGTAGTAGAACAATCCATTTCCATCGGTTAATGATCGTATTTAGTGAGTATAATGTTGATTTCCATACAAATCATACAACAGGAAAACTAAATCTGTTTGATGGGAAATTGGATTTGCTTGATAGGATTTTAATTGCTGTATATCAGTGTTTTCTTATATTCTTTTGCTTTAGATTACCTACTTTTGATCTGCAGCCTTATGCCCCCTGATGCAAATGAATTAATAAAATTTTTTATTGATGGACACCAGCTAAAACCTCCAGATTAATCTGAAACTGAAGTGAAGTAAGTTTTGAATTACGGAATCGGGTTCAAAAAAGAAGCCCCCACCCGAAAGCCGATACATTTCGAAAATGGAGACTTCAAGGTAATGTTTTTCCCAGGAGATCTTAAAGGGTAAGCAATCAGATCTCCTCAAATATTGATAAGTTATGAAACATAGAAGAGAAATAAAATCTATTAAATTGATGATCTTAGCAAGGTGTTTATGTGTTTTTGCAGGTACATGTTTTTATCTCCAGAGTTGCAACCTTATAGATTCAGATGACGATTTTGATTATAAACTGGAAATTCCCGAGGAATTTAATGAAGTTGGGAAAATGCATAATGAAGGGTTGGATTATGTTTTTAATGCAATTAAAAAAATGCAAATAGAAAAATTACAAAAGAAAGACAATAATTTAAAAAGTGTTGAAAATCCGGATTTTTATGGAATTGCACATACAGCAACTCAGGATTTTTGTAAAAAGAAGATGATATTCAAAGATATCTCTGGCGAAGTTCCAACGTTACTATTTGAACCTTTTTTACCATTAAAATCAGCAAAGAACAATTCCCAAAAATTGGTTCCTATCAGTTCCAGACAACAAACTTTTTTTGATGATATATTAGTCTCTATGAAACAGAGTTACTCGAGATCTAACTTAGTAAAAGTGAAAGAAGATTTGGACCACCTTAATCAAAGAGCGATACAGG
>CAZILU010000179.1:0-5286 GCA_964540165.1 uncultured Mariniphaga sp.
CTGCTCTTCGGCATATCGTCCGTGCCACATGAGCCCGGGCCGAGGCGGGATCACCTCCGGGAAGGATAAAGTGTGTGAGCGCGGGAAGGTCCTCCTCCATGGCATCGATAGAGCGTTCCAAAAACTCAATATGAGCCGGGGTAATGGCCAGTCGTCCGGTAATCTGATCACCCTTTGCATCGGATGCCAGCCGCGATCCGATATTAAAAAGTTTATTCTGAATCTCTGTCAGCATTTCACCCAGGGCAAATGGCAGATCGTACGACCGCACAACGCCCACAGCAGCATTCAACTCGTCAATGGTACCATATGCTTCCAGCCGGATGTGGTACTTTTTAACCCGTGTACCGCTTACCAGGCCGGTGGTACCGTCATCACCGGTTTTCGTGTATATCTTAAATCGGTTCTTCTCCATCGGTGCAAACTAATAGACCGGATTCGGATTAATTATATCTTTTTCAACCTCACCATCTTTCAATTTAATAATCCGGTGAGCATGACGGGCAATATCCTCTTCGTGGGTAACCATTACCAGGGTGTTGCCATTCCGGTGAATCTGGGCAAACAGCCGCATGATATCTTCCGAAATGATCGAATCAAGGTTTCCGGTAGGCTCGTCGGCTAATAACAGAGAGGGGTTGTTTACCAGCGCACGGGCAATCGCAACACGTTGCCGCTGACCTCCGGAGAGTTCATTTGGCTGATGCTCCACCCGGTCGGCTAATCCCACATCGGTAAGTGTTGCCATAGCCCGTTCTTTCCGCTCATGCTTTCGTACCCCGGCATAGATCATCGGCAGCATCACATTTTCCAGGGCTGTGCTTCGGGGCAACAGGTTAAACACCTGAAAAACAAACCCAATCTCTTTATTGCGGATGGCAGCCAGATCATTGTCTGACATACGACTCACATCCCGTTCATTCAACACATAAGTACCGCTGGTGGGTGTATCCAGGCATCCGATGATATTCATCAACGTCGATTTTCCCGATCCGGAAGCTCCCATAATGGCTACATATTCACCCTTGTAAATATCAAGCGAGACGGAGCGCAGTGCCCGCACAACCTGAGTTCCAACCTTATAATTCTTCGTTATCTTATCTAAATGAATAATTCCTCTGTTCATCATTTTATTTTTTTTCAACCTCCTTTGCAAACGAATTGCCTTTAGCGAAAACAGAACGAAATCCCAACCGGTTCAATCCATTTCTCCTATTGGTAATCCAATGGCCTGATCCATTACAATGGCCATTCGGACAAAAGTAATACTTTCCAGCTAAACCTGCTGCACGGTCTCAACGATTTCACTGCCACGCTGTATGGCATCCAGGTTTAACGGGATCAGCTTGTGATAACGCTCTGGCAATGATTTTTTCAAACCTCTCTCCACGTTATCCAACTGAATGATCGGTTTCACATTCAGAAAACTGCCAAGAACAATCATGTTAAACACCTTGGGATTTCCCATGTCAACAGCCGCTTTAGTTCCTTCCACCCGGTAAATGTTGATATCTTTCCTGGTCGGATTTTTAACGATACCATTCGGATCGTACAACAGGGTTCCTCCTGGTTTTACCGCTTTTTCAAACTTATCCAGGCTCTGCTGATTCAAAATAATAGCGGTATCAAACTCATGAAGGATGGGTGAACTGATGCGGTTATCGCTGATGATCACCGTAACGTTTGCCGTTCCGCCCCGCATTTCAGGTCCGTATGAGGGAAACCAGGTAACCTCTTTCTCTTCCATAATACCGGAATAGGCAAGAATCTTGCCCATGGAGAGTACGCCTTGCCCGCCAAATCCGGCTATAATAATCTCTTCTGTCATACCTTTAAAAATTAGTTGTTCGGCACCGTTTCACCCTTTTCACTCTCTTTAAGGTCTCCCAGGGGATAATATGGAAACATATTCTCCTCCATCCACTGATTGGCCTGAACCGGGGTCATCTTCCACCCCGAATTGCAGGTAGAGACTACCTCTACAAAGGAGGTCCCCTTCTTGTCCAGCACATTCTGGATCCCCTTTTTCAGGGCTCTTTTGCACTTACGAACGGCTGCGGCCGATTGAGCCGACTGCCGGGTAACGTATGAGGTTCCGGGTAGCTTAGCTACCAGATCGGTCATTTTCAACGGATATCCGTTCAACTCAACATCACGGCCAAAGGGGGTTGTCGATGTAACCATCCGTTCGATGGTTGTCGGAGCCATCTGTCCGCCGGTCATACCATAAATACCGTTATTAATAAAAACCACCAGGATGTTCTCACCGCGGTTGCAGGCGTGAATGATCTCGCCGGCACCAATGGATGCCAGGTCACCATCTCCCTGATAGGTAAAGACAAACTTATCGGGGTGCAAGCGCGATATGCCCGTTGCCAGCGCAGGTGCCCTGCCATGCGCAGCTTCCTGCCAGTCTACATCGATATAATGATAGGCAAAAACAGCGCATCCTACCGGGGCTACCGCAATCGTCTTATCCTGAAGGCCCATCTCATCAATTAACTCCGCCATCAGTTTATGAACCACTCCGTGGGTACAGCCGGGACAGTAATGCATTACGGCATCGGTCAGTACTTTTGTTTTTCCGTAAACCAGGTTTTCCGGTTTTATAATGTCTTTTATCTCCATAATCAGCGCTCTGTTACAAATTTTTGTTCTAAGGCATCCACAACCTCACCGGGCGTGGGAATAATTCCTCCCATCCGGCCGAAATAGACCACCGGCCGGTAGAGTTTTGCATCGTAAACGGCCTGCTTAATATCCTCAACCATCTGCCCCGCATTCATCTCTACCGATAAGAAACCCTTTACCTGCGGTGCCAGTTGCCCGATAATCTGTTTTGGAAATGGAAAGAGGGTGATGGGCCGCAGCAATCCGGCTTTGATACCCTTCTCGCGGGCAATCTCCACCGCCTTTTGACAAACGCGGGCCGATGACCCAAAAGCAACAAACAGATACTCGGCATCATCACACTGGAAAAGCTCATACCGTTGCTCCTCGGCTTCCATTTTCCGGTATTTTTCCTGAAAACGAAGGTTATTCTCCTCCATCTTCTGCGAATCTAACTCTAAAGAGGTGATCACATTACGGGACCGTGATGCCGGTTTGCCTGTCGTGGCCCAGCTACCCCACTTCTCAATGATCTCCTCATCGGTCCAGCGCTTCTTATAGCCCGAAAGTTCCACCTTCTCCATCATCTGACCAATAGCGCCATCGGTCAAAATCATAGCCGGATTTCGGTACTTAAATGCCAGCTCAAAGGAGAGGTCAACAAAATCATTCATCTCCTGAACCGATGAAGGAGCCAGAACAATCAACTTGTAATCGCCATGGCCTCCGCCTTTTACCGCCTGGAAATAATCTGCCTGAGACGGCTGAATCGTACCAAGCCCGGGCCCTCCGCGCTGAACATTAACGATCAGACAAGGCAGCTCCGCTCCTGCGATATAGGAAATGCCTTCCGACATCAGGCTGATCCCCGGACTGGAAGAGGTAGTCATCACTTTCTTACCGGTTCCTGCAGCACCATAAACCATGTTGATGGCTGCCACTTCACTTTCTGCCTGCAAAACAACCATACCGGTTTCATGCCATGGCTGGCGATCCATCAGGGTCTCCATTATCTCCGACTGGGGAGTGATCGGGTAACCAAAGTAGCCATCACATCCGCAACGGATCGCTGCTTCAGCCAAAACCTCATTCCCCTTCATCAATCTTAATTCACCCATTATACTAACTTTTTCAATTTTCACTAATAAATTGATCCACAGAATAACGTCAATAACACATAAATAACCGGGAGCCTGACAGTGGTGCGGGAGAAATAATCCGGGAAAATTGCTTTCTGCCGGATCCATCAGCGCCCAAACCTGCCTGATAATCGGCTCGCAACTATACCTTAACCCGGTAAACCGTTATGCATGAATCAGGACAGACCACGCCACAATTGGAACATCCGGTGCACAATTCAGGATTCTTCATAAAACTGTAATGATATCCTTTATTATTCACATCATGATGCAGAGCAAGCACTCCCTCGGGACATGCAACCACACATACGTCACATCCTTTACACGTCTCTGTATCTACAACGACAGCTCCTCGTACTTTTGCCATACCTTAAATATTTCGGATAAAAATAACAACCTCATTTCACAAAAAAGAGTATAAAAATCAGGTTATTGCACTATTTTTTTCAGGTTATAATTTGTAATCAAAAATCTGAGATTAAAAAAAGTCTTATCTGTTTTCACGAAAATGAGCGTTAAATAACTTCAGTCGTTCCTCCAGATCATCAAACTGGTCGCGCTTTACAAACGATACACACGCCCGTATCCCCTCTTCGTCACTACCGGTATTATCGAGGGCAATGGCACTGATCCCGTAATATAATAAATTGGATACCAACTCATTCCCGGTCATGCCATGATATTTGATCGTAAAATAGAATCCATCGGCTATGGATTGGTCCAGATCCATCTGATAGACCAATTCAAATCCGTTGTCACGGAACATCTTCTTCATGATCCGGGCCCGTTCTCCATACTCCTTTACCTCTTCAAGAAAATTAAACTTCCCTTCGTTTGCAGCCTGCAGCATCGCTGTCAATGCCCATTGGGCCGAATGGCTGGTCCCCGAAGAGAAGGCATAGAGCAGACGCAGCGTAATCGTACTCCCGAAGTCGGTTCCGCCAAAGCGTCTTTGAAGGGCCGGATAATCCCGTTTACGAATCTGGTCCGACATCACCATCAGTCCGATTCGCTGCCCGGCATAGGAAAATATTTTTGACGATGAGATAAACAGGATGTAATTAGCGGTATACCTGGCAACGGTAGGTTGAAAGGGTGGTTCGCCGGGCTTCGACAGGTCCTGACGAAAATCCATGCCAAAATAGGCCAGGTCTTCCATAACAATGACATCGTACTTTTCGGCTAACCGGCCAATGATCTGTAACTCCATTTCCGTCAAACATATCCAGGACGGATTATTTGGATTGGAATAAACAATAGAGCAGATATTCCCTTTAGCCAGATAGGATTCCAGCTTGGCTTCCAGATTACCGCCCCGGTAGTGAAACACGTCAAACGTTTCATATTTCTGTCCTAAAACCTTCATTTGCTGCTTCTGAACCGGAAATCCAGGATCAATAAAAAGAGCGGTATCCTTTCCGTCAACCGCATGCGCAGCAGCCATAAATGCGGCATACGTACCCTGCATTGAACCGACCGTTGGAACACACCCCCCCGGAGATACCTCAATATTCAGAAAATTTTTCACAAACTTAGA
>CAZILU010000180.1:0-5258 GCA_964540165.1 uncultured Mariniphaga sp.
ATACATCCGGTTAACCTTTGCGGGTGCTGGCCTCCTGGCGTTGCATATTCCGTGCCAGAATGCTGATGTAGAAGAGCTGGAAGCTGTGGTAGATCATGATGGGCAGGAGCAAAACCCCGGTGCCGCTGATACCGCTGAATAGCACATTGGCAAATACGGAGCCATGGACGAGCGATTTTTTTGTACCGGCAAACTGCAATGTGATGCGATCCTCTTTCGGGAAGACAAGCTTATGGGCCAGCAATCGGGTAGCGTTAAGGACAACGAAAAAGAGGAGTATGACGACCACAAAAAGAGTTGCCAGAAGGGTCCAGCTTATCCCCGAAAAGAGCCCGTCAAGAAAGGAGTGGCTGAATGATTCGTAAACGATTAGCAGGATGATCACTTTATCGAAGGTGGCGAGGGGAACCAGGTATTTGCTGATGTGCCGGTAAAGAACAGCGTGCAAAAGGATTCCGGCAATTACCGGCACGATGATCCGGGTGATCAACTGAAGAAGGATGTGGCCGGTATCTGTTCCGGTTGCCTGGCTGTTGAGGAAAAAACTCATCCAGAAAGGGGTCATTACAATGCCGATGATACCGGAGATGCTGGCATTAAATATGGCCCCGGGAATGTTGCCGCCGGCAATGGAGACCATCACCACCGAAGAGGAGACCGTTGAGGGCAGGGCGGCCAGGAAGAAGGTTCCCAGCCAGATTAACTCGTAGCCGGTGCCTTTAACCATCGGATAAAACGGTAATACCAACAGAGGAAAGAGCAGGAAGGTGGTCAGTTGAACAGCCAGGTGCATTTTCCAGTTCCGCATGCCAGTCTTCAGCTTCCGGGTATCTAATTTAATGCCGTAGAAAAAAAAAATGAGCATCACCCCGATATCGACGACCGTACCCAGATCGACGGGTGTGGTACCCATGCCAATCCCCGGCCTGATCCAGGCAACCAGGATCATGAGAACCAGTCCGGTGATAAACCAGTCGGGAAGAAATTTTTTCATCTCATTAAAATTGTAAGTTTTCAAAGGTATGAGATGGAACTCCCATAATTTTAATCCTGCTCGTTTGTGTCAAGAATCGTCATGGTCGTTTCATCTCACTTCTATTGCTCTCTTGTATAAGGTATCAAAAAGAATCTGTCTGACGTTGCTCAGACCTTGCCGGCGTACTCCGGGAATGTTTCGTTGTGGTTTAAAATTTTTCCGGGTATGACCGGGTGAAAATAACAATTTTTTTGCTCGGGTGAGGGGTGCTCTCGGAATGATTGAATCTCAATCCACAGAAATTAGTTCGACCCACAATTGGCACGTTCATATTTCTCCATCAGGTCGGTAAGCAGGATCAGCTCATTCAGATCATCATTATCTTTTTGTGACTGGCACAATTCGATGAACCGGTGAAGTGCATCCCTGTATTCCTCTTCGCTCTCTATGTCTGTAAATTTATCCATTTTTTTTAATGAGCATCAAGCCAGTTGGTTGCAGCGTTAATCTCCACGGTGAGGGGGAGGCTCAGTTCAACGGCATGTTCCATTTCAAATGTTACAATCTCTTTCATTATCTCCAATTCAGATATGCATGCATCGAAGTTGAGCTCATCGTGAACCTGCAGGATCATTTTCGATTTCAGCTTTCGCTTCTCCATCTGCTCAAAAATCCGGATCATGGCTACTTTGATGATATCAGCAGCAGATCCCTGGATTGGAGCGTTGATGGCATTCCGTTCGGCTACACCACGCACCACTGCATTAACTGAATTAATATCACCTAAATAACGTTTTCGTCCTTTAATTGTTTGCACGAATCCATTTTTTCTTGCAAAATCGATCTGCTTATCCATAAAGGTCTTGATGCCAGGGAAGTTATCAAAATAGCCTTCGATCAGTTCTTTCGCTTCTGAGCGTGGAATATTGAGACGCTGTGAAAGTCCGAAGGCGGAGATCCCGTAAATGATGCCGAAGTTGGCGGTTTTTGCTTTTCGGCGCATGTCGGAGGTGACTTCCGGTTCGGGTACTTTAAAGATTTTTGCTGCAGTAATGGCGTGAATATCTTTTCCCTCGCGAAAGGCCTGAACCATATCGGGATCACCACTGATGGCCGCCATGATTCTCAATTCAATCTGGGAGTAGTCGGCCGAGAGAAAAACATGCTCGTCATCGGTGGGAATAAATGCTCTTCTGATCTCTCTGCCGTTCTCATCACGGATGGGAATGTTTTGCAGGTTGGGATTAACCGAGCTTAATCTTCCGGTAGCTGTAATCGCCTGGTTGTATGAGGTGTGTAATTTGCCTGATTTTTTATGAACCAGTTGAGGTAAGGTTTCAACGTAGGTTGAGAGGAGTTTTTTCAGCCCCCGAAATTCCAGTATCTTATTTATAACCGGATGCTTATCGGCCAGCCTGATCAGTACCTCTTCGGAAGTAGAGTATTGCTTTGTTTTGGTTTTTTTGGCGGTTCCACCGGGAGATATTTTCAATTTTTCAAACAGGATAGGACCTAATTGTTTGGGTGATGCAATATTGAATGCTTCACCGGCGAGGTCGTATATCTCTTGCTCTATGGTGGTTAGTTGTTCCCGAAGGATAACGGCATAATCCCGCAGGGCGGCCGTATCCAGTTTAACACCGGCCTGCTCCATGTGAACCAGAACGGGTACCAGGGGCATTTCGATGATTTCGAACAGGTCACGCACCTCGTATTGGTCTAATTCCGGATCGATGGCATCTTTGAGTTGCAGCGTCAGATCAGCATCTTCGCATGCGTAGTCAGCCAGCTTTTCAACGGGTACCGAACGCATATTGGCCTGGTTGGCGCCTTTGCTGCCGATCAGGGTTTCGGTAGGCACCTTTTGATAATTCAGGTAGATTTCGCAGAGGTAGTCGAGGTTATGCTTCTGTTCCGGTTGTATGAGGTAGTGAGCCAGCATGGTGTCATACAGTTTCCCTTTCACGCTGATCCCGTAATTGGCAAGCATAAGCAGGTCGAATTTCAGGTTTTGCCCAATTTTAAGGATCTTTTCATCGCTGAAAATTTCACGGAACTCCTGCACAACTTCGAGAGCCTCTTTTCGGTTTTTAGGAACCAGGACACAGTAGGCTTCGTGTTTCCGGAATGCAAAAGAGATACAGACCAGTTCGGCGGTGTGAGTGTCGAGCCCGGTGGTTTCGGTATCGAAGCAGAAGGCTTCGGTGATTGACAATTCAGCCCGCAGGCTGGCTCGTTGCATCGCTGTCTCAACCAGGTAGTACTGATGCGGGATGGTCTCAAGCCGCTCTTTTTGGGCTGGAGGTTGCCGGGTGGAGATCTCGTCATCAAAAAGTGACTGTTGCTGAGCTGTAGCAGGCTTTATTTTATTGATGTTCAGCCGTTCGGCTAAGGTTCGGAATTCAAGATCTTCGAAAAGTGCTTTTAATACCTCCCGGTTCATCTCCTCTCGCTCCAATGCTTTCGGATCGAATTCGATGGGGACATCCTGAACGATGGTTGCCAGCCTTCGGGAGAGCCTTACCTGCTCTTCAAACGCTATCAGATTCTCTTTTTGCTTTCCTTTTAGCTGGTCAATCTGGTTGTAAATACCATCAATTGATCCAAATTCAGAGATGAGCTTTTCTGCTGTTTTTGGACCAATACCCGGGCATCCCGGAATGTTATCGGAACTATCGCCCATCAGCCCTAATATGTCGATCACCTGTTCCGGGCTGTCAATGCCAAAATTGGATTTTACTTCGGAAGGCCCCCACACCTCGGGCGATCCTCCCGGTTTGGCAGGTTTGTACATCCAAACATGCTCGTCAACCAACTGGGCATAATCCTTATCCGGTGTCATCATAAAGACATCATATCCTTCTTGCTTTGCCTTTTGTGCCAGGGTGCCAATCACGTCGTCGGCTTCAAATCCCTCTTTTTCAATGATGGGTATGTTAAACGCTTCAATGATTCTGCGAATATAGGGGATCGACCGGCGCAAGTCCTCGGGCATCTCTTCGCGGTTTGCCTTGTACGCTTCATAGAGCTCGTGCCGGAAGGTAGGGGCCGAAACATCAAATACAACGCCGATGTGGCCGGGATTTTCTATTTCGAGCAGTTGCAGCAGGGTATTGGTGAAACCAAGCATAGCCGAGGTATTTACGCCCTTTGAGTTGAAACGTGGATTACGGATAAAGGCGTAGTAACTGCGGTAAATAAGGGCATAAGCATCTAATAGGAACAGCCTTTTAGGGTTATTTTCAGACATTACTATTTATATTTTCTGAACCAACTCATTACTTTCATCTTTATAACTCCCCAAAAGGCTTCATTAAAGATGCCTCCACTCATTTTGGATGTGCCCTCCTTACGGTCGGTAAAGACGATGGGGACCTCTATGATTTTAAATCCCAGTTTATACGCCGTAAATTTCATCTCTATCTGAAATCCATATCCGATCATTTTTATCCGGTCCAGGTTTATGGTTTCCAATACCTTCCGCCGGTAGCATTTGAATCCTGCCGTGGTATCCATGACATTCATGCCGGTAACGATGCGAACATATTGGGAGGCAAAGTAAGACATCAGTACCCGGCCTAGTGGCCAGTTAATCACATTAATTCCTGAAATGTAGCGCGATCCGATGGCCAGATCAGCCCCATCGTATACCGCCTGCCATAGCCGCTCCAGGTCATCCGGGTTGTGGGAGAAGTCACAGTCCATCTCACAAATGTACTCATAGCCATCCTGCAGTGCCCAGCGAAATCCGGCAATATAGGCTGTTCCCAGCCCCAGCTTCCCCTTTCGCTCCAGCAAATGCAGCCGATCGGGAAACTCCTTTTGTAACTTCTTTACTATCGCTGCAGTACCATCGGGGGAGTTATCTTCTACAATAAGCAGATGAAAAGGTACCTGAAGAGAGAATACCTTTCGGACCATCTTTTCAACATTCTCCTTTTCATTATAGGTGGGAATGATTACCAGATTTTTTGACACGATTTTTCAGTATTATATTTATATGCGAATTTACACTTTTTGAATCAATATCCTATGGTTTGGCGGATGGAAATAGCCTTGCCTGGGGAGATGGACTGTTTTTTGTGTGCCCGCGGCAGGAAAATTTCAGGTAAGCTACTGCTGTTATCGGGTGTCGTGGAAAGATCTTCTGACGGGGGGTGATCCCGGTTTGTTCGGATTTTTCCGTTTTGTTAACCTCACTGTTAACCTATATGGAATATGTTTTCAATTTGATTTTCAGCTTTTTGGTATTAGTTGGTTTATTTTTTCAAAAAAAATGGGA
>CAZILU010000181.1:0-5258 GCA_964540165.1 uncultured Mariniphaga sp.
GAAGTTGAACCATGAATCCACGGTTTTTACAATGCATAAATTCTCCTAAACCGGTGCTGGTTGATTTTTATGCCGACTGGTGCGGCCCATGCAAGCAGATGGAACCTGTTATAAAACAGGTTAAGCAGGCGTTTAAAACGGTGAAAATTGTCCGTGTGAATGTCGATAATCATCCCTTTATTGCCAGTAATTACCAAATTCGCCGGATTCCCACATTTATGGTTTTCATGGAGGGAGAGCCCTTGTGGAGTGGAGAGGGTGTGTTCAGTGCCGATGAGTTGAATGAGATTTTATCCCGGTGGTTTACCCGCCTTTGAATTTTTTTGACTCATTTATCCATTATTAACGCTGGAATCGCCAGCCAGCCAGCCGGTCGACCAGGCAATCTGCAGATTATAACCTCCGGTTTTGCCATCCACATCGAGAATTTCTCCGGCAAAATAGAGTCCCCTTACCTTTTTCGATTCCATGGTTTTTGGTGATATCTCTTTGATATCCACCCCTCCCGAGGTGATGATAGCCTCTTTATATGTCCGATGATTTATAACTTCGAATTTCAGGTTTTTCAATAAGAAGCGGATATTTTTTCGCTCTGTTGATGTGACCTGATGGCACAATTTGGCCGGATCAAGATTCAGCGTTTCAAGGAATACCGGGATCATGGATGCAGGGAGCCACTGACGAAAGATATTGTCGAGCTGCATTTTACCGTGTTCATTCAGGTCGCGCAGCAGGCGACTATCCAGTTTCTGCTCATCCAATGCCGGTTTCAGATCAATTGATATCTCCACCCTCTCTTTTTTCTGAAGGGCGGCAACCACCAGCCGGCTTAGGGTAAGAATGATGGGGCCCGACAATCCAAAATGGGTGAAGATCATCTCTCCGAAATCATCGCCCTCTTTTTTGCCATTTACCCACACCGATGCTTTTACATTTTTCAGGTTTAGTCCTTGCAGCCGTTGTGCCCGGTCACCCCGGGTTTCGAGAGGAACGAGCGCAGGTGCCGGTTTTATGATGGTGTGACCTGCGTTTGCTGCCAAATGGTAACCATCACCAGTGGACCCTGTGGCCGGGTAGGACTTACCTCCGGTGGCAATAATGACGGCAGGTGCTGTGAAGGCTATGCCGTTGGAAATTACGCCTGTGATGCGGTTGTTATCGGTTAAAATTTGCCCGACCTGTTGATTAAAGCGGATATCTACTCTGAGTGATTCGATCCATTTCAAGAGGGCATTCAGCACATCGGCCGACCGGTTGGATGCCGGGAAATAGCGTCCTCCCCGCTCTAAAACCGACTCAACGCCTTGTTTATTAAGCAGATCAATGATGTCTCCGGAGAAGAACCGGGAGAAGGCATTTCGCAGAAACCGTCCGTCGGGATTGATCTGTTTGACAAACTCCCCGGGTGAAGCGTCGTTGGTAATATTGCATCGTCCTTTTCCGGTAATCAGAAGTTTCCGTCCGGCCGACCGCATTTTCTCCAGCAGAAGCACGTTTGCTCCCAGTTCGGCTGCCCGGCCCGCAGCCAGCAATCCCGCTGGTCCGGCTCCAATGACGATAACATCAAATTGATTCATGAGCGCAAAGGTAATGTTTTGCTCTGAATGACCCGGCTCTCCGAAACCGGAAAGCAATCACCGTTACTTTTTCTATCTTTGTCGAAAAAACCGATGATTCGTTTTTCTGAGCATTATAATTTGTTTTTGCACAATACGTTTGGTGTTTCTGCTACAACCCGCTACTTTTTTGAATTTACAGAGCCGGAAGATTTGCCAGGGTTCATTCAATCGAACACCCCATGGAAAGAGCTGCCAATTTTGGTGCTGGGAGGAGGCAGCAATCTTCTTTTTATTACCGATTTTAACGGTGTGATCATCCATCCTAATGTTCCTGGGATCACTCCGGTAAAAGAGGATCGTCGGCATATCTGGATCGAAGTTGGTGCCGGAGAGGTTTGGGATGATTTTGTGCAATACTGTGTTGACAGAGATTATGGGGGCGCTGAAAATTTATCGCTGATTCCTGGTCGTGTGGGTGCCGCGCCGGTACAAAATATTGGGGCATATGGCCAGGAGGCGGGCAACCTGATTGAATCGGTTAAGGGGTATGATCTTCAGGAGAACCAGTGGCTGGAGTTACATGGTAAAGCGTGTGGCTTCAGTTATCGGGAGAGTATCTTCAAACAGCAGCTAAAAAATCGGTTTGTTGTCACGTCAGTGCTCTTCCGGATGGAAAAATATCCGGAGTTTAACCTGCAGTATGGGCAGTTGGAGGAGCAGGTTAGATATATGGGTGATGTGAATCTTACGAATATCCGAAAGGCGGTAATTTCCATAAGAAATTCAAAACTTCCCAAAGTATCGGAACTTGGAAATGCAGGAAGTTTCTTTAAAAATCCGGTTGTGGAGAGATCTGTGGCGAAAAAGATCAGTGATCAGTTTCCTGAAGCACCGTTTTATCCGGTGTCTGAAGGAGAGGTGAAGCTGGCTGCCGGCTGGCTTATCGAAAAAGCAGGCTGGAGAGGGCGTCGGGAAGGGAATGTCGGGATGCATGAAAACCAGGCCCTTGTTCTGGTTAATTACGGAAATGCAACCGGCAGGGAGATCTTTCTTTTCTCGGAAAAGATCGCCCTGTCGGTTTTTGAAAAATTTGGTGTTCGCCTCGAAAGAGAGGTAAACTGTATTGGTTCGGTTGAAAGTTAGCTGATTACCACGTATCGGTTCTGAACGATGAAGCGGGTAATCCTTCGTTATTATAAAGTTCTCCTACCACAAAATCATCGAATGCATAACGAACAGCTACCGGTTTGTCTACCATAGGAGAGCACAGGGTGATTCCTTCCCTGGTTATGGATGCCTGGGCCGGAACAAAGCGTTGGTTGTTGCCCGAAAGATAGAAGTTTTCCAAGGGTTTTCCGAACGTTGTTAATCCGTTTTTAGCATGATCAAAGGTTAGTTTTACAATACTGCCTTCAATAATTACCTCTTTGAGTACGGGGCCTGAGAATTCTACCCCTTCGATTCCATACGTTTTTGCCAGTGCCAGGTATGCCAGCCGGTCGCCGGCGGCTTTTTTATTGGAAGGATGAATGCAGTATGCTTCACCGGCATCCATCAGACAGGCCATCCCTATGTTGGGCAGGGCGTTGGAAGCGTTCAACTGGGCTTCCCGGAGGTAGGCAGAACTTGTTCCGGTCATGCCGTAATGGTAGGGCGCAATCTGTACATAATAGAACGGAAAATCGCCAATTCCCCAGGCGTCCCTCCAGCTCTGGATCATGCCCGGTATCAGTTTTTCATACCGGTCAGGTTCATTACGGTTCGACTCTCCCTGATACCAAATGGCACCACGAATGGCATATCGGGTCATTGGCGCGATCATGGCATTGAAAAGGGCTGTCGGTGTTCCCTGGTTTATGGTTTCGGGGGTAGCATCTTCCTTAATTTTTACCCAGTCGAAAGGCTTGATGCCGTTAGCACTCATCCAGGGCTCAATTCGTGTGCCTCCCCAACTGGAGCAGATTAATCCTACCGGTACACCTAACGCCTCTTGCACCATTTTGCCGAAAAAGTACGCGGTGGCGCTAAAGTTTGCCACATTTCCGGGAAGGCACTCCAGCCATTGCCCTTTAAAATCATCGAGCGGCTCCAGGCTATGGTTTCTCTCCACCGAAAAGAGCCTGATCTGCTCATTGGCGGAGGTGGCTATGGCTTCATTTGCTCCCAATACCGGCTGATTGAAATACCCCTGCATGATCATTTGCATATTCGACTGACCAGAGCAAACCCAAACCTCCCCAATCATTATGTTCTCTAATGTCACACCTTTTCCATCTGAAATATTGATGGAATAGGGGCCACCGGCCGATGGCGTTGCCACCTGAACTTTCCAGTTGCCATTGGCATCGGACCGGGATTTATACGTTTTTTTATCCCATGAAGTGGTTACGGTTACCGTTTTGTTCTCCGCTGCTTTTCCCCAAAGCGCAGCATTGGTTTGTTGCTGCAGTACCATGTGGCTCCCAATAACGGCAGGTAGTTTGATCTCTGCCTTAATCTGTACGGTAAAAAGAAGCAGCGTAAGTGCGGCAAATAATCGATAATAATTCTTCATCTCTTTAAAATTTTAATTGGTTAAGAAATTTTTAATATATGTTCTTAGTTAGAAAGCGACTGATGGAGGATAGTAATGCCTGCCGGTTAAATGTTTATTTTCGGTTGGTTGAACTTTCTTTTTATGGTAATTATTTTATTTCCAAATTTTTCGATCGTTAAGTGCGGCCCGATAGCGGGCTGCATGACGGTTGTGTTCTGCCAGTGTTTTGGAGAAGTTATGGTATCCTGAGAAATCTTCCTTCGCTACCATAAAAAGGTAATCGTGTTTTTCAAAATTTAACACCCCGTCGATGGCAGAAATTTCCGGAAAATTAATGGGGCCGGGGGGTAATCCGATATGTTTATACGTATTGTATGGGGAGTCAACTTCCAGATGAACCAGCAGAATGCGCCGCAGGGTAAAATCACCGACGGCAAACCGCACGGTGGGATCTGCCTGTAGCGGGATACCTCTTTTTATCCGGTTGATGTACAGACCGGCAACCCTGGGCAACTCTTCCGCTTTTGCTGTCTCTTCCTGTATGATTGAGGCCAGTGTAGCTACTTCCACGGGAGAGAGACCAATGGCTTCTGCTTTTTGCCGCCTGGATTGGCTCCAGAACATATCGTACTCACGTTTCATGCGATCGGCAAATTCATCGGCGGTTGTTGTCCAGTAAAATTGGTATGTATTGGGTATAAACATGGCAGGAAAGGTCTGCGTTGTAAATCCAAACGCGGCTATCCTTTTTTCATCTTCAAACAGACTCAGAACAGAAAGTGAGTCGGCCTGAAGGTACCGGCTGATCTTCCCTGCCAGATCTTCTTTCCATCGAACCAGGTTAAACGTAACATCCAAAGGCTCTTGTTCGCCGGCACGAAGTTTATTAACGATCTGGTTCGTATTCATGCCTTTTTTAACCAGATACCTCCCGGTTTTAATCAGTGACGGGTAATTTTTCTTTTTTGACACCCAACGGAAGGCTTTGACATTGAAAAGAATATCGTTGGATTGAAGGGTGTCAACTACCGCTTCGAATGTTGCGCCTTCAGGCACAATGAAGGGGCGCTCACTTTTTACATTCTCTTTAAAAATGTATAAGTAATGTTTATAAGCCCACGCGCCTGCCATAATCAGGGCAAAAGCAAAAAAAAGAATTATTA
>CAZILU010000182.1:0-5167 GCA_964540165.1 uncultured Mariniphaga sp.
GATTGAGCGCCAACGCGGTATTTCTGTGGCAACCTCGGTCATGGGATTTGAGTATAACGGCTATAAGGTCAATATCCTTGACACCCCGGGGCACCAGGATTTCCAAGAGGATACTTTCCGCACCCTGACGGCAGTCGACAGCGTGATCATTGTTATCGATGCAGCCAAAGGGGTGGAACCGCAAACCGAGAAGCTGATGAACGTTTGCCGTATGCGAAAAACGCCGGTTATGGTGTTCATCAACAAGATGGACCGCCCTGCCCGGGATCCGTTTATGATCCTCGACGAGATCGAAGATCAGCTGCAGATCAAGGTCCGGCCATTGAGCTGGCCTATTAGCAGCGGAGATAATTTCAAAGGGGTATACAGCATCTACGAACAGAGCCTGAAGCTGTTCAATCCCAATATCCAGGAGATGGAGGAGAGCATCGATTTTAAAGATCTGAACGAAGCTGAGTTAGAGAACTACTTAGGCACTGATGCTCAAATCCTGCGCGATGAGCTGGAGCTGGTGGAGGGCGTTTACCCGGAATTCCGTCGCGCCGACTACCTGCAGGGAAGCCTCGCCCCGGTATTCTTTGGCAGTGCCCTTTATAACTTTGGCGTGCAGGAGTTGCTGCACGCTTTTCTGGAAATCGCCCCTCCCCCCCTGCCCTCTTTTTCGGAAGAGCGCGAGGTGAAACCCTGGGAAGAGACCTTCTCCGGATTTGTATTTAAAATTCATGCCAATATCGATCCAAACCACCGGAGCCGGATTGCCTTCGTGAAAGTGTGCTCGGGAAGGTTCGAACGCAATAAATTTTATGCACACATGAGGCTGGGAAAGAACATACGCATTACCAGCCCTACAGCCTTTATGGCCGCCCAAAAAGAGGTGATCGAAGAGGCGTTTCCCGGCGATATCATTGGTGTGCCCGATAACGGCAGCTTTATTATCGGTGACACGCTGACCGATGGCGAAGTGATTCATTATAAAGGGATACCCAGCTTCTCACCGGAACTGTTCCGCTACATCGAGAATGCCGATCCAATGCGATCAAAGCAACTGAACAAGGGAATCGACCACCTGATGGATGAAGGCGTCGCCCAGCTTTTTGTGAGCCAGTTTAATGGACGGAAAATTGTGGGAACCGTCGGGCAGTTGCAGTTTGAAGTAATTCAATTCCGGCTGGAACATGAGTATGGTGCCAAATGCCGGTTCGAACCGCTTACGATGTATAAAGCCTGCTGGGTTGAGTCGGATAATCCCGATGCAATCACCCTGTTCAAAAAACGGAAACATCAAAAAATGGCTAAAGATAAACTGGGCAGGGATGTCTTTATGGCCGATTCACCATTTATCCTGCAAATGGCACAAGACGAGTTTAAAGATATCCGTTTCCATTTCAAATCTGAGTTTTAACCCTGAGAAGTGCCCGGTACCCTGCCCCGGAGTCGTTTATTTATTATATTTGTGAGATGGTTTTATTAGAGACATTTATCGAAAGCGATCTGTTTACCTACCTGCTTCTTCCGGTACTGATCTTTATCTCCAGAATCATGGATGTCACCATCGGTACCATCCGGATTGTTATGGTATCGAAAGGACAGAAATTCTGGGCTCCTTTTCTTGGATTTTTTGAAGTTCTGATCTGGTTATTGGCCATATCCCGCATATTTGAAAACCTTGACAACTGGCTCTGTTATATCGCTTATGCCGCAGGTTTCGCTACCGGAAATTATATTGGATTAATCATTGAAGAACGGTTGGCTATGGGAATTGTCAAAATCCAGATTATTACCAGGAAAAGTGCTTATGATCTGATCGAAAATCTGAAGAGAGCCGGTTACGGAATTACCCATCACGAAGCCAAAGGGGGAACCGAAAATGTCAGCATTATCTACAGCATCATAAAACGAAATGAGATTCAAAAGGTGGAAAACATTGTGAAAGCCACCAATCCCAAAGCATTCTACTCCATTGAAGATGTGAAATCGGTCAGCCACGGGATCTTTCCCGTGCGAACCGTCGGCTACCGCTGGCGGAAGGGAAAATAATACCATTGATCTGATTCTGTTGGGTTATTGAGAATTGACGATTTTTTTTAAAAAAAAGATCGTATGTTTGTATTTTATGATCGAAAAATTCATGTTGTATAACATATTTTTTCGAAAGCCGGTATTTCGTGATTGCACTATTTTTACTTTTCAACGATTCTAAACTGAGTTATGAAGAAAAACACCGGAAATATTTTTATTCGTATCTGGAATTTTTATCTGGGTGGTTTTCGTTCGATGGGAACATGGGGAAAGCAGGTATGGCTGATCATACTGATTAAATTATTTGTTATGTTCGTCATACTGAAGATCTTCTTTTTCCCTGATTTTTTAAACTCTAAATTTGAGACGGACCAGGAGCGAAGCGATTATGTACTGGAAATATTAACTGAACCCAAAAAATAGTTATGGTTGAAAATGTTGATCTATCATTAGTTGACTGGTCGAGGGCACAATTTGCTCTCACGGCCATGTACCATTGGTTGTTCGTACCATTAACACTGGGCATCACCTTTATCATTGCGTTTATGGAGACCATTTACGTGAAGACGGGTAATGAGGAGTGGAAGCGGATGACCAAGTTTTGGATGACCCTTTTTGGAATCAACTTTGCCATTGGCGTTGCCACGGGCATCATTCTGGAGTTTGAGTTTGGCACCAACTGGTCGAGTTACTCCTGGTTTGTCGGTGACATATTTGGAGCGCCGCTGGCCGTGGAAGGCATGCTGGCTTTTTTCATGGAATCGACCTTTATTGCCATTATGTTTTTCGGTTGGAATAAGGTGAGCAAGAAGACCCATCTCCTCGCCTCCTGGCTGACGGCCATTGGTGCGAATCTGTCGGCTCTGTGGATATTGGTTGCTAATGGCTGGATGCAAAATCCGGTAGGCATGACCTTTAATCCCGATACCGCCCGCAACGAGATGAGCAATTTCTGGGAGGTTCTTTTTTCGCAGGTCGCAGTTGATAAGTTTCTGCATACCACCTCCTCCGGATTTGTATTAGCCTCTGTTTTTGTGATCGGCGTCTCCTCCTGGTTCTTGCTAAAGAAGCGGGAGGTCTCCCTGGCAAAGAAGAGCATTCTGGTGGCTGCGGTCTTTGGACTGATCTCCTCTGTTTATCTGGTCGGCACGGGCGACAGCTCCGCGAAGTCGGTTGCGGTAACCCAGCCTATGAAGCTGGCTGCCATGGAGGGGTTGTATAACGGAGAGGCGGGAGCCGGACTGGTTGCTGTTGGTGTGTTGAAAGATGCCAATACCGATCGCGATTCGGAGCCTCTGAGCAACTTCTATGTGAAGATGGAGATTCCCAAATTCCTCTCATTCTTAGCCTTTGCCGACTGGAATGCATTTGTTCCGGGTATCAACGATCTGTTAGAGGGAAATGAGGCGCAGGGAATCATACCTGCTTCCGAAAAAATTGCACGGGGGAAGGTAGCCATAACGAAACTGGCTGCGTTTAAAGAGGCCAAAAAGAGCGGGAATGAGGCGGTTGCCGAAACCCTGCGTGCAGAGCTCACCAGCGAAGCATTTAAGGAGCAATATTTCCGGTACTTTGGTTATGGGTATTTCACCGATGTGAAAGAACTGGTTCCCAATGTGCCATTGACCTTCTACAGTTTTCACATCATGGTAGGCCTTGGATTTTTATTTATTGGGCTTTTTGCTTTGTCACTCTTCCTTCTGTTGATGAAGGATATTACTCAATGGCGCTGGTTTTTGCGCTTTGCCGTTTTTGCCATTCCCCTGGCATACATTGCCAGCATGACGGGGTGGATCGTTGCCGAGGTGGGGCGTCAGCCCTGGGTGGTGCAGGATCTGATGCCGACGATGGCCGGCGTGACCCGCATCAGTGCCGGATCGGTTAAACTGACCTTCTGGCTCTTCGTGGTACTGTTCACCATATTGTTGATTGCCGAGTTAAAAATTATGTTCCGACAAATTAAAATCGGACCAAAACATTGATAAAGGAGGAAGCAAGTTATGTTTGAAAATCTGTCACATTTAGTTTTGCAACAATACTGGTGGGTGATTATCTCCATTCTGGGAGCCCTGTTTGTATTTCTGACCTTTGTGCAGGGAGGGCAAACCCTCCTCTATACGATTGGTAAAACAGAGGGCGAGAAGACGATTCTGCTCAACACGCTGGGGCGTAAATGGGAGTTTACCTTTACCACCCTGGTAACCTTTGGCGGTGCCTTTTTTGCCTCTTTCCCCTTGTTCTATGCTACCAGCTTTGGCGGCGCCTACTGGGTGTGGTTGCTGATCCTGGCGGCCTTTATCATACAGGCAGTCTCTTACGAGTTCCGAAAAAAACCCGCGAACTTTTTAGGCGCTAAAACGTATGAGATATTTCTGGTGATCAACGGAGTGGCCGGAACCATACTCATTGGCACGGCGGTGGGAACTTTCTTTAACGGCGCTGAGTTCGTGCTGAACGACATGAACCAGGTACTCTGGCAAAATCCGGCACGCGGACTGGAGGCTGTGCTCAACATCCACAATGTGGCGTTGGGTGCAACGGTCTTTTTCCTGGCACGAACCCTCGGTCTGCTCTACTTTGTCTATACCATCGACAACGAACCCATCGTGGCCCGGTCGCGCAAAAAATTACTCTTCTGTGCCCTGCCATTCCTGATCGTATTTCTCTACTTTGTGATTACTCTCTTCTTAAAAGAGGGATTTGCCGTAGATCCTGAATCGGGTGTGGTCTCGGCCGAGCGGTTTAAATACTGGCACAACCTGATCCAGATGCCGGTAGCACTGGTTCTTTTCCTGTTAGGCGTGGGGGCTGTGCTCTGGGGTATTGTTACGGTTCTCTTCAGAAAGCGCGATAACGGATTTCTGTTTGCCGGACCGGGAACGGTGCTGACCGTTTTTGTACTCTTTATCCTGGCCGGATTTAACAACACCTCGTTCTACCCGTCGCTATCCGACATGCAGTCATCACTGACCATTCAGAATGCCTCCTCAAGCCATTTCACGCTCACGGTGATGAGCTATGTTTCATTGATGATTCCGTTTATTTTTGCCTACATCTACTACTTCTGGAGGGCCATGAACCGGAAAAAGGTTACCGATGAAGAGATGAACAGTGAGTCACATGTCTATTAACTTAAAACGATAAAAAA
>CAZILU010000183.1:0-5160 GCA_964540165.1 uncultured Mariniphaga sp.
CTCTTTTAAAAAGAAGAAGGTGATGAAAGAGACGGAAAAGAAGGCCATCAGCAGCTCACCAATGGTGCCGGCAATAAAGCCAAAGATGTTAGATAGTTGTGAGAAATCCACTTTAGCTGTCAGCTGATCCACAAAAAGATCGTAGAATGAGCGGTCGTCAATGACCAGTGGTTCTTTCCCGATGAGTTTTAACAGTTTGGTCATCGGCTCCTCGATGGAGTCAAAAAAGGCATTTAGGTCTATCCTCGAAAGGATCTGCAACTCCTTTGCCAGCAGTGGTATGATGAAGATGAAGAAGGAGATGAAAAGAACCCAGATCACGATCAGTGTCAAAAAGGCTGCTACCCCTTTAGGTATGTAAAATTTTCTGTATCGGATCAGTGTAATCCAGTTTACCAGGGGGCGCCCGATGAAAGAGAGGACAACGGAAATTAACACATAGGTAACGATGGCACTGAAATACCAAAGCAAAAATATGAGGAAAAGACCTCCGGCAATGAGAAGTAAGTTTCGGGACCATCCTTTTAGCTGTGCCATCGCAACGGTTTTAAGCAAAGATAGTTCAAAATTGATAATTTTTATACTTTTAGGGTGCAGTAAAAATTATGAGGAACAGATTCAACAGCATTTCATCATTTCAGTTTTTTCACCTGGTAAGGTATGCCACACTGGTCGTTACCGGGATTGTCTTTGCCAAAGCGGGTCTTTCTCAGAATGCCATTGGTACGTATGAGACATTTCTGTTTTTAGCTGGTGCTGTCAGTTATTTTTGGCTGAACGGGCTGTTGAAAGCCATGCTGCCGGTCTCTTCCATGAAGGAGCACAGCTCCACGGCTATCTTTAGCTCTTTTGTGGTTATCTCTCTGATTAGTATGGTTGTTGCCCTGATGTTTCTCTTTTTTCATCCGCTGATTGGAAGTGCTTTTCTTCGGGGAAACGATGTTCCGTCACCAGGGTTAATGTTTATCTATCTGATTTTTGGGGTGCCAGCCAATATGGTTGAGTACTTTTATCTGATACGGAAACAAAACCGGCCGCTGGTCGTTTATGCCGTTATCTCTTTTTCTCTTCAGTTTTTGTTGGTAGCAGCTCCGGTAATAGCCGGATTGCCTGTTCGTTGGGCTATGTTGGGGCTGGTTATTGCCTCTCTGTTCCGGTATGTTTGGATGTGGCGTCTTTTCATCATCCATTCGGAGATTCATTTCTCGATGCCGTTTGTTCGCGACCATCTTCGGTTGGGAGGGCCATTGGTGCTCTCCACCCTTTTGAGTGGCACCGCACAGTACGTAGACGGATTTATTGTCACCTCGAAATTTGATGAAAGCACCTTTGCCGTTTTTCGATATGGGGCCCGAGAACTCCCGCTGGCTGTCTTGTTGACCAATGCATTAGGCAGTGCCCTGCTGCCTGCTTTCGGAGTGAAGGAGAGGCTGCGGGAGAATTTGGCAGAACTGAAGCGGAACATTACCCGGTTGATGCACCTTCTTTTTCCGGTTACCGGGGTACTGATATTGGTTTCCCACCCACTGTTCCCCTGGTTGTTCAATCCGGCTTTTCGGGAGAGTGCCACCATATTTAACATCTATCTGTTGTTGGTGATCAGTCGCGTCTTGATGCCTCAGACGATATTAACCGGCCTTCAGCAGACGAGGCAACTGATGATTGCCTCCTTCCTGGAGTTGATTCTTAATGTTGGGCTGAGCCTTCTTTTTGTCCGCTATTGGGGTGTTTCAGGTGTTGCTTTTGCTACGTTCATTGCCTATCTGTTTGAAAAAATATACCTGGTGGTGGTGGTGAAAAGAAGATGGAAGCTCTCGTTTTCCGAATATCAACCGGTAAAGAGTTACCTGATCTATTCGTTGGGTATTCTGGCTTTGTTTATTTTTGCCGAATCGATTTTTTAGATTTAGAAATATGGAGTTTTTATTGGATAATAACGAAACTGAGCGGATTTTTCAGCAGTTGCTTCAGCAGATCAGGGTGCATAAGAATGGTGTTGTAGCGGATGTGATGAAGCAGCAAGGTATTGATTATAAGATGAATTGGGGAGTATCTATCACCGATTTAAGGGCCATGGCCGGTAATTACGCTTCCGATCATCTGCTGGCGTTAAAATTATGGAACAAGCAGTGGCGGGAGAGCATGATTCTGGCTACGTTACTCGACAATCCGGCCGATGTGACGGAGAAGCAGATGGATTTTTGGACCCGTAGCTTTGAGAATAGTGAAATTGCCGAGCAGGCCTCAGCCAACTTATGGGTAAAAACGCCCTTTGCCTTTATTAAAGCGTTGGAGTGGTGCCGGGGAAAGAGGCATCTGATCCGGTATACGGGTATTCACTTGACCGGAAGGCTGGCCCTTACCATGAAGAGTGCTCTTGATGAGATGTTTGAACCTTTTTTTGAAGAGCTGGCTGTTTTGGGGAGAGATCCCCGGCTTTACACGGTTATTTACCGGGCGGTTATAGCTCTTGGCAATCGTTCGGAGGCGTTACGCGCAGCGTCGCTCAGCCTGGCAGAGGCGTTGGCAACGGGTGAGCAGGAGCGTGCGGTGGTGTTAGGAAGGGCGTTGTTAGAGGAGATCAACGCCTGGGAGTAGTCACATCAGAAAGATATTCTTTATAAAAAAAAGCGGTTGTCCCTGCCGGAACAACCGCTCATCTATTTCACCCGTTATACAATTCGTTATTTTACTTTATCGACGATTGCTTTGAACGCTTCAGGCTGGTTCATTGCCAAATCGGCAAGTACCTTTCTGTTGATTTCAATATCGTTTTTCTTCAATAATCCCATAAACTGCGAATAGGACAACCCCTCTAACCGGGCAGCAGCGTTGATACGCTGAATCCACAGACCACGGAACGTTCTTTTTTTGGCTTTTCTGTCGCGATAGGCATACTGTTGCCCCTTTTCCCACGTATTTTTCGCGGCTGTCCAAACATTTTTACGTGCTCCGAAATAACCTTTCGTCCGATTCAGAATTTTTTTCCTCCGGGCACGTGATGCTGCATGATTTACACTTCTTGGCATACTTTTTACTTTTTTGGTTACCGGCGTTCCCTCCGATGATCTGAAGCGATTCTTTAAGGCACAATAACCTGGTTAATAACTCATTTACTTTTTAAAAGGATTTACTTCATGTTCAGCAAAAGCTTAACGTTGCTCTCATTGGTTTTATCAATGTTCGTCCAGTACGAGAGATTCCGTTTACGTTTTGTACTCTTTTTAGTCAAAATGTGGCTTTTGTAGGCATGTTTCCTTTTAATTTTCCCTGTTCCGGTAAGCCTGAAACGTTTTTTAGCTCCGGAATTTGTTTTCATTTTTGGCATAATCCTACGTTGTTAAAATGTTATCAAAGAACTGTATTATTTCTTTTTAGGTGAAATCATCATGATCATTCGTTTCCCTTCAAGTTTAGGCAGTTGCTCAACCGTGCCAACATCTTCCAGTTCGGTGGCCAGTCGAAGAAGCAGGATCTCCCCCTGTTCTTTAAAGAGGATGGATCTTCCCTTAAAGAAGACATACGCTTTAACCTTAGCTCCATCTTTCAGGAATTTTTCAGCATGTCGGGTTTTAAACTCAAAGTCGTGTTCATCGGTCTGAGGTCCAAAGCGGATCTCTTTAACCACCACTTTGGTCGTTTTTGCCTTTATCTCTTTCTGTTTCTTCTTCTGCTGGTAGAGAAACTTGGAGTAGTCGATTATTTTACAAACGGGAGGTTCCGCTTTTGGCGAAATTTCCACGAGGTCGAGTTCCAGCTCTTCTGCCAGCCGAAGGGCATCTCTTAAGGCAAATACGCCTTGGTTTTCAATATTTTCTCCGACCAACCGAACCTGAGGTGCAGTGATGAACCTGTTGATTCTGTGTTGCGGGCCAGTATCTTTTTTACGTACATAATTCTGGCCGGGTCCTTTTCTTTTAATAGCTATTGTTAAGTCCTCCTATCATTTGGTTAGTTATACAATCCGGATAATTGATTTCGAACTTCTTCATTAATCCGATCGCTAAAGCCGGTCAATGACATTGACCCCATATCTCCTTCTCCCTGACGCCGCACGGAAACGGTTTCTGTTTCCAGCTCTTTTTCGCCAACGATCAGCAGGTAGGGAATCCTTTTCAGCTCATTGTCGCGTATCTTTCTACCAATCTTTTCATTACGATCGTCTACCACGGTGCGAATATCGGAATTATTTAGAATATTTGAAACTTTTTGGGCATATTCGTTATACTTTTCACTGATTGGTAAGACTACAGCCTGCTCCGGAGCGAGCCAGAGGGGGAATTTTCCGGCGGTATGTTCAATCAGTACGGCGACAAAACGTTCCATCGAACCGAATGGGGCACGGTGAATCATTACCGGCCGGTGGCGGTTATCGTCGGTGCCAATGTATTCTAAGTGGAATCTTTCGGGCAGATTATAATCGACCTGGATGGTTCCTAACTGCCAGCTGCGACCCAGGGCATCCTTGATCATAAAATCGAGTTTCGGTCCATAAAAGGCAGCCTCTCCCAATTCCGTGATGGTATTTAGTCCTTTTTCTTCGCAGGCTTCAATGATTGCCCGTTCGGCTTTATCCCAGTTTTCTGGTGTTCCGATGTATTTTTCGGGCGTATTTGGGTCGCGCAGCGATATTTGCGCGGTGTACTCTTCGAAGCTGAGCGCTTTAAAGATGATAAAGATGATATCGATTACCTTTTTAAATTCATCTTTGAGTTGGTCGGGACGGCAGAATATGTGCGCATCATCCTGGGTGAAACCGCGAACCCGCGTTAATCCATGAAGTTCCCCACTTTGTTCATAGCGGTAAACCGTTCCAAACTCTGCCATTCGAATGGGCAGGTCTTTGTAGGAGTGGGGTTTTGACTTATAAATTTCACAGTGGTGAGGGCAGTTCATCGGTTTTAACAGGTACTCTTCCCCTTCGGCGGGGGTTTTGATTGGTTGGAACGAGTCTTTCCCGTATTTTTCGTAATGCCCCGATATCTTATATAGATTTACATCGCCGATGTGTGGTGTGATTACCTGATCGTAACCGTACATTTTTTGCACCCGTTTCAGAAAATCTTCTAATTGCATTCTCAGTTGGGCACCTTTGGGCAGCCACAATGGAAGTCCTTGCCCGACCGCTTCCGAGAAGGTGAAGAGTTCCATCTCTTTGCC
>CAZILU010000184.1:0-5133 GCA_964540165.1 uncultured Mariniphaga sp.
TAAATAAAAGGCAACTTATTGATCCCCAAGGATGGGGTCAGGAGTTCTGAAATTATTGGTTAAAAAAACTGTTATCCAGTTGTTTATATAATGCTGTATAAGAAAGTTCTGATGGTTACTTAACGGTTACTTAATTTAAACTTTTTTATAGAAATGAATTTGCGGATTTCGTTAAATTGAATGAATTGGCTTAGGAATGGTTGGTTAATAGGTTGAATAATATGATTTTGCTGGCATAGTAATAATCATAGATGAGTTGGTAAGCAGGCATGCCAAGGGCCATTGGGATTGTTTGGCAGGAAAATGGTTTGCGATGGATTTAGGTTTTTTGGGGGGGGATTATATCGGTTCCGGTCAGATTTCGGTTTTGTCCGATGTGTATTCGCCGGCGTTCAGTGGGAACGCCTCCAGGTTATTGATGCCAAGAACCTGCACCAGCAGTCCGAGGCTCTGTTGCACGGTATGGATGGTATGGTCGCTCAGTTTACCCAGCTTCTCTTCCAGTCGTTCATGGAGTAGGGCAGGCATCTGCTCCATCAGTTGATCGCCTTTGGCGGTCAGGGCAATGGTCACCACCCGTTTGTCGCCCGATTTGGGGAGCCGGGCAATAAGTCCTTTGGCTTCCAGCCGGCTGATGATGCCGGTGGTGGTGCTTGCATTCAGGTTCAGGAACCGGCGGATCTCTCCCTGGCCGGCCTGGTAGTTCTTCGATTGGCGCAGAAACTGTAGGCAGAGCACCTGGGGGATGCTCACACCGTACTCTTTTTCAATCTTTTTTGATTCCAGGTTGATGGAACGAACGATTTTACGGATCTGGATCAGTATCTCGGTTGTGTCCATTTTTCGGCGGGTTATTTTTTTTGATGGCTCAGGGAGAAAGCTCTGCCGGCTTTGAATGCCCGGATATTCATCTCCACGATCTCCTCGCCCTTGGATTGGAAAATGGACTTTATTCCCTTGATGATTATCTCCTCGTGAATTGCAATGAACGGAGAGGCAGCACCTAACATCACCATATTGGATGCTTTGGCGTTGCCCGCTTCTTTTGCGATCTGGTCGGCATCGATGCGGATGATGTTTATCTTTTTTGAGAGGGTTTCGAAGGTGTTTTCGAGATCGGGGTAGTTGGAGATATTGACAAATGGCGCTTGGTTAGTCACCAGGCTTCCTGTTTTGGAGAGGTAGGGGACATAGCGAAGCGCCTCCATCGGTTCAACAGAGAGGATGATATCGGCGGTGCCGGTGGGGATGAGGTCCGACCAGATGGGGTGGTCGGCGATCCGCAGGTGTGACACCACCTCGCCGCCTCGCTGGCTCATGCCATGGGTTTCAGCCTGTTTCAGAAAGTAGTTCTCATTGAGGGCGGCGGCACCCAACGATGCTGCAATGGATAGGATCCCCTGTCCGCCGACGCCGGCTAATATAATGTCTGTCTTCATCTTATGCTATTTTTTGTTCATCTTTTTCATTTTAGCCACCCGCTGCACGCACTCGCGACGCCCGATCATCACCGAAACGCCCGGGTAGGCCGTCTCTTCGCGCATGATCCTTACAATTTCATCGTGGTTCTTTTTTAGGGGCACGAAGAGGCGGATGTGTTCCGGATCAACGCCAATGCCTGCGCATATTTTTTCGATGCGTCCTTTGGCCGATGAGTCCTGGCCGCCGGTCATAGCAACTGCCTCGTTGTCAACGATGATCACATTGACATTCGATTTTTCAATGACACAATCGAGGAGTCCGGTAATTCCCGAGTGGGTGAAGGTAGAGTCGCCAATGACGGCAAACACCGGGGTAAGACCGGCGTCGGCCGCTCCTTTGGCCATGGTGATTGATGCTCCCATATCGACGCAGGTATTGATGGCGTTGTAGGGCGGCAGTGCTCCGAGGGTATAGCAGCCGATATCGGCGAATACGCGGCCCGCACCCACGTCGGCGAGGATCTCATTCAGAGCAACGTATGTATCCTGGTGACCGCATCCGGCGCAGAGCGATGGCGGTCTTCCTGCCAACGATTTGGGAACCTCCATGGCCGTTGCCTGTTCTCTGCCTAAAGCTGTTGCCACGTGATCGGGATTCAGCTCGCCCCGGCGGGGGAGTGCTCCGGTCAATCGGCCCGACACTTTGGTCCCTTTGCCGAAATAGTCGGTGAGGAGCTCTTCGATGAGCGGATATCCCTCTTCAATGATCAGCAGCTCTTCGCACTCCTGCTCCATCTTGCGGATCAGCTTGCGGGGTGCAGGGTATTGGGCGATCTTCAGCACCGGATAGGGGCATAATCCGTCGGGATAATTCTCCATCAGGTAGTTGTGGGCAATGCCACAGCAGATAATGCCGAGACTCTTCTCCGGGCCATCGGTATAACTGTTAAAGGGTGAGGTCTCCGACAGCTCCGTCAGCCACTCCTGCTTGTCTAACAGGTTCTGGTAGTATTTGCGGCTGAGGGCGGGGAGCAACATGAACTGCAGCGGGTTCTCCGGGAGCCGGAGGCTGTTCTCATCCGTTAGCTGTTTGGTGACAATCCCGGCGCGGGAGTGGGCCAGCCGGGTAGGTATGCGCAGCATCACGGGCAACCCGGTTTTTTCTGAAAATGCAAAGGCGGCGTAAGTCATGTCGTAGGCCTCCTGCTGGTTCGCAGGCTCAAAGACGGGGATCATGGCAAACTTGCCGTAGAAGCGGGAGTCCTGCTCATTCTGCGAGGAGTGTTGCGAGGGGTCGTCGGCTACCGTCACGACCAGTCCGCCGTTAATGCCGGTGATCGACATGTTCATGAAGACGTCGGCTGCCACGTTTAGCCCCACATGCTTCATGCAGGCCATGGTACGCTTCCCGGCGTAAGACATTCCCAGCGCCTCCTCCAGCGCAGTCTTCTCATTAACCGACCAGTCGCGGTGAATGTTGCGCTCTTTGGCAACCGGCGAAGCCTGGATGTATTCGGTAATTTCGGTGGAGGGTGTGCCCGGATAGGCATAGACACCCGAGATGCCGGCATCGATCGCTGCCTGCCCGATGGCTTCAACTCCTAAAAGCAGATTCCTTTGCATACTGTTTTGATTTTTTTTTTGCGGCGGCAAAATAGCTCTTTTCCGGCGGTTAAAAAACAACGGATCTCATCTATTCCGTTTCTTTCTCACTTTTTTAATATTCATCCCGGAAAATCCCTTTGCTGTTGTTTGCATGGATAAGAAACAGGCAATTTTCGAGAGTAACGCTGTTTTTTTTGATTAGCTTTGCAAATAAAAGATAGAGAATTGAAAACAACACACAAAATAATTAACGGAGACAGCCGACAAATGAATCTAGTTCCGGACAAGTCGGTTCAACTAGTAATAACATCACCTCCTTATTGGCAACTTAAGGATTATGGAACAAAAGACCAAATTGGCTATCATGAAGATTATGAGACCTATATCAATAATTTGAACTTGGTCTGGAAAGAGTGTTATCGTGTTCTTGATAATGGGTGCAGGTTATGTGTGAATATTGGAGACCAGTTTGCCCGCGCTGTATATTACGGTCGGTATAAAGTTATTCCCATTAGAACAGAGATTATCAAGTTCTGTGAAAGCATAGGCTTTGATTATATGGGAGCAATTATTTGGCAAAAGCAAACAACAACCAATACGACGGGAGGAGCCTCTTTGATGGGAAGTTTTCCAACGCCGAGAAATGGCATACTATCAATTGATTATGAATTTATATTAATCTTTAAGAAATTGGGAACCCCACTAAAAAAGGTTAGTAAAGAGATTAAAGAACAATCTAAACTTACGACAGAGGAATGGAAAGAGTATTTTTCAGGGCATTGGAATTTTGGGGGCGCCAGACAAGACGGACATATCGCGATGTTTCCGGAAGAGTTACCCAAAAGGTTGATAAAAATGTTTGCTTTTAAAGGGGAAACGGTGCTAGACCCGTTTATGGGTAGTGGAACAACATGTTTGTCTGCCAGAAATTTAGATAGGAATTCGATTGGTTATGAAATAAATCCGGAGTTCATTGAAATTGCTAAGCAAAAGCTTAATATAAACCAAATAGATATTTTAGGAACTTCATATCAATTTTTAACGGACTCTAATAACATGGATGTTGAAGAAGAGCTTGAAAATTTACCCTATCGATTCGTTGATTTTCATAATCTTGATAAAAAAATTGACCCCAAAAAATTACAGTTTGGATCAAAAATCGATAAGAGTAGTCAACAACGGGAAGATTATTATACTGTAAAAGAGATTATCAGCGCTGAACTTCTTAAGCTGAATAATGATTTAGTCGTTAGGCTTATTGGCGTTAAAGAGAACAAAATGGCCAATGGTGAGGCCAAACAGTTTCTTTACGAAAAGACCAAGGGTCAAAAAGTGTTTATGAAGTTCGATAACCAAAAATTTGATGATCAGAACAACTTACTTTGCTATTTATATCTTAAAAATAAAACGTTTTTAAATGCACATCTTATTAAGGAAGGATTAGCCTATCCAGACCTTTCCATGGACTTCAAACATAAAACCAGATTTTCAAATTTGATCTCCCCAAAAGAAAAATAGCCAAATATATGAAGAGATAGAAGTGAATAAAAGAACAGTGAAGCAATAGTGGTTACTGATATGGTTCTTATTTAGCAGGTTGTAATTATGGAAAAAGATTGGATAAGTGGAATAGAAGGCAGAAATCTCAAATTTAAAAGAGAAACCCTTTTAAATTATGGGTTAAACCGGTGGGGATTAAATAAAGCTCATAGTGTTGGTCCAACATCTGAATTGATTCGTGCATGTGCTCCTGTGAGTTACGAAGAATGGGAGAATTTTTATTTTTCCAATGCAACTCAAAAAAAGAAAGACGGATTAAGGATAACCAGGGAATATATTACAGGATTAGGCCATACATTGTATATAAAACTTACTGAGATTGTTCAGAAAGAATTACTTGCAATCACTGAAGATGAATGCATTGACTATGCATACAATTTAGTTCTTAACAGAACTTATGAAGGGTATGTCACTGAGATAGAGACTATCTATGGTCAATTAGAGGGTGCTCTTGGAATGTCGATTGATCCTGCCCCGGATAATTGGGACCGGACGTATAGTGTAGATTTTTTTCTTCAGGTTGGCGAACGCTACATAGGTTTTCAAA
>CAZILU010000185.1:0-5118 GCA_964540165.1 uncultured Mariniphaga sp.
CGATCGCCATTGGCGTTGTGCCACAGCCCGGTGAAAATACCATCGCTATTGTCGATGAATTTTACCGTAGAAGTGAGCTCATTGCAAAGGAGATGCCTCCGGGGTACCGTGTGAAGATCGGTTTCGACTTTACCGTATTTGAAAGGAAATCGGTAAAGGAGGTGCAGGAGACCTTGCTGATGGCCTTCGTCCTGGTCATTTTAATTATCTTTCTTTTTTTGCGCGACTGGCGGTCAACCATCATTCCCGTAGTTGCAATTCCCATATCCATCGTTACTACTTTTTTTATTATGTGGATCGGAGGATTGTCTATCAACGTTTTGACGCTGATGGGATTGGTGTTGGCAATCGGGCTGGTGTGCGACGATGCCATCGTTGTGCTGGAGAATATCTATTCAAAAGTTGATGCCGGCTATAAACCCCGGAGGGCAGCCCTGGATGGCAGTAAGGAGATCTATACCGCGGTAATTTCAACGACCATCACGCTGGTTATGGTTTTTCTGCCGGTGCTTTTTCTTCAGGGATTGACAGGCAGGCTCTTTCGGGAGTTTGTTATTGTGGTATCCGGCGCTGTGATTGTCTCCTCCCTGGTGGCGCTCACTCTATCGCCAATGATGGGTTCGAAGATCCTTACCGCTCAGCACCACCTCGACTTTAACTGGCTTTACCGGATGACCGAGCCGTTCTTTCTGAATCTGAACCGGGGGTACCGATATTCGTTGTCGGCCTTTATGAAGCATCGCTGGACGGTTTGGCCCGTTCTGGCTTTTCTTGTTTTCTTTATCGGAGTGCTTTGGAAATCCTTACACAAAGAGCTGGCACCACTCGAGGATCGGTCTAATATACGCGCCAATGCCCTCGGGCCCGAAGGTTCCTCATTTGAGTTTATGGAACGGTATATGGATCAGTTAAGCCAGTATGTAATGGATTCCATTCCGGAAGCCATTCGCAACCTGTCGCTGGTGTCGCCCTCCATGAACAATATTGAGCCTGCCAACAAAGGAATTCATCTGATCTATCTGAAGGAACCGGAGGAGCGCGACAGATCCCAGTCGGAAATTTTTCTGAAGCTGGCAAAGGATGTCCAGTCAATTACCGGTATCGGAATATATCCCTTTGAGCCACCGACCATTGGATCTCGTTTTGGCGGGCAGCCGCTGCAGTTCGTGATCCAGTCACCCTCTTTCGACTCATTGACCCGCATTTTGCCTGCATTTCTGCAGGAGGCACAAAAAAGTCCTGTTTTGCGCTTTATCGACTCAAACCTGAAGGTAAATAAACCTGAAATCAGAATCATGGTTGACCGCGATAAGGCCGCGATGTATGAGGTCTCTGTGGCCGATATCGGAAATACCCTGCAGGCAGCCCTGAGCGGGCAGAGGTATGGTTATTATATTATGAACGGGAAACAGTATCAGATTATCGGACAGTTCAGCAGAGACTACTACAACACCCCGTCGGCGCTGGAAAATGTTTATGTGAGGAGCGCCAAAGGTATACCCATTGCCCTCTCCAATCTGATAACCTGTGAGGAGGCGGTAAGCGCTTCAACGATATTTAAATACGACCGCTATTTTGCTGCAACCATCTCGGGTGGCGTGGCACCGGGATATACCCTGAGCGATGGGATTGATGAACTGCAAAGGACCGCCGACCGCGTGCTGACTTCCTACTTCCGGACCGCTCTGGCAGGGCAGAGCCGCGATTATGCCGAGAGCTCTTCAAGCCTGCTGGTTGTGTTTGTTCTCTCCATCATCATCATCTATCTTATTTTAGCCGCTCAGTTCGACAATTTCATTGATCCGATCGTCATACTCGTAACGGTACCCTTGGCACTCTTCGGAGCCTTGCTCTCCTTGTGGTACTTCGATCAGACACTCAATATTTTCAGCCAGATTGGGATGATTATGCTGGTTGGACTGGTGACAAAAAACGGAATTCTGATCGTCGAATTTGCCCGGCAACGCAAAGGATTGGGAGAAAATAAAATTGAAGCCGTGGAGAAGGCTGCGATCTCAAGGTTGCGCCCTATTTTGATGACTGCTCTTTCTACCATATTCGGCATTCTTCCGGTAGCCCTGGCTCTGGGCTCCTCTTCGGGAAGCCGTAAGTCATTGGGTATTGCTGTTATTGGAGGACTTACTTTTGCCACTTTCCTTTCGCTTTACGTTGTGCCGGTGTTGTACGTTTACCTTTCAAGAGAACAAACGAAAAATGAAGATGAGGAAGATGAAACCTATGAACCTGTGTTTAAATAGTCCGGTGTTTCCGGTTACCCGATTGACCCTGTTGGGATGGATGTTCTGCCTCTCCCCGGCGCTCCGGGCCCAACCGGTCTTAACATTGAGCGATGCTGTTAATAAAGGGCTTCAACAGAATCTTCAAATCCAGATGGCTGTGAATGAGAGTGAGATGGCAGAAAAGAATGTCTTCCCGGGAAATGCCGGTTATCTGCCGGTCGTAACAGCCCGGGCATCGTACGACCAGGCGATTGTTGATGCTGATGTTGAGGTGTTTACAGGTAGTAAGCTTAGTCAGGCGGGCGCAGGATCCTCTACCACATCGGCCGGAATCAGGGCAGAGTGGACTCTTTTCGAGGGCATGGGACGGGCAGCGGCCTGGGGAAAGCTTAAGGAGCAGTTACATATAAGCAACCTGGAAACAGAGATGACCATTGAAGAGGTGGTTGCAGGTATTACCGGGGCTTACTGTAACATCATTCGTGAGAAACATCTGCTGGAGGCTTGTCGCGAAAAGGTACAGGTCAGCAATTACCGGTATCGCCTGGCTACCGAGCAACGAAATGCCGGACTCGCTTCTGAATTGGAGTGGCTTCAGGCACAGGTTCTGAATCAGACCGATTCCACTAGCCTTACCCTGCAGGAGGCAGCATTAAAAAAATCGAAAATCGTGCTGAATCAACTTATGGCTATGGATGCTTTGATCGATTTTATAACGGAAGATTCCATTGCTCTTTCCCCGATGCCTTCAATGGAGTTGCTCATCAGCAACGGCCTTCAGAGCAATAGTGCCTATCGGTTGGCAGCCGGCAAAGTAACCCTGGGTAAACTGGAGTTGAAGGAGATAGAAGCCCGGCGCTTTCCTGTATTAACCATGACCGGCGCATATAACTATTTCGAGAATGAAACAGAAGCCTCGTTTATAAAATTTAACCGGAATTATGGCCCCCAGATTGGATTGACCGCCGGAATTTCTCTTTTTGATGGATTCAGGCTTCGGCGAAATATAGAGAATGCGCGTATTCTTAATGTTAATCGTGAATTGATAGTCAGGGAGATGGAGCAGGAGCTGATCTCATTGATCATTCAAACTTATTTCGATTATCAAAGTCATCTGAGATCGATCGCTCTGAGCCGGGAGGGGTATCAACTGGCTCTGAAAAATCAGGCTATTGCCCGACAAGCCTGGGAGGCGGGTGTGATCTCTTCCCTCTACTTCCGGGAAGCTCAGGAGGACCTTTTTCAGGCGCTGGCATCTTTCGTAAACGAAGTGTACCGCGCTAAAATTGCTGAAACAGAGCTTTTTCGGCTAAGCGGCGCGCTCATTCAGTAAATCAGGCGCCAATAGCCTCTTCTTCGGTTTCAAAAATTTTAAAAATAGTGGTGAAGCCCGAAATCGAAACCGTCTCTAATACCGGCCGGGTCAGCTCGCATAGATAAAGCACCCCTTTTTGACTGAGTATCTTCTTTTGTGCCAGGAGAAAAACCCTTAATCCCAGACTGCTGATGTACGTCAGGCCCCGGCAGTTAATGATTAATTTATGCCCGCCCCGATCCGCAATTTCAAGAATACCCTTTTCGAAGTCTGGTACACTCTTCGAATCAACCCTGCCTTCGACAGAGATGATCCAAATATCACCCTTTTTCGATGCTTCAATTTTCATAACACCTTTGATTTTACCTAATTATGACCGATCGGAATGGTAATCCCCAGGAACGGAAATGCAATAAAAGTTTCCATCTCCGGAACAATCGGGATCCATAGACTGTAATCCAACCCGACGTTTCGAAGAATGGACCTCCCGCCTAACGAGAGGATGACTGCTGTCTCTCCTTCCGCTGAAATTATATAGTTCTCAGTAATAAAATAACCTCGTGGCCCGGTTCGGACCATACCGGCAAGATTGATCACCGGCACATCGGCCCAATTATCCTCAATAAATCCATAAGCCATGCCGATACTAACGTTTTTATCTCTCGATCCCAGCGTGGCCGTTCCATACAGCAACCCAAAAGAACCAGCGTCTTCCCCCAGCACCGTGGCCAGCAATGCTCCGGCACCCAAATTAAATTTGTTTTCTACGATTGGAAGGGAGATTTTGGGTACCAGCCAGACCGGCGTGGCGGTGCCCCCGAAGAGAAACATCGGCACCATTCCTGCGCCACAGGAGAAATAGTCGGAAAACCCATAAGATAACTGGTTGTACATGATCCAAATATTCTGATACCATAACTCCCCCTTTTCCAGTCCATAACCATTGGGAGCCCAGAAATACCGGGTGGCCTGGGGGTTGGGAAGCCAGTATGTCTCGCCCACCTTTTGGGCCGATTCGACCTCACGCATCGATTTGATCTCATGGCGCGGAATCGTTATCTCACCCAGGTTTTCACTTTTAAGTACAATTTGCATGGAATCTTCATGAATGATCTGGCCGGTGAAGAGGTTATTGTCTTTCGTCTCTATCCTGAAAACCCGAATGGTGTCGGGTTGTTCCATGCCATACCCGGATTGGTAGTGGATGATCAGGGAGGCAAGAAACAGTAAACAAAAAATTGGCTTCATCTGATTTAAATTAAATTTTGGAATCCAACCTTATCATTGTATAACGAAAGGTATGAATTTTTTCTCTTTTATCCGTTTATAATTGGCTGTTTTTAATGACAAAAGATGGATCTCTTTTGAACTTTATATATTTTTTCTGATTGAAATTTGAAATGTACATTTTGTTGCCTGTTTTCGATAGAAATTGGATGAATTATCGTTGATCAACCGGCAAATGATCAGATGTCATGAATGGGTGATAATAATATTAAAAATCAATTAACGATATTAGGGTAATAATATATTTAATTTTGTATATTTGTTTGAAGATGAAAC
>CAZILU010000186.1:0-5034 GCA_964540165.1 uncultured Mariniphaga sp.
TGTTCGTGGGAAAATTTGTGATTACTTTGCCGACGATTTGAAATTCGCCTTTTCACCACAGGCAAAAAACCTGATAAACGAAAGAAATATCGACGCAATAAAGCGTTGGAACACATAACAACTACGAAATGATTATTGAAACGTTCTCATACCCCCGGGCGGCTGTCATCGGAAACCCATCCGATGGCTATTACGGGAAGACCATCGCCTTCCTCTTCTCCAATTTCCAGGCCCGGGTGCAGCTGTACCAGACACCGGAACTGGAGATCCAGCCGCAGCGACTCGATGTGATCCGCTTCCACAGCATCAGCGAGCTGGTTGAAAATGTGAACCTCTCAGGCTACTATGGTGGCATCCGCCTGCTGAAGGCCACCATTAAGGTATTCTTCGACTACTGCCAGGAGTGTCATATCCAGTTAGACAACCGCAACTTTACCATCCGTTACGACTCTAACATCCCGCTGCGACTGGGACTGGCGGGTAGCAGTGCCATCATCACCGCCTGCATGAAAGCGCTCATCTCCTTTTACGGAGTGGCCATTCCCAAACCGATCCTCGCCAACCTGGTGCTAAGCGTAGAGGATAAAGAGCTGGGGATAGCGGCCGGACTACAGGACCGGGTAGTGCAGGCATACGGTCAGCCGGTCTATATGGACTTCAACAAAGAGACGATGGAGAAGCAGGGATTTGGCGACTACGAAGTGATCGATGCCTCTCTCTTTCCTAATATGTACATTGCCTTCCGGAAAAACCTCTCCGAAGGTACCGAAGTGCTGCATAACAATCTCAGGGCCCGTTTTAACATCGGCGAACCGCGCGTGGTGGAGGCGATGAAGCAGTGGGCAGGCTATACCGATGCCTTCCGTGAAGCGTTGAAGGTGCGCGACTGCCAGGCGATGCACGACCTGATCAATGCCAACTTCGACCTGCGCCGGAGCCTCGTCCCCATCACCAAAGGGAATATCGAGATGGTGGAGGCAGCCCGCTCAACCGGAGCATCGGTAAAATTCAGCGGATCGGGTGGCGCCATTATCGGCACCTGCCGCGATGAGGAGATGTGTCAAAAGCTGACCCAAACCCTCGCTAAAAAAAATATTGAAGTGATAAAACCCAACATCGTAAATTAACCATTAATGATAAAAAAAGCAGTTATCCCCGCCGCCGGCTGGGGAACCCGGTTTTTACCCATAACCAAGTCACAACCCAAAGAGATGATCCCGATCGTCGATACGCCGGTTATCCAGTTCGTCGTAGAAGAGGCCGTAGCCAGCGGAATCACCGATATCCTGATGATCATCGGAAAAGGGAAACGGGCCATCGAAGAGCACTTCGACCGCAGTCCGCAGTTAGAGGAGTCTCTGATTGAGAAGAAAGAGTTCGAACTGCTGGAGCAGATCAAAAAGATATCCAACCTGGCCAATATCCACTTTATCTGGCAGAAGGAGATGAACGGACTGGGCGATGCCATCCGCTATGCCCGCAACCATGTCGGCAATGAACCCTTCGCCGTGCTGTTGGGCGATACACTGATCAGCGGCGAGGGCGATCCGATCACAAAACAGCTGATCGATGTCTATGAGAAGTACAAAAGTTCAGTGGTAGCCCTCGAAGAGGTACCTATGGAGAATGTCAGCCGGTACGGTGTGATCAAGGGTAAAAAGCTGGAGGAAAACTTACTGATCGCGCAGGACTTCATCGAGAAGCCATCGCCGGAAGAGGCCCCCTCCAACCTGGCCATCGCCAGCCGATACATCTTTACGCCCGAAATATTCGACTACCTGGATAAAACCAGGCCGGGAAAGAACAACGAGATTCAACTCACCGACGCCATGAAGTCTATGGTGAAAAAATATGCCATGTACGGGCTCCGGTTTAAGGGAACCCGCTACGACATAGGCAATAAGCTCGACTTTCTGAAGACCAACATCATCTACGGTCTGGAACATCCGGAGATCGGCGTCCCGCTAAGGGAGTGGCTTAAGGCATTTGCATCGGCACTGTAAAAGAGAATCCTGCCGGCCGTTGGCCGGCAGACAGCCCTCTTTTCAGTTGCAGAGTATGTCGAAGCGGGCAGGTAATCCTTCCCGGACAATGAATCCTGTCTCTTCCGGGATCGGAGCATTTACTTCGCCGGTTTCTCCTTGCCCGTTAACCGATTGTATACCTCTTCGGTAATCTTTTCGGCTTTATACCCTTTCTTCTCAATAGAGCCGGCCAGGGCCCTGGCATTGTTCTTTTTGGATTCAAACTCAATCCATACCGTATTGGACAGGTGGTCCACCTTCAGATCCTTCACTCCCTTTTCAAAGCGAAGATGCTCGAAAAGGCTTTTTTCACAATCGCCGCAATGCATGTTGCTCTGAAAACAGACCACTTCCCTGCCCTTTTTCTGGGCAGATACCTCCTGGGCCAAACCGCCCATCAATACCATCGTTAAAATCAAAATCAATCTCTTCATCTCATTTAATTTTTAATTTCTCATTTTTAATTTTTAATTTTTAATTGATCCCCCAGCCATCAATAATCAAGATTAAAGCGCACTCCTAAGTAGATCCTGCGCCCCATCACCGGTCCCCAGATATTAACCGCATCGAATGCCGGTCCAAACGGATTATCGGCTCCGGCCACCGGATTCTTCTGCATGAAATTGGTCAGGTTTTCCGCTCCGGCGTATAGGCTCCAGTGCCTGAAATACCGGGTCACCTGCGCATTCATCATCGTATAGGGATCGAACTCAAAAAACGAACCGGGGAATACGCTTCCGGCGACCAGCTCACCAGGATGACGCGGTATTCGTCCACCGCCATTGAACTGCACGGTATAGTCGAACATCCACTTCTTCAGGTTGGTGGTGTAGTTAAGGGTGACCAGTCCCTTATAGCGGCTGGTAAGCGGCTTCTCTTTCAGCTCGCCGCCAATGGTCTGCTTCACATCGTTCATCCGGTAAGCCAACAGCAGGTCGAGTCTTTCCAGCGGTTCATACCGCAGGTCGAACTGCAGGCTGTTGGAGTATGAGGTGCCATCCGTTGGCTGCAGCAGGATGTGGCTGGCCGATGACTCCCGGTCGACCACCAGCTGTGTCAGGAAATCAGTTCGAAAAAACTCGGTATTAAGCTGCAGTTCTCTATTCCAGAGCGTATAGTGCTGGATCACGGCAAAGCCGAAGTTCCAGGCCTCCTCCTGGAAAAGTTCATCGGACCACTGCAGCGTCCGTGCGCTGGCCAGCAGGTAGCTGTTATCGGCTAACACATGGGCGGTGCGATACCCTTTTCCGGCGCTGGCACGGAGGGTGATGTGCTCCCCTGCCTGGTAGCGGATATGGGTTCGCGGCGTCACAAACGTTCCGAAGTGGTTATGAAAATCGGTGCGAACACCAGCCAGCAAGGTCAGGTGACTGCCCGGTTTCCAGGTGTACTCGGCAAACAGTCCGGGCACCTGCTCGGTACGCTCCATCTCCTCGCCGTAGAGCTGTTCGGAAAACCGGTCGTAGATAAAGCTGCTGCCGGCATTAAGACTGTGGCGACCGTGGTGATCCAGGTCGCGCGTCAGCACCAGACTGCCATAAAACCGCTCTTCCTGGCCGTCGTAGGGATGGATACCAAAAAGAGAGCGTGTTTCATGCCGTGAAGCATTGGAGAGCCACGCCAGGGCAGTCCGCTGATTTGGCCATACATACCCGGTTTTGAAAAACCCCTCCAACCGCCGGTTTTCAATGGTAATACCATACGGATTGAGCATCGTGCGCTCCATCCCCCGTCGGAAAGCGGTCTCACCCCCCACCCGGTCGTCGGACAAAAGGCTGAAACCGGCCTGTGCCATATATCCCTTGTGGTTATTGTATTTCCAGCGGTTGAAAAACTGGATCTGTTGCGACAAAGGCTCATCCAAAAAGCCATCCCCATTCTCGTCGTTACGACGCGACTGGTCGGAGGCATGAAGGAAGATGCCGGTGGTCAGCTTATCTTTATGTACCCGGATATTCCCGTTGCCATTGAACTCGAGCCGGCCGCTGGCGCCGACATATCCGTTCAGGAAAAGCTTCTCCTGGGCATCGGGCTTCTTATACTCGGCATTGATCTGCCCGGCAATCGACTCATATCCGTTCAACACCGATGAAGCGCCCTTCGACACCTGAATCGACTCCATCCACGGTCCGGGAACCCAGGTGAGCCCGTAATTGGTAGCCAGTCCGCGCAGATTGGGCATATTCTCAATCTGCAGCAAGGAGTAGATCCCATCCAGCCCTAACAACCGGATCTGCTTGGCGCCGGTAACCGCATCGCTGTAGCTTACATCGACCGAGGGATTGGTCTCGAAGCTCTCGGCCAGGTTGCAGCAGGCCGCTTTGTGCAGCTCTGCCCCGTTGATCCGCTCGGTTTGGATCGGATCGATCGTTGACAGGTAGGTTCCCCGGTTCTTGTGTACCACATCGACAGCACCTAATTCCAGGTTGGGCTCCAGAACCACCTCCAGCGACTCTGCACCATGGATATGCAACTCACGGGTCTCATAACCCACGAAGCTGAATACCAGCATATGATCGCCGGAACGCTGCTGAACACGGAAAGTGCCATCCGGTCCCGATACCACCCCCCGCTGTGTATCCTTCCAGTGAATGTTCACTCCCGGAAGGGGCGATTGACCATCGTTATCCCGGCTGTACACCACGCCTTCGACCATCTGAGCGAAGGTGTATATGGGAAGTATCAGGATTAATAGTAAGCTCTTGAATATCTTTGTATGTCTCATTTTTTTTAAATTTCTGTTGTTTTTGGTAATCATGACCTGCCTTCGGGCCGGGCCATCTCCTGTGTTCCGTTCATTCAAAGTTTTCGATCGCATGAATTTCTACATGGCAACCTTGATGCCGAATGACCATTTCATGCTATGCTCTGCACTCCTTTGGCATGCCAACTCAGTGCAGTCGCCAATGCAAAAAATGTGGTCGTGTCATGTCAACAATGTTCTGTCATTTCGAAGCCCCACCCAAAAAAATTTGGGCATAATGAGGTGATGACATAACCGGCAGCTGTC
>CAZILU010000187.1:0-4862 GCA_964540165.1 uncultured Mariniphaga sp.
CGGCTGCAGAAAGCATTCGAAGATTTGAATGCTGTTAATAGTCTATGATGTAGTTGATAGAACTTTCTTGGGCATATTTGCCAGAGGTAGTTTATTGTACCATATTTGAAAAGCCGGATGTGTCACATCCGGCTTTTTTCGTATATCGCTGTTCTTTTCCGGTTGCCGGGTTTATGGTGAATTTTGAATCGTAAACGATCCGGTACCGGTGCACAATGCCCCCGATTCGCTAATCCCTTCTACCTGTATGTAGTACTTCCCGGTTTGGTCGGAGCTGAAGAACCGGAGTGTCGCCTTCCCATTGTTTAGTTCTGTTTGGGGTTCCCAAAAGAGGGTTGTCCGGTAGTCGGGGCGATCGTCCGGCATCGTTTCGGGCAGATACTTCGGTGCGTAAAATTTGCGTTGAGGAGCGAATCCTGCAATTTTATGCTCCAAGACGCCACGGATTACTCTTGGTTGAGGATTTCTTAACTTGCGGGTATAGAGGGCAATGACGCCGTTTGATCCTTCGGTTCCAAAGATTGCCAGGTTTTGTGGCGATTTCAAGACCTCTACCTTCTCAATATCTCCTAATGGAATGGCTTTAATTTTGTCAATGGCAGGATTGCGGGTTTCCTGTTTAAAATCCTGTGGTTCATCTTCTTCGCGAGAGTTATTGGTAAAGGATATTACCGAATTAGTGATAACCGGTACACCATCGATCAGGAATAGCGGACCGCTATTTCCATCAAGGCTTGAGGTGCCACGAATGGTTACCTGATCTTCCGTTATATCTAATCCGGCAACTTTTCCAACCAGAAAATCAAGTATATTACCATAAGATGCTTCATGTTCCTGGATTTCAATCACATGATCAGCCCGTTCGTAAAGTCTGAAATGGCCATCGCGACTTATTGTCAGGGATGTGTTTTGATCGTTACGGGAAGATCTGCCGGCTGTTTGATTTCGCGCGTAACGATCATTAATTCTGTTTTGCTCGTATACCAGAATTTCCAGAGCACTGTTTGCATCCGGATCTTTTTGTAAAGAATTCAGGACCTCTTTCGATACTTTTACCGAGTGAGAAGGAAGAACCTCTATTTTCGTGTTTTGCTTTCCCCGCCTGTTTTTTGCCTGCACATAAACCTGGGCTGTGTCATTGAAAAGCAATCCCGTAAAATGAAACTCCCCTGCGTCTCCGGTTTTTTGGGTCAGAAAGGCCATTTCACGATCTTTCTCAATGACGAGGGTTATTTCACCTTTTCTGAGTGGCTCTCCATTGCTGATGTTGGAGGCTACTCCTTTCAGATGCAGACCGGTTGTCTGTTGGTACTCCAGCGTGTCATTATCAAAGGGGGCACTGTTCCAGTTATAGCTGCTCCACCCGTTGGTGAGCATGAGAAGCCTCTGTTTCGTCTGTGCGCTGATGTCTGAATCGATGAAATAGTCGGCTGGCGTTTCAATGAATCCTTTTAGTTCAGATGTGAGCAACATTTCCGAAAAGATGTTTTGCGTGAATCGTTTTTCGGTCAACGCTGATTCGTGTACTACAGAAACCGATAGGTTGGAGAGTTCATTCCGGTGAGTAGAATCCTCTATCAACAGGTTAACTTCTGACCGGGGTGCAATGAAGTTGCTGTTTACCGTAATATTCAGATCGTTTCGGTTGATGTTATCGGAAAAGACCAGGCGCTCGGATACCGGTTTCAGCTCTTTGTCGAGCAGTACCAGTTGGTTGATTCCACCCCGAAGCATCTGGCTCTCTATCTTTAGCAGATGATGAAGTTGATCCAATGTAAATGGCTGATAGAATATGGTTTGTCCCCGGTGTTGGTTAACCAGAATAAAGGGTTGTTTTAAATACGTTTCAGAATTTCCGGTGATGTTAAGGATCAATTCGGCGTTGTTTTGATTAACCAACTGAATTTTCACTCCTTCATCCATTATCAGGGGCGAAAAATCGAAACGAAACGATGGGAATCCCCGGATCGTGGCATGATATTGCTGCCCGGGTTCCGGGGTGAAGAAAAAGATGCCCATTCCTTTATATTCGGTACTAAATGTGACAATCTCTTTGCCGGAGGCATCCCTCACGACTCCCTGTACATCGGTGCCGTAACCGTTTGCATCGATGGCTTTAAAAGCGATCAGGTTGGAGGTGCCTGCCAGTAAACTTCCTCCTTCGGGCAGAAAGGTTACATCGGCAACCATTTTTCTGACCGCCGTCGGTCGTTGTCTTCCTTCTATGGCACGTAGTGATGTCGCGGGGCGCGAAATGGTGATGTTTTTTTTAAAATAGAACGCTTCACCAAAATTTTGAAGGTAATCGGTGAATGCCAGCAGCAGGTATGAACCTGCTTTCAGAGTGTCGGGGAGCAGCAGATGGCCGGGAGCCAGTCCGTTTGCTGTAAGTACCGATGCCGTGGTCACCGCTCTACCCGTTTTATCGATGAGATGAAGGTAGATGTTTTCAGCACCCGGAATGAGCTGCCCTGATCGACTGTCGGTGAGGTATGATTTAAACCAGATGGTCTCACCGGTAAAATAGGATTCCCGGTCGGTATGAAGATAAATTTTTTCTGCCGGGGCACGTTCATTGGCTTCGATCCACGCATCGATGTTTTGTGCTGTTACCCTCGTGTGGATCAGTCCGAAGAGTAACAGATATATTCCTAATCGTATCATCTTAAATTATTTTTATTGAATTCCATACTCTTATAACAAAAATCGGACTAAAATTCCTATGGGCGAATTTTTTACTGTTTCTATTCAGTGGAGTGTCATGTCATTCATATATAGACGAAATTTATCATTTCGAGTGTTTGCCCAATTTTATTGGGTATAATGAAATGATTACAAAACCGGCAGCTGTCATTGGCACTTTTGGGCAGCTGTCATTTCGACGAGTATCCGAGGAGAAATCTCTTTGTAATGCGGCAGATTTGGGCTATGGGTGGGCGTGGCGCGCATCAGGTGCGTTTTAGACAGAGGCATGGAGACTTCGCGACAACTATGGTTCAGGACGTATAAACTCCAGATTTCGTTTTAATCCGTTAAATCCGGTCCTGGTGACAGCCGAATTTTTAAAGAGGTTATTGAATTGAGGCTTATCCATCGCATACCACTCCGTTCGTGTCAGCTCCAGAAGATCGCTTTTGGGATTAAGCGCTGGTTCTTTATGGTTCGAAGCTTTGAGGTTCCAAGGGCAGACATCCTGGCAGATATCACATCCGAAGACCCGGTTTTCGAATTGGCCTTTGAGCTGAATATCCAGTGCTCCTTTGAGTTCTATGGTTTGATATGATATGCATTTCCGGGCATCGATCACCCGGTTGGCGACAATCGCTTTGGTGGGGCAGGCATCGATGCAGCGGGTGCAGGATCCGCAATGGTCGGTTACCGGCATTGGAGTATCGTAAGGCAGCTCAATATCGACCATCAGTTCACCAATGAAGAAGAAACTTCCGTGGTGCAGGGAGATCAGATTGCTGTTTTTTCCGACCCATCCCAATCCGGCCCTGCGCGCCCATGCCCGCTCAAGAACCGGTGCCGAATCAACAAACGGTCGTCCGTTGCAGGGACCCACGGTCTCTTGTATAAAAGATAACAACCGGTTCAGTTTATCTTTCATCACAACGTGGTAGTCGGCGCCATAAGCGTATTTTGAAATGATCGGTGCTGTGGGATCTTTTTGCCGGTCATTGGAAAAGTAGTTTTGGAGCACCACCACCACCGACCGGGCATTTTCAAAGAGGAGCCGGGGATCGAGCCGTTTCTCGATGTTCCGCTCCATGTACCCCATTTCACCATGCATTCCGGAAACGAGCCAACGGTTAAAATGGTTTACCTCTTCGGTCAGCGCTGTGGCCGGAAGAACTGCGCAATCGGCAAATCCCAGCGCCCGGGCTTTCGATTTTATCTGATCCGGTGACGGCATTTTATGCTATTAAGATGACCCTGTGAACTGTCCCCGGATTAAAAGAAACCCAGCTCTAAACGAGCCTCTTCACTCATCATCGATTTATCCCAGGGCGGATCGAACGTGAGATCGATATTGACCTTTTCTATCCCTTCAACCGAACGGGCAGCCTCGGTTACATCATCCATCAGGATGTCAACCACCGGACATCCCGGAGCCGTTAATGTCATAATGATGTTGACCTCGTTGTTCTCATTCACATCCACATTGTATATCAATCCAAGATCGTATATATTCACCGGAATCTCCGGATCGTAAACCTCTTTTAACTTTTCTATTACCTGATCGATCCTCTTGTCCATAATATTTTCCTCCTATTTTTCTATTCTGTCGAAGGCCATTGCATAGAGCCTGATCTGTTTTACCATGGCTACCAATCCGTTTGACCGGGTGGGTGACAGGTGCTGTTTCAATCCCAGATCATCGATGAAGTGAAGGTTACTATCCAGGATCTCTTTTGAGTTCCTTCCGGAAACGACCCGGAGCAACAGCGCAACCAACCCTTTGACAATGACGGCATCGCTTTCGCCGCGAAATTGAATAAGACCGTTGTTTTTTTCTGCGACCAACCAAACTCGTGATTGACATCCTCTGATCAGATTTTGATCGTTTTTATCGGATGGATCGAGTGGTTGAAGTGAATTTCCCAGTTCAATCAGATAACCGTATTTATCCATCCAATCTTCGTAGATCGAGAACTCTTCAATTATTTCTTGCTGTACCTCTTCAATTGTATTCATTTTCAAATGTCATAATAAAGGACACAAATGTCGGAATTTTTTAATTCTTTACCAATTTCTCTCCTTTGAATCAACTGGATCGGGTTTATAATTATTGATCCGGAAACATTATCCGATGTAAATATTCTTATACATCCGGTTAACCTTTGCGGGTGCTGGCCTCC
>CAZILU010000188.1:0-4778 GCA_964540165.1 uncultured Mariniphaga sp.
TGAGACGATGATGAGATCGCTGATAGCCCTGCTGCGCACCACGGGTGAGACGGGGTTCAGAGGAAGCCGCATCGACCTGTCTGCCTTCGAAAAGAATGGATGGCAGCACTATTTTGAACAGAATATCGTGAATCCTGCTCCCCACTTCGAATGCTATCTATGGGCCTGTTATCTATGGGCTTACGATAAGACCGGTGACGATCTGTTCCTCGACCGGGCCAAAAAGGGAATTACCAAAATGATGGAGCTCTATCCCGACGGGTGGCGCTGGACCAACGGCCTGGCCCAGGAGAAGGCACGCATGATCCTTCCGCTGTCGTGGCTGCTGCAGGTAGAAAATACCCCGGAGAACCGCGCCATGCTCTATGCTGTCGTCGATGATTTACTGGAGCTGCAGGATGCAAGCGGTGCCATTCGCGAAGAGCTGGGTGAGATTAAGATGGGCCGCTATCCGCCACCCCAGTCCAATAAAGCGTACGGCACCACCGAGGCATCGCTGATCGCCAAAAACGGAGATCCCGTCAGCGACCTCCTCTACACCACCAATTTTGCCTTTCTGGGATTGCATGAGGCTGCTTATGCCACCGGAGATCCGAAAATCGAACAGGCTGCTGCAAAACTGGCGGAGTTCCTGGTTCGCATACAGGTAAGATCCAAAGATCACCCCGAGCTGGATGGCGGATGGATGCGGGCATTCGATTTCGAGCGGTTCGAGCACTGGGGATCAAACGCTGATCACGGATGGGGCGCGTGGGCCATCGAAACAGGTTGGACCCAGGGATGGATAACCGCTATTCTCGCGCTTCGCGAACTGGATTCCTCTATCTGGGATCTCACAAAGAATTCCGGCATCGCCGAATACCACCAAGACCTGAAAAACAAAATGTTACCAACAGAATAGCCGTACAGCATCTCTTGAAATAAGTTCGGTCATTCCCCCATTACCAGATCAGCAGATCCGCCGTCGGCCACTCCTCCTGCCGGTTGGATCTGCTGATCTGCTATATAAAACGCAACAATAATCGGGTAATTATTCAGTTTATTTAGTTATGTTTGAATTAAAGAATTAAACGAATTGAAACAGAAGAGGTCAGACGATAAAGAGTGGTTTAAGGATATCTTTAACAGCCATTTTGAATATATCCGGAACTATCTCTATTACCTGTCCGGAGATATGGACATGGCGGAAGATCTGGTGCAGGATCTGTTTCTTATTTTATGGGAGAAGAGAGAGCATATAGCGGATTCGACCGTTCGCTCATACCTGTTCACCATGGCCAGGAACCATTTTCTGAAAAACAGAAGAGAGGCAAAGAGTGCCCTGAAATTCAGATCGACCTTACTGGAACAGCAGGATGATAAATCACCGGAGTACCTGCTTGAAATGCAAGAGTACGATAAGCGCCTGCAACGGGTAATCGCCGATATGAGTGAAAAAAGCCGGACGGTTTTTTTGATGAACCGTATCGACGGAATGACCTACAATGAAATTGCAGAATCACTACAGGTAAGTGTTAAGGCTATTGAGAAACAGATGTCAAAGGCACTGCTGCACCTGAAAAAAAATCTGGGAGAAAAGATGTGAAACACATAGCGTAAGATTAATAACCTACAACTGTGAGAAAGGCTTTTTTTATATTTCTGATAATCCTGGCGGGCAGCTCATTCGCTAACGCCCAACCAACCGTGATCAGCATCGATACCGCAGGAAAATCGCTGGCAGGAGTATTGGAAGAGCTGAATAGCCGGTATGCACTAAAATTTGCCTTCAACACCCCTTTGTTTGAAAGTATTCAGGCCGATTTCACGTTCGAGAAGCTCACGCTGGATGCGTTCCTCCATATTCTTGAGAATAAGTATGCCATCAGGTCAAAAGAAATTGAAGGCACATGGGTTCTCGTGAAGAATACCCGGGAAACCCCGACAATGGCGAAAAGGGAGGTGCCATATATACAACTGTCGGGATATATCAGAGACAAGCAAACGGGGGAGCATCTCATATACTGTCATGTAGCAACATCAGGAAACAGGGGAGGCATGACGAACGAACTGGGATACTTCCATTTTGAAGTGCCGGAATCGGATTCGGTTCGACTGATGATCAGCCACCTGGGCTATCAACGTCTTGACACGTTTGTCACCCATTCTGAAAGAATCCGGATTGACCTCTCTCCAGCCGATATCATTTTAGACCCGGTCCGGGTAGTCTCTTATGAGAACCGGGTGCTTGAGCCATCTCCCCATGTCGACCGGATCAGTTTCAACCCGCTCTCCGCCGCCAACATACCGCGCATATCCAACGATGACCTGGGGAATGCCCTGCTGTTGATTCCCGGAGTAAACTTCCAGCAGGGAGGCATCTCCGGAATCTCCATACGAGGCAGTTCGCCAACAGACAACCTGGTACTGCTTGATGGCATCCCGGTACTGGAAACCAATCATCTGTTAGGGAATATGAGTGTGCTCAATGCCAAATTTGTTCATCAGGCATTCGTTTCGAGGGGTGGATTTGATGCTGCTTATGGGGGGCGGACAGCGGGAATGATACAGATCACCGGAAAATCGGGAAAAAACAGAAATCCTTACGTTGACGTGTCTGCCAACCTGTTAAACACCAACCTGCTGACCAATATCCCACTCTCCCCGACCCTCTCTGTCACCGCGGCATGGCGCCGCTCATTTATCGATCAATGGCAGAACTATCTGTACTACCGGTTAATCGACGATGTTGTTGTCAATGAAGACAACCCCGTTACCTCCTCCATTATCCCCACCATAACCTATAACGATGTCAATGCCAAGCTGAGCTTTCACCCGTCCGATGAGCTGGATATCAGCCTGAACATGCTTTTGGGGAATGATACCCAGATCAGGGATTTTGAACTGTTACGCACCGAGGAGTATTACCGCAATGAGAGCACACAAAGCAGGAACCTCGGATTTAGCCTGATCGGCAAATGGCAGGCAGGGGAAAGGTGGTACCATGCGTTTTCAGCCGGGATGTCTACCCTGGAGAGCGATCGCATTGATGAAACCGGCGAGTTAAAAGAGATCACGGAGGTTATTGAAAACCCCGGGCAGGGACAGGGGAAAGGAAAAGGGCTGGCGAAGACCAGGGAGCGAACCTACTCCCGGGAGATTTTTGATATCGACAATGGGTTCAATGCGATCGAGGAGTACCGCATTGACTGGAAAACGGATCTTCAAACGGGAATCTTCCGGCATGACGCCGGAATCGGGTTGACGGTCAATCACACAAATTACGACTTCTTTGCCCACCGGAGCGAGGCGGAGATACAGATCGACTCCATCGCCGATCAGTCATCACTCCATATGCTACATACTTTTTTTCAGCAACGGATTGATGTAACCGACCATTTCCATGCTCGTTGGGGTGTTCGTGCAGAGTCAAACCTGTTGAACGGGAAAACCTACTGGCAACCCAGGCTGGGCGTTGAATATCATCGGGATGAACAGCTGAAAATCTATCTGTTAACCGGTATTTATTACCAATATCTTTCCGGAATAAAACGCTTCGACAGTCAGGGGTATTTCAACCAGGTTTGGTATATTCCGACCGCGAATGGATTTGGAACGGTACAAGGAGACCACTACATCGCCGGAATAAAATATGAAGACAAAGGATGGTTCATCGATCTGGAAGGGTATCTGAAAAATAGCCGGGGCAGAATTCACCTGTTTGCTGAGGAGGCCGGTTCCGGCAATCATCAGTCCATTGCCTATGCACCCTATGAAACGGAGGAACGTCACCAGGGCTTCGATCTGTTTATTCAAAAAAAGCAGCGCTATTTTAACCACATGGTCAGTTACTCCCTATCCTCATCGGAGCTGAGAACTCCAAAGCTGATGGACAACCAATGGTTTTCAGACTATAATGAACGTCCTCATCGCGTGAAGCTCACAGAGATGGTCTATTGGAAACAGTGGACTTTAACAGGAAGTTTGCAATTAGCCAGTGGCCTGCCGCTATACCGTTACAGTACCGGAAACGAACCGGAATCGCTCCAGCGCACTCCCTCCTTTACCCAGGTCGATCTGGCGCTTACCAGAGAGATCGTTATGTCCCGGTTCCGATTCGAAGCCGGCCTGTCGATGCTTAATCTCCTGAACCGCTCCAACGTTGTTGAAGTCAACTACCTTCGCTTTGCTTCCGAGCTGGGATCTATGACCGTTCGATCAGATATTTCGGCCCTTGGCTTCACGCCGCTCTTTTTTGTGAATGCAAGATTTCAATAAAAAAATCTACCCGACAAATTTTGTCGAAGAGAGAAAAATAAAATATTCAAAAAAACAATCTTTTCGTGGTAGGGTAAATTTTCATGAGTGGGTATAATAAGTGGAGACAAAAAAATAGAGGCCGGGAAATCTCTTTGTTGTTATGAATAAAAAAGAAAACATTCAATCAATTTCGGAAAAGGCTGATCAGCTGATCAACCACTACCAATTACATCCCAATAAAAACAAAGAGGAAGTACTGGCCGCTATTTTTCAAAAAATTGAAGCAGATAAAAAAGAGGCTGTCCGAAAAATTAACTGGTACCTGGTTTCAGGCATTTCGGCAGCAGCAACCATCACACTGCTGATTACCTTGTATATTTTCACCTCAACGGTTGTCATCACCGCCGGAGATGGTGAAACCGTATCGTTCCGGATGCCCGATCACTCCAGGGTTGTTCTATCCAATAACAGCATCATGACACATCCGAAATACATCCATCGGCGACATGTAAAACTGACGGGAGAAGCCTATTTTGAAG
>CAZILU010000189.1:0-4743 GCA_964540165.1 uncultured Mariniphaga sp.
TGCCCCTTGATTCATATCATTTTTCTTTTTGAACCCGGAGCTTTTATTAATTTTACTGCTCATTAACCGTTTTCGAAATGCAAAAATTATCTCTGATTATTCTGCTGTTTCTATCATCTGCAGCCATAGCGCAAATGAAGCAGTTAACCCTTCAAGATGCCATTCTGGGCCGCGATACCTACTTAGCACACGAAACATTAAAAAATATCGCCTGGAAAAATGAAGATGGGTTTTCCTATGTAAAGAATGACACCTTATGGTCGGAAGATGTCAAATCAGAAAACAAGAAAATGGTGCTTACACGGCAAAAGTTGAGCTCCATCCTGCGCAGGGAGGGAAACGGAGAGATACGGAAACTTCCCGGTTATTCCTGGACTCCCGGAGGAGAGATCCTGCTAAAGCATATGCAATCCTGGTATATCCTTGATCCTATCGAAGAAAAAATTGAGTTAAAGATCGACATCCCTCCGAAGGCCGAAAATGATCTCTTTTCCGTTTTGGGATCTTATGTTGTCTATACGGTTGAGAATGATCTGTACATCTCCTTTTCCGATGGGAAGACGGTTCAGATAACCCATGACGGAGGAAATGGCATTGTCAACGGCAAAACGGTACACCGGTCTGAATTTGGAATTACCCGGGGAATATTTATCTCACCACAAGGTACCCGGATTGCCTTCTACCGGAAAGACGAGTCGATGGTTACTGATTATCCGCTGGTCGATTATATGAGCCGGATCGCCGGGCATACACCGGTTAAATATCCCATGGCCGGCATGAAAAGCCACGAGGTAACGGTTGGAATCTATGAGCCAGCCACCAACCGCATAATCTATCTGAAAACGGGCGGTGATCCGGAACACTTCCTGACCAACCTCTCCTGGTCGCCCGATGAAAAGCATCTATACATAGCAGAGCTCAACCGGGGACAAGATCATATGCAGCTGAACAGCTATGATGTTGTGACAGGCGCGCGGGTTAACACGATTTTAGAGGAAAGGAGTGAAAAATATATAGAGCCGCAACACGCACTTCTCTTTTCTAAAGTTAACAAAGATGAGTTTTTTCATTTGAGCCGACGGGATGGAATGCTTCATGTATATCAATGGAATACCAACGGAACCCTGAAACAGCGAATTACCCATGGAGATTGGGAGGTATCCAAAATCCTTGGATTTGATGATAAGGAGAAAAATATGTTTATTGAAGCATACAAAGAAAGTCCGCTGGAGAAGCATCTATACCGCGTTGACCTCAAAACAAAAATAATAGAGAAAATATCAACGGAACCCGGCATTCACGAGGGATGGCTGAGCCCCGGCGGCAAAAATCTCATCGACAGTTATACAGCACCCGAGATACCCGCTCAAACCGAGCTTTTTACCGCGAATGGAAAACAGATCCGAACGGTTCATGCGGCAGAAGATCCCCTAAAAAGTTATCAGCTGGGTGAAGTCCGACTGGTCTCCATTCCCTCGGCCGATGGAAATAGCCAACTATCGGGCCGGTTAATTCTGCCGGTTAATTTCGATCCAATGAAAAAATATCCCGTGATTATCTATGTTTATGGAGGTCCTCACTCCCAAATGGTCGATATGAGCTGGAATTACGGCACTCGTTGGTGGCAATATTATATGGCGTCTCAAGGATATATATCATTTACCATGGACAACCGGGGAACCAGCAACCGGGGATTCACCTTCGAGTCGGCCATTCACCGGCAGCTAGGCATACCGGAAACAGCAGATCAGATGGAAGGAGTTAAATACCTGAAGTCACTGCCCTACACCGATCCGGAACGTTTCGGAGTCCACGGGTGGAGCTACGGAGGATTTATGACATTGAACCTTATGTTGCGCAATCCCGGATCGTTTAAAGCAGGAGTTGCGGGCGGACCGGTGGTAGACTGGAGCTTGTATGAAGTGATGTATGGCGAACGGTATATGGACCATCCCGATGAAAATCCGGTCGGGTATAAAGAGACCAACATGGTTAATCATGTTAAAAACTTAACCGGCAAGCTTATGCTTATCCATGGCGCTCAGGACGAAACCGTTGTTCTGCAACACAGCATGATGTTTCTTCGTGAATGCGTAAAACAGGGTAAACCGGTCGATTTCTTCACCTATCCCACCCACCCGCACAATGTACGGGGTGTCGACCGGGTCCATCTAATGGAAAAAGTGAGCCGCTATTTTTTCGAAAACCTATAGGGCATCAACGCCCTTCCTCCTCAAAAAGAGAGGTTTTTCTCTTGATAACTTTGAGTATAAAATAGATAACCAAAGATATGATTGCAGCATAAAACCAGAAGTCGTATCGTAGAATCCATTGAAATCGACCTGTTTCAAGCGCATGCGAAAGGAAATTAAAGAGAAAAAAGAGGACAAAGATGGCGGCTATTCCATTCTTCTCTTTCTTAACCACCTTCTTCCAGCTAAATGTCAGCGGACTCTTTTTAAACCTGCGAAACGCTGGAACAAATGCCGGTGTTTCAGCTGCCCACTGCTCATAGATTTCACCAAACTGTCCTAACAAAAAAATCTCCTCTGCGTACATAATGCGCTCATAATATACCCAATAGACAAAAACAAAGGCAATAATAAACCAGAAATTACCCGTTAGCATGGTTACCCCAAGCCACATAAAAAAATTCCCGACATAGAGCGGATGCCTGACAACAGAGTAAATACCACGGGTATTCAACTGATCGGCAATCTGCTTTGCAATATTCCTTCCCGATGTATTTGCCGGAGTATAACCAACCGTAACAATCCGAATCAGCTGTCCGAACAACGAAACAAACAGACAAACAACCAAATAATACGATTCTGGAAAAGGAGTTCCGTTGGCAGAGGCCATTAATTTTTGATGGATAAAAACGACCACTCCGACAACCAGAATGATCAATGGAAGCTGGCCCCGGTAACGAAACAGAAAGTCGCCTTGTGTCTTCAATTCATTTTTAAGCATATGCCTTATTTTCAATTAATTAAAAAAAATAACCACTATTTATGCAACAAAGATGCAAATTAATTTACCCGATAAAAGCTACATCACCCGTTTTTTATAATCCGGCATCGGTCATTTGATTGTGTGCTGTCGGGTTCAATCAAAGAATGGTGCCAATAAATATCCCAAGATAGGTCCCAAAGGCAAATCCTAAAATCCCAATGGTTAGTCCGCCAATGATAATCTCTTTGTTCTTTAAAGCACCGGCAACGGCAGGCACAAAAGGTGGCGAATAGGTAAGTGCCGTAATGGTGATGATGGTCGTATCGGTGTCAACGTTAAAAATGCGGGCAAGGCCTACATGAATAATCATTGAACCAAAAACGACCCAGAGAACGTATAGAAACAGCTCAAGAAACTCAACCTGAAACATACTTCTCAGGTTCGCCATCGATGAAAGAGCGAGGCAAAAAACAATAATAAAGTACATTCCCAGCGAGAAACTGATCTTAAGTTTGTTTATCGGCTTGATCAAAGAAGCTGCCAGACCCAGCGTTGTAATGGCAAGAACGACAATAACCACCTGGTCTGATTTCGGCACCAGCATGGAGAGTCCGCCACCAAGAGCAAAAATAATCAACGCCACCAGCAGCGACTTCCCCATGGCAGCCCAGTTCTCTTTTTTAAAGATCCCATCGTAATTTTCCATATGGCTCTCATCCTCTTCGATCTCTACACGCATCACATTTTCTGCTTTTCGAATCATTCCAAATCGAGGCAAAAACGTATTAAATACCCGCTGGGCAATGGTCATCAGGAATAGCAGTGCTAATGAACCGATAACTATATCGTATGTATGTGTTAACAGAAACACATCGGGACTCACATGAAGGGCCGTACCAATGGCTGCCAGATTGGGAGTTCCACCGGTATAGACACCTACCAGCATTCCGGTAACCTTCTCCGATTCAGTAATGTTATGTGCAAACAGGTAATATCCGGTAAAGACAGCCACCATAAGGGAAACAAGTGCCAACACCAACGACAGCAGTGTACTTTTTGCCTGACGCAACCACTTTCTGAGACTCAACGAAAAAAGAAGCAACGGTAGAGCTAACAAAACAGTATAGCTCATGATCCCATCCTGAAGCTGAGCAATTTGATTGAAAACCATATCACTTTCAAAAAGCGATCCACTTTTCATCAGCGCATAGAGCTCCTCTTCAGGCATAAATGATCTTGTTCCTCCGAGTAACTCAACAAATGCCTCACTGGGCGAAGGCAGTAAGCCAACATTCCCAAAAATCAATCCAATGGCATAGGCTAATACAACCGCACCAATCCGGTTAAGAAGGGAAGAAATTTTACAAAGGTAAATCAGCAGAATGGGAGTCAGCAGATAGAACAGAATCAGTGAAATGGTAATCCACATACGTTTGGCATTTAGTTTATATCATTATCAATGATCAAAGTTAGTACAAAATTATCTATTTTTTGTGTATCCCCCGGGAAGCGGGAAAAACTTTTAATAAGCCTGTTACAGAAAAAAGAACAGGCACCTTCCCGGAGGAGAGTGCCTGTTCTTATATGGAATCGAAAAACTTAAAATTTAAAACCTAACGTAAATACGACACTATTTTTTGTGCTGTTAAACGAAGCCATCTGAGGTGCCGCGTAATAATCGGTTGGAAGGTTCGGATAGAGCTGATCAAACCGCTCGTCGATGGTATAACGGTATGCCATATCAAAAAAGAACCCCCCGGTGCGGTACCCAAAGCCGGCAGAATAGAC
>CAZILU010000190.1:0-4696 GCA_964540165.1 uncultured Mariniphaga sp.
TAAAGTAGCTGCTGATGATAAACTGGGGCGAAAACTTCAGGACAGTAGATTAATAGGTTCAAAAATCTACACCCAACGGCTATTACAACATCGAGCGGATGATGAAGTACTCCATTAACAAAGGTGCCAAGGTAAAAATCTGTGGTTCCTGTGCCGATGCCCGCGGATTGAAAAATGCTCCGCTCATCGAAGGAGCAGAGATCAGCACCATGGCTGAATTGACTGAATGGGTGGCAGATAGCGACAAACAAAAATAGATACCTGCAACTGCATATCGATCTTTCGAAAACAGATAACCAGGCTTGGGAAAATTTAACAGACTTTCTTTATCTTGCACACTGCAAATTAATTCGTTTATGTTGGAGATCGTTGTTATAAGTATTGCAGCCTTTTTTACGGCTACTCTTACCTTTTTTTCAGGATTCGGACTGGGAACGATTTTAATGCCGGTTTTTGCCCTGTTCTTTCCGGTAGATATAGCCATTGCGTTAACTGGTGTTGTCCATTTTGCCAATAATATTTTTAAAATGGGGCTGGTGGGGAAAATGGCCAGCAAACCGGTGCTTTTACGGTTCGGCATTCCGGCCATCCTGGCATCTTTTGCCGGTGCCTGGGTTTTGCTTCGGATTACCGGATTGCCTTCGGTTTTCGAATATGAGCTGTGGGGAAACAGATTCGAAATCACGCCCGTAAAACTGATCATAGCCGTATTGTTGCTCTTTTTCTCTCTGCTTGAAGTTCTTCCGGCGATGAAAAAGATGGAGTTTGGCGGAAACAGGCTGATCCTTGGCGGTGTGTTAAGTGGATTTTTTGGCGGTTTAGCCGGAATTCAGGGCGCATTCCGGAGTGCATTTCTCATAAAAAGCGGTCTTTCAAAAGAGGCATTTATTGCCACCGGGGTAATCATTGCATCACTGGTTGACATTACCCGTTTGTCGGTTTATGCATCCCGGTTTACCGCTTCGGGTTTGTCCGAAAATCTGACTTTGTTGGTTTCTGCCACTTCTGCCGCGATTGCCGGTGCATTTGTCGGGAAATTATTGCTCAGAAAAGTCACCCTGCACTCCGTTCAGATTTTGGTTGCCGGTATGCTTGTTATCATATCTATCGGATTGGGTTTGGGAATTATTTAATATCCAAACGAAGGATTTTGGTTTATGGCTCATGCTGCGCGCACCGATTTTGCCATGACCATGCTGCTGATTTTTCTGCTGAAATACGGAGCAGGGAAGTGGTCAGTGGATTTCTTTTCCGTTACCGGTCATTAATTGTTTACACCGAAAGTAATTGGTGATCTGTATATCAGGGAAGGTGTAGCCTTGGGAAACCTGATTTTCGGTGCAGGACAGGAACGCGGATGGCCACCAGAAACGGGCAATGTACCGTACATCGTAGCCTTGAGAAAAGCTTTTGACATGGCAGGAGTAAATCCGGAAGCCAACAGCCGGCATCAGTTACAAATGCAGCAGCGAATGGCAGACGGTCTGATTTTTTAAAATAGAAATCTATTTTGTGCTGATCTTAAGCAGTTTAAATTCATGTGGGCCGAAAGTAACAGGCGACTCTGGCGTTGTTTTTGCAGCCTGCCCGGTTTTCGGATCAAGCCATTCAGCCCGCCCCCTTACCGGAACCGTAAAACGGATGGTTGTTTCATTGACCTCCTCATTAAACAGCATGTAGTAGTGATCATTCTCTTTGATCACATGGCGCACTCTGATGTTTTCAGCAGAGGGCAACAGAAGGATATCGGGATCGGATTGTTTATTCACTGTTCTTATTAATTCTTCCGGTGTTTCAACCATTATGGATCCCTTGAACATTTTTGAAAATTGCGAATCTTTCCAAAAGATCAATCGACCGTTCCTGGCAAGTTTTTGTAACAAAGGTTTTGCTTCGGAAGGTATGTGTGATAATGAATCGATAATTAACGTTTTGTAATGCATTCCCGCAATATGGATGCCTTTGGCATCGATTTTTGCATCTTCCCACAGATGACGGATCTCCAGGTAGTTGAAATCGCGCTGGTTCTGGAAGCACACCTTCGCCGCTTTATCTGAAAGGAAGGTCGCTTCTGCCAGAATGGCCAGATCGCATACATGACGGGAGTCGGCATTCAGCCAGCTTAACCTGCGGCATGCATCCGCATACGATTTATACCCGTCCCACCAGGAGGCGTTAGGTCCCACGTCGGGCGGACGTTCGTTGAGCCGCGGATCCCGGACGGAATAATAAAAAGCATGAGGCATTAAAAAATTGTGTCCTCTGACAAAGCACCAGTGGGCCAGCCATTCCATCTCATCGTAGGTGAGGTTGTGGCCGTAGGCTCCGTAAAGCTCATTTGAGTTCCGGCGTGCGCCTAAATGAACCATGGCGCTTGAAGCACACTTAGCCATGGTGGAGTGCTGTCCCTCAAGTGCTTTGGCTCCAGGTTCTACGTAGCGCCACACCAGATCCTGACCGGGGATCTGAAAGTAGCGTAACGTGCCTATATCCATAGAACCACCGGGATGCCCCATAAGGGCAATTCCATGCCGCTCGCACCAATCGCCCAGGCGTTTATAGTAATTCTCCTCCAGGCACACATTCACAGCCCGGTAATAATCTTCCTTATATCTTTGGGAATCGGGTGCATCGTCATACCACAAAGCGTTTAAAAAGGGCGTAATGTCGTACCCGAGGATGTTGTTTATCTGTGGCAGCAGCGAACCATTTCCGGGCACCATACCCCGGGTATGGCCTCTGCCCAACGGGGAGGGCTCGTCAGTGAAAATTCCCATGATGGTCGTGCCAAACCAGGTGCCAAATTCCCTGGCAAACGTGTCATAAACCAGCTCAATAAAGCTGTCAGTTGCATCCGGGTTCAGAATATCTCCTGCCGGGGGCAGCTCTTCCCTTATGTTGTCTGTCCCTTCATCGATGTAATGAATGCCGCGAATAACGCCGCCTGATGGTTGCTCTACCACAGCCATGCGGTCACCCAGTGGCCGGTCAATTACCGTAATCAGCTTCGTTCCTTTTGCAAGCTCTGGCTCCTGACCCGCTTTCAGGTCAATCTTTGCCAGTCCCCGGGCGGCATGCTCCGGATTCCGGGCCACTACCTGTCCGGCGGAAGAACCGGATGGGTACATGCCTTCATCGTAAAGAATAACATACATATTCCTGCGCGCTGCCTCTTCGATTGCGACATGCATGAAGTGAAGCATCCGGGGGGATAGCCATCCAATGCTTTCCGGCAAGCCAATACGGGGATGAATGACAAAGCCATATACACCATGCGCCTCAAAATCGGCTATCTGCCGGATTATTTCTGCCTCTTTCAGGGTGTCATTCCAAAACCAGAAGGGCATGACTGAAAATTCCCTTGGCGGATCGGCAAAGCCGGATGGCGGTTTTTGGGCATTAGTGGAGGAGTACAGAGAGATAAGAAAAACAAACGCAAGTGAACAGGTGAATATCGAATTTTTCATGAATAGTATGCAATAAAATGGTTGATGAAGAGCTATCCCGATACATTTATAATTTCAAATATCGGAATAATTTTTTTATCTGATTAAAATTGTAAGTTTTCAAAGGTATGAGATGGAACTCGCATAATTTTGATCATGCTCGTTTATGTCATAAACCGTCATGCTCATTTCATTTTATAAATTTTCAGGGAAAAGAGTAGTGATTTTTTAAGGACTTTATTTGCTGACGAAGTCATCATTCAATTTCATTCGAAAGCGGGTGGTGTTGTTATTGACAGTGTTTATGCCATCAACCTCACAAAAGGACAGACTGTTAAGCTGGTTTCCGGAGAATCCCTGCAAATTACAACTGTCACTTCGAGTGATTTCATAGAATCTAATAATTCCGAAAGAGGTTATTTATATCCGAATCCTGCCGATGGATATGCCACACTCGGGTTAAGGACGGTTGAGGAGGAGGAAGTATCTATTACATCTATGTGCTGACAGATAAACAATCATTATCCTATAAAGCTGTATATTCGGGCAGATCAAAGCAACCTGGTGCGATTGAATATTTAGAAAGTGCCCCATCAATGACTCATAGTAAAATAGTTAAAAGTGGAAATACAGATAAAATATTGGAATACTCGGAAGGGGATCTGGTCCATTACATCGTTTGTTCAGAAGGTAATACCACAGTGAAATCTGATTCACCCACAACATCAAAATCCATCGATGTGGATTTTCATGATTGCATTGATCCGGATAAAAGAAGTTATAAGATCGTTCAGATTGGCGATCAGTGGTGGATGGCTGAGAACCTCGCCTGGCTTCCGGCAGTTCAAGGCTCTTTTGTTGAATCAAATAGTGAGCCATATTACTATGTTTACGGCTATCAGGGGAGTGATATATCTGCGGCAAAAAAGCATTCAAATTATGATATGTATGGGGTATTATACAATTGGCCGGCAGCAAAGACCGTTTGTCCTGCCGGCTGGCATCTGCCAAGTAATGCGGAATGGGAGAAACTGTCACAGTACATCAGTGATCAAAAGGGGCCGTATAGTAAAACGGGTGATAGTTGGGAAGAGGTTGGTAAGCATCTGAAAAGAACTGAAGGTTGGAGTAATAATGGAAATGGAACGGATGATTTTGGTTTTTCTGCACTTCCCGGAGGGTGTCGTCATGAAGGTGGTTTTTTTGTTCTTATGGGACAGTCTGGTTGGTGGTGGAGTAGCACTGGAAGC
>CAZILU010000191.1:0-4676 GCA_964540165.1 uncultured Mariniphaga sp.
ATATTTTATATCACCTCAAACGTTTCATTTTGATAAAATCATTATCAAAATAACCAATCCCCTCATTTTTTTATCATAACTAAATCATTGATATAATGTCGATTACATCATAATTGGCATCCTGGCACCACGATTGATTTATCCATTGTCATTCCGGTAAAAGGAAAAAACATCCGATCCATTAGCTGGAGCAATGTTTAACTAATTTGGGAGGATAAAACCATGGAAAGCAATTTTGAGACAGAAAAAAAATCAAAAAAGTGGGAAAAGCCACTGCTAAGGAACATACTAACCGGGGCGATTTTGATGTTCATTGTTATTGCCAGTTTTCTTTTAATCCTTAACAAAGACATGAAAATCAGCGAACTAACCACTGAAAAATCAAATCTGAATGCACTGATAGAAAGTCGTGACTCGGTTATTAATGATCTTGACGGCACCATCAGTGAAATTGAAGAGAACATCACCTTCATAAAAACCAAGCGGGGACAGCTTGAGCTCGAGCAGATCGAAGGCGGCCCCAACCAAAAAGAGCGCATCATTGAAGATATTGCGCTCATGAACACCATGTTGGAAGAGAGTGAGAAAAAGATCGATGAGCTGAACCAAAAGCTGGCGTCATCGAATGTAGAGCTCTCATCGTTCAAAAACCGGATCGCAAAACTTTCCAGCGAGATCAAAGAGCAGAATGGAGTGGTTGTCCGACTGCAACAGGAGCTGGAACAGAAGAATTTTCAGTTGGCTGAACTGGATATGAAAGTCAACCAAATGGAGGTTGAGATCCTGGAAGTTTATGACTCCATTCATGTGATGAACGACACAATCATTCAAAAATCGGAGAAGCTTCAGCAGATGGATGAACAACTTCACAAGGCTTACTGGACCTATGGTACCTTTAAAGAGTTAAAAGAGCAGGGAGTAATCACCAGCGAAGGTGGGGTTTTAGGACTTCTGGGCAGGTCAAAAACGCTCAACAAAAATCTGAATGAAGATTATTTTACGGCCTTAGACATCCGGAATACCCAAACCATTCCGCTCTATACCAAAAAGGCTGAAATCATTTCGGAACACGCCGATAACTCCTATCGCTTTGTTTATCAAAATGATCAGATTGCCTACCTGGAGATTGAAGATCCCGATGAATTTTGGAAATTAACCAAATACGCAGTTATTGAGGTAAAATAGTTTTTATTAACCATTCACTTAAAATTAAAAATTATGAAACGAAAAAGTCTTTTTTTGGCAGTAATTACGGTCTTTTCAGCGATATTATTCGTTCAATGTTCCAAGGATGATGAGCCGGAAATAACGGAAAAAGGAACACTCGCCGTAAAAATCACCGATGCTCCATCCGATGATCCGACCATTCAGGGCACCTTTATTACCGTTGCCAATGTAAAGGTCAACGGAGTGCCGGTAGAGGGATTCACCAAACAAACCATTGAGATTTCGGCCTATCAGAAAGGCAAAACAAAGCTGCTGATAAGCGAAGAGGTAGCCGCCAAATCCTACAACCAGATTACGCTTGTGTTAGACCAGGAGGCGGATGTAACAGGAAATGCACCGGGCTGCTATGTGCTCACAACCGACAATGAAAAGCACGACCTGTTCACCGATATTCATGCATCGGGCGAGATAACGGTGTCAAAGTCATTTGAAGTCACACCGCAGGGTGAAACCGCAGTGGTTATCGATTTTGATTTACGAAAAGCGGTTGTCCGAAACCAGACAGGAACCGGAACCAGCAACTACCAGTTTGTAACCTCTGCCGAACTGAAAAATGCAGTCAGGGTAGTAAAAGAGAGCGAATGCGGAGAGTTGAGGGGTACCGTTTCCTATGATATTTGGCCCAACGCTCAAACCTATCTGTTCGTTTATAAAAAGGGTGAGTTTAATGCCACAACGGAGAGTACTGGGAGCGGCTCGAGCGGTGTTCTGTTTGCCAAAGCGGTGACCAGTGCTAACGTTGAATCGGACGGAAAATACAAACTTCCTTTCCTCGAAGCGGGAGATTACGAAATTCACCTGGCATCCTTTGATAAAAATGCAGGCAACCAGTTTACCTTTAGCGGACTATTGAATGCAACCAGTACCATTAATGGATTACTGCTGAACCAGGTTTCGGTTTCAGCCAATGCAACAATTCAACTGGATATCGAAATAGAAACCCTGTTTTAGCTTTCGATCAACACCCCTTTTTGGCACCTGACAAAAATATGGTTGATTTGTTTTATTTAAAAGACCAAAAAGGGTTAAAGCTCCGGAGAACGCTCCGGAGCTTTTTTTTATGATTCCGGTTCCGGATCCAGCGGTACAGAGAGACTGAAACAGCTTCCTTCACCTTCGGTACTGGTAAACCAAAGCTTTCCCCCGTTTCTCTCTGTCAGCTCTTTGCTAAGTAGCAGCCCCAAACCCGATCCCTTTTCGTTTTGTGTTCCGGCAGATGTAAAAGAACCGTTCAAAATCGTCTCCTGAACATTGGCAGGAATGCCCACACCGTTATCACAGATCTCAACAATAACATATTGGATGTTATACCTGGTTTTGATGGTTATCGTTCCCCCCTCACGGGTAAATTTCAGGGCATTCTTCAACAAATTCCGGATAACCGTCTCCAGCATCACTTTATCAGCGTTCACCTGCATACGACGTTCAGGCATAAATTGAATTTTAATCGATTTCTCCTCCGAAAAGTGAGTAAACAGCAGGATGGCCTCCTGAATAATTTTATTGATTGGCAACGATACAGGATTAGTCTCTAATTTTCCCAAATTGGTTTTTGCCCATACCAGCAAATTTTCGAGCATATCAAATGAACTGGCAACGATCGGACGAAACTCATGTAATATCTCCTTATAGTTAAAGGTGTGATCCTCTTCTACGAGGATCTCAATCATGCTGTTCAGCGTTCCTACCGGACCGCGTAAATCATGAGCCACAATAGAGAAGATCTTATCCTTGGCGTGATTCGCCTCCTGAAGCTCCCTTTTCTTCTTCTTCAGCTTCAGGTAGAAAAATGATATGGAGATCAGAGCGAGCATAACCAACAAAACCGCAGCATACATAAAATAGAGCGAACGCTGTTTCAACAGGTTTTCACTTCTCAGCCGGGAATTCTCATGCTCTTTTAGCTCGTATTCATAGGCTAAATCCATCAAATTATACTGGACCGCCAGTTTTTCACGGTAAATTTCATCCTTGATAGTCATGGCCTTGTCCAGCATTTCGAGAGCCAGCAATGCCTTATCCTGCTTTTTATAGATCTCAGAAAGCTGCTCATACAATACGCTGGAAATATCCTTGTACTGTCCCTTTTCTGAAATTTCAATGGCTGCCAGCGAATTTTCCAGCGCATCATCCAGGTTATTCTGCAACAGATAGTTTTTTCCCAAAAAATAGAGGGCATTCGACTCCCGGTGTCCGTTTTGCGACTCGCGGCTATCATCAATGGCATCCTTAAAGGTCTCCTCCGCCCGGGACAACGCTCCATTCTGCATGTAACACTCCCCGATTCGTATTTTACTCAGACAAACCCCGTTAATATCACGAACCTCTGCATAGGCATCCCTGGCCTTATTAAGCCAATCCATAGCCGTATCAAGTTGATGCATCCGCAGAAAGTGTGTACCCAGATTTAGCCAGGTATAGGCAGCACCAACGCGATGGTTCGATTCCGAAATCAGCTTCTCCGCGCGCTGAAAATAGCTTAAAGCATTGTCAAAATCGGACCAGTCGTGATATACCAATCCAATATTGTTCAGCAAGATGATATTCAGATTGGGATTTACATTCTCCTTTTCGTTTAAGGATAACGCGCTGAAAAACGCCTCCAACGCCTGTTCGTAACTGGCCAATCCCCACAAAATGGCCCCTTTTGAATTGTAAACCGATACCAGAAGCTTTTTATCCCCCACCGCTTCAGAGAGAATCTCTGATCTCCGGATATGGGTCAGGCCTTCCAAAAACAGCCCCTGACCCCAGTATGCCAACGCCAAACGCCATTCGGTAAGGGCTATTTCTGCCTTATACTGTGTGGAATCCAATATCTCCAGTGTCTTTTTAAAATACCAGGCGGCACTGTCTGCATTGCCCAACCGGTAGAACGCATACCCCTGTTCATAGAAGTTTTGTCCCCGGGTAAAGCGATCCTCCTCTTCTGTTAACAAGGAGGCCCTTCTGAAATGACTTAATGCCTCCTCAAATTGATTATTCGCATTTAATGCTTTCCCTTTCAACACCAGTGAACGGGCCATACCGAAGGTATAATTGACTTCCAGGGCCGACCAATAGGCTTTGTCAGCATACACAACGGCTGTATTGGGTGATGATTCAATCGCCTGCTCTGCCTTTTCCATAAGCTGGTCAACCTCTATCCGGGTATCTTTATCGGTTGCCTTATCGGAAGAAACGACTGGCAGTGTAAATGCAACGAAAAGTAATACGATTACACATGATATGATCAATTGTTTACCCGTATAAAGCATTCTAATGGTTGATTAATATGTTTTGATTTACATAAAGGTTTGAAGTTACAAAATGTTCAACGATTCAGAATTATTTTTACGATAAATTAAAAAAAATGGAGCAGAAAATGATTCAGACCATACACGCGCTGCAGATGGATCGGGCTGTTTTTTAGGCAAAAATGAAACTTTTTTACCGAATCCAAGTACACA
>CAZILU010000192.1:0-4351 GCA_964540165.1 uncultured Mariniphaga sp.
GGGTTTATCAGAACCACCTGGAGGAGCTGAAGGCCTTGATGGAGAAAGGAGTGGGACAAGATTGGTGGACAGAATAAAATGAGAACCTTCGCAGGAGGTTCCATATTTTTAGGATAAATTTGTTGCAATGCAATAACCTCCGCAGGAGGTTCCATATCTATAGGATAAAAATTGCTATCCATATGAATGAAAAAAGATATGTATCAAAAGAGGAACAAACCAATCTGCTGGAAACGTTAAAAAAACGTTTTGGGGAGAACAGGGATCGTCATCCCGGCATCGACTGGTCGCAGGTCGAAAACCGGCTGACTGCCAATCCGGAAAAATTAATGTCGCTCTATGCGATGGAAAAGACCGAAGGGGAACCCGATGTGGTGAAATACGATCCCAATTCTGATCAATACATCTTCGTCGATTGTTCTAAGGAGAGTCCCAAGGGTCGCCGAAGTGTCTGCTATGATCAGGAAGCTCTTGAAAAAAGAAAAAAATTCAAACCGGCCCACAGCGCGTTGGAGATGGCAAAGGAGATGGGGGTTGAGATCCTGTCAGAAGGAGCCTACCGGGAACTGCAGCAGCTGGGAGCGTTTGATAACGTTACCTCCAGTTGGCTCAAAACACCGGAGGATATCCGAAAATCGGGCGGAGCTATTTTTGGCGACCGGCGGTACGGGCAGGTATTTATCTATCACAACGGAGCTGATTCCTATTATGCCGCCAGAGGGTTCAGAGCACTTCTGAAGGTATAATATCTCGTATGATAAAATGCAAATTGCAACTATTTCCCTAACTTGCCGGATTATTTAAAACCTGTCAATAAAATCGCAAACAAAATTATACCAAAATGAAGATCAGACATTTTCTATTACCCCTGTTGGTGGTTGTTTTTTCTCTGGAAGCGATCGGTCAGCCCTCTCGCCAATTGGTTCAGGTGGTTGTTTCACCCGATAAAACCGGGCCGGACCGAGCCGACTGGACCTATGAAAAGGGACAAAAGGTCTCATTTCAGATTTCCGTATTAAAAAACAGTGTAATGCTTGATGGCCTGGAGGTCAGTTATCGTATCGGTCCCGAAATGATGCCTCCCTGGGATGAGGGGAAAGTGACCCTGAAGAACGGTGTGGCTACCGTCAGAACCAAACCATTTTCTGAACCGGGCTTTTTACGTTGCCATGCCTCGGTTGAGGTGGATGGCAAGACCTACGCCTCCGATGCCACAGCAGCTTTTTCTCCTGAAGAGATTGAGCCAACCACCACATTGCCGGACGATTTTGAACAGTTCTGGAACGATGCCAAAGCAGCGCTGGCCAAAATTCCCGTTCATCCGGTGTTAACCCTGATGCCCGAAAAGTGTACCGATAAGGTCGATGTGTACCATGTCAGCATCAACAATATCAAAGGAAAAGTTTACGGAATCTTATGCAAACCCAAAGCGGCGGGAAAATACCCGGCCATCCTGCACGTACCCGGAGCGGGAATAAGGCCTTATAACGGCGACACCTGGAGTGCCGAAAAAGGAATTATCACCTTTCAGATCGGCATCCACGGAATCCCGGTGAACCTCGATCCGGGGGTATACAATGACCTGGCTTCGGGGGCACTGGATAACTACCGGATGGCCAATCTCGACGACAGAGACAACTACTATTTCAAACGCGTTTACCTGGGATGTGTGCGAGCGGTGGATTTTATCGAATCGCTGGACTGTTTTAACGGTGAGAAGATTGCGGTCACCGGAGGGAGCCAGGGCGGGGCCCTCTCTATCGTCACAGCCGGATTAGATGATCGCATCGATTACCTGGCAGCGATGTATCCCGCGCTCTGCGACCTGACCGGGTACCTCCACAATCGCGCCGGTGGCTGGCCACATATGTTCCGCGATTCATTTACCAACAAACCGGAGAAGATCGAGACCTCAAAATATTACGATGTGGTAAATTTTGCCCGGTTCGTAAAAGTGCCCGGATGGTACAGCTGGGGATACAACGACAATGTCTGTCCGCCCACCTCAACGTATTCTGCGTATAATGTGATTGAGGCACCAAAAGAGCTGCATATTTTCCAGGAAACGGCCCACTGGGCTTTCCCCGACCAGCACGAGCAGCGTAGCAACTGGCTCTATGAAAAATTGTTGAAACAGCCCTGACAATTTCTGACAAAAACAACGGTGAAATACCTTTAAAGCAATGAACGGTATTTCCGAAATTAATATCTGACCTAAAATCATAATGAACATGAAAACATTGGTATTGAGCATCCTGTTTACTCTTTTTTACTTTGGCACTGCCCTGCAGGCCAAAGAGTTCCATGTATCTCCGGACGGAAACAATAAAAACCGGGGAGCAGCCGGTGAACCGCTAAAAACCATTCAGGCAGCAGCTAACCTCGCGATGCCTGGTGATGTAATCATTGTACACGAGGGTGTTTACCGGGAATGGGTGAACCCTCCCCGCGGCGGGAAATCCGACATCGAACGTATCACCTACAAAGCAGCAGATGGGGAAAAGGTGGTTATTAAAGGCTCAGAAATGATCAACAATTGGGAGCCGGTGAACAAAAATGTCTGGAAAATTACCATGCCCAACTCCTTTTTTGGCAGCTACAATCCATATGCCGTACTATTGGAAGGGGATTGGTTCAATAATAAGGGCATCAATCATCACACAGGAGATGTTTACCTGAATGGAGTCTCCTTGTTCGAAAAAAATTCGTTGGAAGAGGTGATGAATCCCGTTCGATACGAGGATGCCCGTTTTGTCGATGAATCGATCTATGTTTGGTATGCAGAAGCAGACGACGACCATACCACGATCTGGGCCAATTTTCAGGATGCCAATCCCAATCAGCAACGGGTTGAAATCAATGTAAGGCCAAACTGTTTCTATCCCACCATGCCAGGCAGGGACTACATTACCATCGATGGTTTTGAAATGACGCAGGCAGCTACGCAATGGGCTGCACCGACAGCCGAACAACCCGGACTGATAGGCACCCATTGGAGCAAAGGCTGGATTATTGAAAACAACACCATCAGCAACTCGAAGTGTGTGGGAATTGCTCTTGGCAAAGAGCGGGCGACCGGACAGGATGTATGGATGAATAACCGTGTGAAAGATGGTGCAACCCATTACAACGAGGTCATTTTTCGCGCGTTGGAGATTGGCTGGAGCAAGGAGAAGATAGGTTCACATGTGGTGCGGAACAATACAATTTACCGATGCGGACAGGCCGGTATTGTGGGAAGCCTGGGAGCCGTTTTCAGCCAGATATGTAATAACCACATTTACGATGTATGGGTTAAGCGCGATTTTACAGGCGCTGAAATGGCCGGCATTAAAATCCATGCCTCAATCGATATGTTGATACGTAACAACCGCATTCACAACACCGGACGCGGAATCTGGATCGACTGGATGGCTCAGGGCACTCGGATATCTCAAAACCTGTTGTATGATAACACAACCGATGATCTCTTCACCGAAGTGAATCACGGCCCATTTCTGATCGATAACAATATTTTGTTATCCGAAATAGCGATCATGGATATGTCAGAAGGTGGCGCTTATGTTCACAACCTGATGGGTGGCAAAATTAAATTGCGACAGGTTCTTAACCGGTTTACGCCCTATCACCTTCCCCACTCCACCAAAGTGGCCGGAGTAAGAAATATTTACAATGGAGACAACCGTTTTTATAACAACATATTTGTAAAGGGGGTTGGTGAAGAGATATCTCCCCGGGAGGATGAATTTCATTTCCATGGTCTCGATGGTTACCGACATGCCGGTTTTAAAAATAAAATCGATGGCAATGCCTATTACCTGGGGGCCAAACCGGCCGAAAATGAAGCAAACTTTATTGAAGCGGCTGATTTTAATCCACAAATCCGGATCAGAGAAGATGGTGACAATGTATACCTCCATTTCTCTCATGAAAGTGCCATACGTGAATTAAAAACCCAACGGATTACCACTCAATTGCTGGGGACAACCCTGGTTTCCGAATGCATCTTTGAACAGCCCGACGGGACTCCCTACATCATCGATATCGATTACTTTGGTGATTCAAGGGATGACACTCCCACCGCCGGACCTTTTGAAACGTTAAATAAAGAGGTTTACCAGGTGTGGTAGGGAAATTTTATTGATAGACACTCCCGGGGGCCACATGAAACTTCCCTACCCTTGCTGTCCGGTAGTTGTGGCGGGCAAGAATAGCGGGCAGGCTCTCGATATGGTCAAATGAGCTGAAGTGGTGGTAGCTGTGCTCCAGTCCATACATGCCATTGCTGTGATTATGCACTCCGGTTAAGATGACAGAGCGGCTGGGACTGCAACTCGAGGCCGTACAAAAG
>CAZILU010000192.1:4361-4652 GCA_964540165.1 uncultured Mariniphaga sp.
TATGGTCAAATGAGCTGAAGTGGTGATATTTAAGACTACCTTATTGCTGAGCAAAATTTGTAAATGCAAAATTTTGAGGAAATTTACTCATTGTATTGAGTAAATTAGTCGAAATACCTGAACGACAGCATTTAAAATCTGTTAAGGATAGAATTAAAGAGTCCGGGAAATAAATCCAGGTATGAAAGATGGCCTTTGCACATCCTGTTGGAGATAAGGTTGTAGCGGAATACTGTGCCACATCCCGGGGACATCCTGAAAAGATACCAAATTGAGACGATTAAAGATGAA
>CAZILU010000193.1:0-4620 GCA_964540165.1 uncultured Mariniphaga sp.
CCATGAAAACCGGTATTGATGGCGTTTTTGCTGCGGGTGATTGTATTAACAAACGGTATCGTCAGGTGACAACCGCTGTGGCTGACGGAACCATTGCAGCCCTGAGTGCTGCTGAATATATAAGAAATTAAGGATATGTCTACAAGTCTGATAGCCATTCTGGCCTTTTTAGCGTTTCTGATTGGCAGTATCATCTATAAGTACTACCGTTTTAAGAACATGAAACCGGTGGCCGACAGTTCAAAAATCAAAACAGCCGGCAATAAAAATTTCAAAATGATCATTCGCAGCGGCATTACGCTGGTCGATTTCTGGGCTCCCTGGTGTGCTCCCTGTAAGATGGTGGCACCCATCCTGAATGAGATCGCCGAAGAGGAGCCGGGGGTGACCATCGCCAAGGTGAATGTGGATCATCAGCAACCGTTGGCCCAGAAATATAAAGTGCGCAACATCCCGACACTGGTAATGTTCCGCGACGGGAAAGAGGTGAACCGCTATGTCGGGGTAAAAACGAAAAAGTTCCTACTGAAAGAGATCAGCGCCGAGCTGGCCCGGTAAAAACAGATCATCAGAGCACTGCAAAAACAGGGGATGCCGCTTCTTATCAAAGAAGCGGTATTTTTTTTTATATCATTCAAATTTCTATTTTTACTCTTTTTTAATCAAAGATTATGGCCATCGTTGATCTGTCGCACAGGCTTAATAATGCTACACCGGTCTATCCGGGAACCGGTGCTCCCCGCTTTGAAAAAGCTGCCACGCTGGCTCAGGACGGATACCGGGAGACCCGCCTCAGCTTTGACTCTCACCTGGGAACCCACATCGATGCCCCGGCCCACATGCTGGCAGAGGGGAAAACGCTGGATCTCTTTACGATCGAAAAATTCTTCGGTACTGCTCTGATCATTCCTGTTCCGGATGGCCACTCCTTTGTGGATCAGGCTTTTCTTGCTCCTTATGCCGATCGGATCCGGGAGGTCGATTTTGTGCTTTTCCATACCGGCTGGAGCCGCTATTGGGGTACCCCGCGCTATTTCGAGGGATTTCCTACGCTGACAACGGAAGCTATGGAGTGGCTCACCGGTTTCTCACTGAAAGGTGTGGGGTTTGATGTAATCTCTGCCGATCCGCTGCTCAGCAGCGATTATCCGAACCATCTCCTTCTGTTTCATAAAGAGATGATTATCATAGAAAACCTGGTCTTTCCTACGGATTGGCAGATTACACAGGGCAGACTGTCGTGCTTCCCCCTGGCTTATGAGGATGCCGACGGATCGCCTGTCAGGGCGGTGTTGGAATTTGAGGAGGTTTGAGGAGTTTGAAGGTTTGAAGGTTTGAAGGTTTGAAATGGTTTGAAAAAAACCTCCGTAGGAGGTTCCATATCTTTAGAAGAGAATTCATTAACCAACATAATCCTCCCGAGGAGGAAGTCATACAAGGTTGAGGAGGGTTTGAGGAGGTTTGTGGTTTGTGGTTCGTTGTTCGTGGTTTGTTGTTTGTGGTTTGTTGGAAATTGCAGAGACAAGGGATGTTTTGTCAATACGGATAAAAAAAATATGCATTATGAAATCAAATTTTAAACCGACCTATCTGTTTCTTTGGATATTGACCTTTGCAGGGGCTGCCTGCAGTCAGGCCCCCCTGAATCAGGATCGCCCAAACATCGTGCTGATCATGGCCGACGATATGGGTTATGAGTGCGTAGGTGCTAACGGCAGTACTGAATACCACACGCCGAATCTTGATCGTCTGGCAGCATCGGGAATTCGTTTTGAACATTGCTATTCACAGCCGCTATGCACCCCTTCCAGGGTGAAGATCATGACCGGCAAATTCAACTTCCGCAACTATGAAGATTTTGGATATCTGAATCCCGGGGAGCGGACGTTCGGCAATATTCTGAAGGATGCCGGCTACGCCACCTGTGTTGCAGGAAAGTGGCAGTTAAACGGAATGAACAGTGGCCGCGAGGGAAACCAGGATGTCACCCGTCCCAACCACTTTGGCTTTGACGAGTGCTGCCTGTGGCAGCTGAACCGCACCCCCGCCGAGGGAGAGCGCTATGCCGATCCGCTGCTGACGCAGAACGGTACCGATCTGCCGCGCGATCCCGATGCCTACGGTCCGCAGGTGGTGGCTGATTTTATCAGCCGGTTTATTGAGAGGAATGCCGGAAAGCCTTTTTTTGTCTATTATCCCATGATCCTGCCGCACAATCCCTTTGTTCCCACACCCGACTCTCCGGAGTGGAACGATCCGGCACTGCGCAATAAGAAAGACACCGCTTTTTTCGACGATATGATTGCCTACGTAGATAAGATTATCGGTCAGTTGGAGAAGACACTGAAGGAGCAGGGAGTATGGGATAACACCCTGTTTATCTTTACCGGCGACAACGGCACCAACCGCACGGTAATATCGTCAACGCACCGGGGAGCGGTGAGGGGTGCCAAGGGACAGACCATTAATACCGGCAACCATGTGCCTATGATCATCTCATGGCCCCGGGTGATCAGGGAGCATTTTGTTTTTTCCGGTATGGTCGATTTTACCGATATACTGCCAACTCTGGCCGAGGTGGCGGGTGTCGATCCGGCGGAATATACCACCGACGGCATGAGCTTTTTGCCGGTGTTGCATGGAGATAAATCTGCTGCCGGCAAAGCGGAGGTGTTCATCCACTACACACCCCGATGGGGTACGTTTGAACACAACCGGTGGGTGATGAACCGGGAGTATAAGCTCTATCGCGATGGCCGCTTTTTCCATACAGCAACCGATCCTCTGGAGAAAAATGCCATTGAAAATCCTTCGGAGAGTGAGGCGGTGATTCGCAGCAGGTTTGATGAAATTTTGCAGGCACGGGAGGAAGCGTTCTCATTTCATAAAAACAATGAACTTTATGACCTAAAATAGAGCCTGTAAACAAAGTAGTTGAAATCAGCATTCAGGCTGCAGACACAACAGATTATATTTTAAGCGATCCGGCATATACCCGGGCTTTGAGAGAAAGAATAGAAGATTATGAGACTAAAAAGAAGGTGATCTCTTTAAAAGCCGACGATTTGATATGAAGAATATTGAATTTGTACCCGATGCTTTTAGTGAATATCAGCGCTGGATAGAAATTGACCGTCGAATTGCATTAAGAATCGGAGATTTAATTCGTGATATAGTAAGAATTATAAAGACCCCGGATTATTTGTATTTTTGAATAAAACTCAAATAGCTATGTGCGGACGATTTGTGCAGATTATCGATATTGAGCTGTTTGTCAAGCGATTCGGGGTAGCCAGGCCGACAGAGATCACGGTGCGTGATAACTACAACGTTGCTCCCGGCGATTTGGCGTATGTCATCACCAGCGACAAACCGGATGAGCTGCAGGCATTTCAGTTCGGACTGACACCCCACTGGGCAAAGAAACCGATGTACCTGATCAATGCCCGCGCGGAGGGGGATCACAACCAGGCGAACGATACCGGCTATAGCGGACCGATGGGTATCACACAGAAACCGGCCTTTCGCACTGCCATCAAATCGCGCCGCTGCCTGGTGGTCGCCAACGGCTATTTTGAAGGGCCTGAAAAGGAGCGGCTCAACAAACCGTTTCACATTCATAAGAAGAACGGGGAGCTCTTTACCTTTGCCGGTATTTGGGACACCTGGGCCAATGACAACAATGGCGAAGTGACGCATTCGTTCTCGATTATTACAATCTTCGCTAATGAAATCACAGGCCAGATCGGGCATCACCGGTCGCCGGTGATCCTCGACAAGAAAGATGAGAAGCGGTGGCTCGACGACACCCTTCCGATGGAGGAGGTATTGGGACTGCTGAAGCCCTGGCCGTGCGATGACTTCACGGCCGATCCGGTATCGATCCGGGTAAAAGATCCGAAAAACAAGGGGCGCGACCTGCTCATTCCCGTCGATCACAACAGCACCACACAGTACGAATCGACGGTCGATCAGAAGTTGAAATTACAGGGAATGGGACGGAATAAAAGAAAGGAGGATCCACCTGATATTCAGGGAAAATTGTTTTAATTTTTTTATACCAAATACACAATGAAAAAATTCAGAAACAAATTCAGAATACCATCTGCCCGCTTACAAAATTGGGATTATGGATGGAATGGAATTTATTTTGTGACAATTTGTACCAAAAACAGAAATTGTTACCTGGGAAATATTTCAAATAACCAAATGCAATTATCTCAAATTGGGGTATTGGCAGATGTGTTATGGTACGAAATAAAAAATCATACAAAAAATGTTGATTTGTCCGAATTTGTGGTTATGCCAAATCATGTGCATGGGATTATAATCATTCATGCGAATAACGACGATGCCGATAATGATGGAAACAATACCCATACCGGGATTGACGATGGCCATGCGGATTGCAACGACGTTGGATCGGGGGTTGATGACGGCCGTGCGAATTGCAACGACGTTGGATCGGGGATTGATGACGACCGTGCGAATTGCAACGACGTTGGATCGGGGATTGATGACGGCCGTGCGAATTGCAACGACGTTGGATCGGGGATTGATGACGGCCGTGCGAATTGCAACGACGTTGGATCGGGGGTTGACGACGACCGTGCGAATTGC
>CAZILU010000194.1:0-4564 GCA_964540165.1 uncultured Mariniphaga sp.
AAGCTAAAACCCGGAGATAGCGTTACGGTAAAACAAGGTATTAAAGAACCTGATTTTGAAAAATTTGAACTTGGCGGTTGGCAGGGCAGAGTGACTGAGATTGACTCGCACTCAAATCCTGACCACATACTGGTTACCATCGAGTGGGATTCCAAAACCTTAAAACAAATACCTTCATGGTACATTGAGCAGTCAGAGATCGATGGATCCGACTGGAAATTTTTGGTATTGTATGAAACAGAAGTTGAAAAATCAAAAGTCCGTGACCAGAAATCCGATGTAAAAAAGATGCAGGATAAACGGGAAAATGAGTTCCGTTGGCTTCACCTGGGTGAGGAAGGCATAAGAATAGAAGAAATTCTCCGGGGAGTAAACCCGGACAATGAAATGAAGTGCTTAATCCGGTGGTCGCATTACCTTGAAGAGCACCTTAATTTCCCCATTAAAGCAATAGTGGATGATACAGATGATTTCGGACCGGTAAGGGATGGAGATAAGGTGTCGATACAATCGTTACCTCAACTTGCAGATTTATATGGTATTATTGCTGAAGTCAGGCTGGGTAAAAGCAAATATTTTATGCCGCTTTGCGAGTTGGAGGTAATTGACAAAAGTTCTCCTGATTACCAACCTATTGATGATTACCGGGTTTGGTTTGCGAATCGGTAAGATTAGAAAGAGAGGGAAAACGAGTTCATGGTATATATGCTATGCAAATCCACCTACAATGAGGCAATGATTATTGACCCGGAACTGCCCGTCATTATTCCGCGGGAGGATTACGAAAATGCGGAGATTGAGGAATTGGCGGAGTAGGAAGTATAGAAAATATCTGCCCGCCAATGGTAAAAATTGTTAATAAATAAATAAAATATCGTTGAAAACTTGCAAATAATTAACCTATAGCTTAATTTTGACGTGAAACGGCAAGCGAAAATAATTCAAATTATGAAATCCCTTAATGATGACAAAATATTTAATGCCTTTAATGAAATTTTCGACAACATTTCAGAGAAAGACAAACTGGATAATGAAGCAAAACTTATCATGTTCCGGTTTTTAGATATTGTAGAACGTAAGCGTGAAGAACTAGGGTGGTCGCGCAAAGAATTAGCAAAAAAGGTTGGTACATCTGCATCCTATGTCACGCAGTTAATGCGTGGAGATAAGCTGATTAATATGCTTACCCTGGCAAAAATGCAAAAGGCATTGGATATTAAGTTTGATGTCTCTGAAATCATTCCATATGAGGAGCAAACAGAGGATAAAAAACCTCCTGTTGCAGATGGGGAAGGAGTTTGGATATACAAAAATTTTAAATTCCCTGACTATGATAAAAAAGGTAATATTCCTAAAGTAAAACAAACAGAAGAATTAGCAGCATAAAAAATATGATAGCACAATCATCAGCCATTAAGCTTAAGAAGTTTGCGGTTTTGCAGTCGCATTACGCATTTGAACAACCAAAAAAAAATATCAGGAATGTTCAAAAAACTTTTGATTCATACAAAATAGACATTGATTTTGCACATCATGACGAAGATAAAAACAATTTAATTCATGTATTTGTAAAAATCGGAATCAATCAGTCAAAGAAAACAGTGCCTGGTTATAAATTACTTGTTGAAGGAGTAGGGATTTTTTATTTAAACGAAGAAGGTTTGGCCAAACAAGAAATAATTAACTTAAAATACTACTCAACGGTAAGCATAATTATTGGATATTTACGGAACACTTTGTCAGCTATCACAGCATCCGCTCCCTTCGGTCCTTATTTATTACCTACGATTGATATGCAGCATTTATTTGCTTTAAAAGGACATGACGAAAATTAGAAATGATATTTAGGTATTGGACTGGGATAATGAAATCCGAAAAATAATCGATTTTCTCTATTCCCAACCTGTAACTGATGCGTCGAGAATCGAAATGATTACAAATAAATCGAAAGCAACCAATTACAAACTTCCTGACGATCTGGAGAAATTGGAAATTTTGAAAGAGATTACCGGAGCACAAAGAAATAAATTGTATATTTTTAATGATTACCTGGAACTATTTAAAAGTGAGTGAAAATTTGATAACACACCATAGAAATCTTTTCCCCGTTATCGGATTTTGTCTGGTTGTTTTAAATTTCTGGTCATGCAAACAGGATGTTGACCTGACTGCTGTGCGACTAACCTGTAACTTTAAAGAGCAGCCATTAGCCATTGATTCGACTGCTCCCCAACTCGGATGGCAGATACATTCATCAGGCAGAGACATCCTGCAATCGGCCTATCGGGTGGTCGTAGCCGAAAATCCGGCTGAATTAGAGAAAAACGAGGGAACCGTTTGGGATTCGGGAAAAGTGGATTCAGATCGGTCGGTAAACGTGATATATGAAGGAAGAAGGTTACCATCGGGCAAACGGTACTATTGGAAAGTGAAAATCTGGGATGATAAAGGGCGTGAATCCCCCTGGAGTGAGATAAGCTGGTGGCAGACCGGACTTTTTTCAGAAGCCGACTGGCAGGGAGCCCGGTGGATCTCCTATGAAGTAATGGACTCCTCCCTGGTGCTCGTTCCGGGGGTACACGGCTCGGGCAACCACCTCAACGAAAAAGCCCTTCAGCGGCCGGTGATACCCCTGTTTCGAAAATCATTTCCTGTTGAAAAAGAGATACTTTCGGCCACACTTTCCATATCCGGACTGGGGCATTATGAAGCATTTATCAATGGCCAAAAAGCGGGAGAGTCGTTCCTGGCACCGGGATGGACAGACTATGACAAAACGGTTTTTTACAATACGTACGATGTCACTTCCCTGCTGAAAAAAGGCGAAAATGTAATGGGAGCCATCGTGGGAAACGGATTCTACAACATCAACCGGGAGCGTTACCGTAAGCTGGTAATCGCTTACGGATTTCCAAAACTTATTGCCCGCCTTCATCTTCAATTTACAGATGGGTCAACCTTCACACTGGTTTCTAATGAGCATTGGAAAACAACCCCTTCTCCCATAACCTATACCAGCATTTTTGGCGGTGAAGATTATAATGCCACCCTTGAACAGAAAGGATGGGAAGAACCCGGATATGATGACTCAGCATGGATGCCTGTTTCTGTTACCAATGGTCCTTCGGGAAAACTGACGGTTGAAAATGACTATCCGCTGAAAGAGATGGCACGGTTTGAACCGGAAAAAATCATTCAACTGGGAGATACGGCATGGCTGTATGATTTTGGCCAGAACGCCTCCGGAATTGTTGAATTAACGGTCAAAGGAAAACAAGGGCAGGAAATCACCTTATGGCCGGGAGAACTCATTCATCCCGACAACACTATTAATCAACGTGCCTCGGGACAGCCCTATTACTTTTCCTATACATTAAAGGGAGGTGATTTGGAATCCTGGAAACCCAGATTTACCTATTATGGGTTCCGGTATGTTCAGGTAACCGGAGGAGTCCCGGCCGGTAGTGAGAATCCGGGAGGATTACCTGAAATTCAGAAAATCACCTTCATACACACACGCAACTCTTCCCCTGAAAACGGAACCTTTTCAACCGACAATGATTTGCTGAACCGCATCCATACATTAATCGACTGGGCTATTCGAAGTAATTATCAAAGCGTGCTAACCGATTGTCCGCACCGGGAAAAACTGGGCTGGCTCGAACAAACCCACCTGATGGGTCAGGGCGTGCACTTCCGTTTCGACAACTACCATCTGTATCGCAAGCTGGTGTACGATATGATCGATGCCCAGACCAATGACGGACTGGTTCCGGACATTGCCCCTGAGTATGTAGAATTTACAGGGGGCTTTCGTGATTCGCCGGAGTGGGGAAGCGCAGCCGTGATTCTCCCCTACCTGCTTTGGAATTGGTACAACGACAAACAAATTCTGGAAGATGCCTGGCCGATGATGAACCGTTATATCCATTATCTAAAAGGCAAATCCCATGATCATATTCTGAATCATGGCCTGGGCGACTGGTTTGACCTGGGACCAAACAGACCGGGAGTTTCTCAGTTAACGCCAATATCACTCACCGCAACAGCAATCTACTATTATGATGTGAAACTAACCTCCGAAATAGCCGATCTGTTAAATAAACCGGAAAAAAACAGTTTGTCGCAATGGGCCGATGAGATAAAAAAAGCGTTCAATGAAACCTTTTTCAATCCGGAAACCAACGTATATTCCACTGGCAGTCAAACAGCCATGTCGATGCCCTATAGTATGGGAATTGTCGATGACCAGGACAAAGAAGAGGTATTCTCCAACCTGGTTGATTCGATTGTGGCCGGAAACAAAGCGCTGACCGCTGGAGATGTTGGCTTTCACTACCTGGTAGATGCACTGTTAAAAGGAAAAGCAGCACAACTCATGTTTGACATGATTAACCGGGATGATGTTCCCGGCTATGGTTTCCAGTTGAAAAAAGGGGCAACCGCATTAACCGAATCGTGGGCTGCACTCGAAGTCGTATCCAACAACCATCTGATGTTAGGGCATGTGATGGAATGGTTTTATGCCGGACTGGGAGGTATCAATCAGACAGAACATTCCAGC
>CAZILU010000195.1:0-4520 GCA_964540165.1 uncultured Mariniphaga sp.
CACAAACTCCGTCCACGGATAATAGGTCTCGGTGGCAATTGGCCCCCAGCTCGACTGATTCCCTATACCAACCCCTCCGACATCCCTGATTACATTGCCCTCGATCAACAGGTTATGAAACCTGGTCATGATGCTGTCGCCTAACACATGTACATGGATGCCTCCGCGCCATTTCCCGCCTACCCGGCCATTGACGTGATGCACATAACAGTTCTTTATGGTGATATGGTTCCGGACTCCGGCGTTTTCTGCCACAACATAGATTCCTTTCAAAAGCCCCTGATCACCCGCAGAGCCATCGGTATTCGTAACTTCAATATTAGTTATTTCCCAGTGCTCTCCATTATTAAGATAGATTGCCGCTTCTACGTTTCCCTTGCCATGGATAACCGGCTTTTGGTCGATCCAATCCCGGTGAACGGCCTTGGTTTCCGGATCGTAGGCAGCCAGCAAATTGGGCTTTTCCATGGAGCCACTGCCTTTTATGATAAACTGTCCCTGAAACTCACTGCCGGAAGCAAACAGAACCTGTGATCCCTCCGGAAATTCTGTTCCCGAATAGGTATCAAAATCTTCCTGATTTTCAATGTAAAAAATAGCTGCTTCATTCTTTCTCTCTGAATTACAGGCAAGAAAAAAAGAAAACAGAGAGATTAAACCGATGGATTTTATAAAATTCATAGTTATATCTGATTAAGAATGTAAATTTTCAAAGGCATCAGATGGTACTCGCGTACACTTATTCATTCTTGTTTGTGTCATAAATTGTTATGGTCGTTTCACAGGGCAATAGTTGATTAAAACAGGTGCTCTTCCCGAACCAACCGATGAGATCACCACATTCCGTCCCTTATCCTGGTAATCCCCCAAATGTCGGGTCTCCCGGATCAAGATAAATGCTATGCCCCCGGGATATTTTCCGGCATGCCGCGTAACATCCAGGAAGTGATAACGCTCCTCCCCGTCAAATGCAAGCTCTCCGGCAAAAAAAAGTTCTTGGCCGCCATGCTTTATCAGTGCATCGTTTCCATCTAAATAGGGAGCATTCTCCCAACGGATCTTTTCAACATCGAACTCTTCAGCCGGGAATCCATACACATGGATCCGTACCGGATGACTCCCCTGATCGATAAAGCCACTAAAACCAACCAAAGACAGTTGGCTAATACCTTTATCCTGTATCACAGGAGGCTTAAAATGGACGTAGCTTACCTTGTTGTTATTCTTATTAGAACCATCGAGCGCTATTTTCAGTAATTTATCTGAATCGATTGTTAACCCATCACCGGAAACCGTGACTGCCGATGCGGGGGAGATAGATGTTTCACGCATTTTATCTCCGGGAGGAATGGTAAGTAGCAGTGCGGTTTGACCGGGAAGCGTTATTTCAATTTCAGAATCGCAGTTTGTCTCAGCAAACTGTATCACCTCACCATAGTGATTCGGTCCAACCGCTTCTGCAACCATGGGATGTCCGGCTGGAATCCGGAGATCAGACAGATTCACCTTCAACGGGTAGTTAAATGCAGCCCGTTGCACCAGCCAAAGGTAATATCGACCTGAACCCGGATCAAAGCAAGCCGAAGCATCCAGTCCGGGATCTTCAACAGAGACCTCCGTACGCAACAGATCACGTTGCTCTTTAAAACCCTTTGCAAAGAGCCTGACCACCTCGCCGGCACGCTGAATTCCGGAGATATCATAACTCACCGGCGCGGTTTCTGCGCCTCGATCTGCCGCAAAAAGTTTAATCTCCCGAATCGTTATCTCCTCCTTTTCAGCGGTCAACAATCGAAAAAAACGGGCCGATACCGGCGCTTTAAATTCAAACAAGGCTTGCACATATTTATATTCGGCAACCGAAGCTCCGGGAATATCCAGCCACTCATCATCCCGTTTGAATTGCAGGGTAAATGACTTCAGGCGGTCGGGACCCGTAAAGACTCCATAGGCAGAGCCGGTATAAACCAACGCACTTCCAATAAGCTCCTCCTTCCCAAGATCGATCTCAACCCACTTCTCTCCATCCCCCGGAGAGAAGCGAAGCGAAGACGAATCATCGATTGTGCCATCAGTCAATAGCTCCGGATCACCGTTCTCAACGGTACTGCCTGCTTTTACAGGCTTTCCAAATGCCAGATTATCCCAGGCATCTTCTACCAGCCGCTTGCCATTCCAGGTAAAATGATGCCCCGACTTTATGCCCATCGAATAGGTGGAACTGACGTTATTGGCAAACTTAAATGCCCACATCCCATAGCCGCCATTCATCATGTTATTATGATAGATCCCGGCCCACTCGGTAAAGAGCGACGGAGAGTCCATCGTCTCCTCCTTATCAATCAGGTAGGCATTCATCCAACGGCCAATCTCCGTAAAAACAACCGGAATCTCATCACCTGCCGGATGGTTCTCCCGAATGATGTTGCGAATACTCTCTACCCGGGTGGCATATCCTGCGGCGGGTGAGTTGTATGAGTGCGTACTGAAAATGTCGATCAGATCGTAACTGGTCTGCTCTCCACGGTAATTGGTGCGGATATTCCGGATCACCTCCGCCCACCAATCCACATTAGTACCGGCAGTGACCGGCCCGACAAACCGGGGGGTTAACTGTTTTCCATAGATCCTGTTTACATCAACTACAGCGCATCGGATTGCATCCGATACAACTTGCATACCCCGAATCCAGGTCTCAATATCCATTGGACCCGAATGGCGGTGGTTGGGTTCATTCTGAAAAGCAAACATCGACACGTCCCCTTTCCGGGCGGCATGGTATGCCAATGCGTAAAACCGCTGCCACTGCTGCCACCGATGAGCCCAGGTATCGTCAAAACGGCGCTCATTTATTTGCAACAACACCTCAATCCCCAATCTACGGGCCTCCTCCAGTACATAATCAAAAACCATAGCATTGGTACCCGACCAATCCGTTTCCGCATAGATCTTCTCCAATGGGTTCCAATGAATAAACCGATTATGCTCCGGATCAGCACGCAAGGCTCTCTTCCGAATCTCAAAATCGGACAGCGTTGACAACGTTGAATCGACCTCCACGCACGAAAGCGGAACATAGTTCGACATGGAGGTCCAAACCCTCAAACTGTTAACCTCCGAATATTCAAGCCAGCGGCTCACATTGCTCCCCGGAAGGTAGTAAGCCTGATTATATCCCACATACTTCATGGTTTTACCAACCACTTCAGGATGGATCTTCAGAAAAACTTTCCGTGTATGATCGTTAGATGCGCTAAAGCTTTTCTGATCATTGGATGTGTTGGAAACTTCGGGAAGCGCCATTCCGGGAACCTCCTTTCCAAAAGCTTCAATCTCCATCACATTCAACGGTTCACCATCGAAGGCTGCCAGGCGAAGCTTATACGTAATAATCGCCGGAGAAAAATGAAAACGAGCTGCCGTCTGCCTGTTCTCAGTGATCTCTGTCCGGGGAATATCCGTCCAGTTGGCATCATCCCAATATTGAAGCTGAAGATGTTTCACCGCCCAAAAACCGGCCGCCTGTCCCTGTTCATAGGAGGTTCGTTCCAATTCCGGAATTCCGGTATGAACCGTAATACTATCAATGTAATGGTAACCTTGCAGATCAATATCAAGGGTATGTGGCGGATAAGCCGATGCAGGGGTCATCCATTTTGATTCACGCGATATGATGCCGTCAACCGCCTGTTTGGCAGGATAACGCCCGGTTTCAGTACTGGCCGCTACCGGCTTGTCTTTCGCCAGATTGATGGGGGGAACTGCTTGTCTCTGCCCCTGTAAAGCAAATGAGGCAATAAAAAAAAGTAGCGATGCAAGAAATTGTTTCATCGATCGAAATATTCAATCATTGGGTACACCTGCAGATTCAACGCCCGCATTTTTTCCATCATATCTTCCCAAACTTCATAATCGTTGTTCACAATTCCCTTATTGGCATCGATATTGGAAGGATCCACTCCCTTAGCGGTCGGATCATTATCCTGATACTTAAAATAGTGCCAGCCAACGCAATTTTTTGACTCAAGGAGCGCCAGATTATAATTCTGGTAAAAGAGTCCGCGATCTTTTTGCGTTCGAACGATCCATCCGGCGCCGCTTTGATTGGGCATTCCGGAATCTTCCCCCTTGGTGTAATACTCTGTTATGATAAAGGGCCTTCCGGTCCAGGCAGCCCAGTTCGCCATCTCTGTCGAGTCGGGAGTCCATCGATTGTAATAATTACACGACACAATATCGAGGTACTTACCGGCCGTTCTCATAAAGGCTTCGTGGTTTTTTTCACTGCTATAGAAACGGGCTCCGATATACATATGATTTGGATCGTATCTTTTTATCGCTGAGGAAACCACCGAAAAATACTTGTCGGCAACCAATGACATGAACTCCTCCCGGTGAATATCGGTAATATCTTCGGTTTTAATGCCTTTCTCTTTTAGCCATGCTTCGGCAGCTAACCTGCCCGGTTCATTATCCGGTAATTTCAGGTAGTTGTCGATGGCGTTAAATTTAAAAGGCAT
>CAZILU010000196.1:0-4510 GCA_964540165.1 uncultured Mariniphaga sp.
ATTCCGCCGCTGCCGGCAGATACCATCGTTAAAAAATTTCTTCGTTTCATAGTAATATCGATGTTTCTGATTCATCTAAATGCTTCACAATTGGTAAATATAGAATGAATTACCGTAGCGAAGATTTAAAATGGTAAATAAACAATTTTTTTTAAAAGATTCGATGTGTTTTCAAAATCTTTAATATTGATTTTTATTTTTTTTCGGAAGGTGACTGACGCATAGTGTTCTTGTCGTAATATTAATAACAGCCAATGATCAGGGAAATAAAATAGTTTCGGGGATTCCCGGGATAGTAGTATCTTGGCGGGGCTGTGCCAAATGCCGGAGCGTTGACTGCCAGCATGGCTGCATGGTTGACATTGAAAATATTTTGAACACCCGTTTTTATTTCCACGTTCATAGCCCGGATGCTTCCTAAGTATTTCAGCTCCAGGCTGGTGAGACCGTAGGGATCGGAAAAGCCGGTGTTGGCATCGTTTACGGCCATTTTACCGGTAAAACGGTGCCATGCCCTGATCCCGATGGTCGTTGAGGGATGAAATTCAGCTGCCAGTAGCCAGGTGGTACGGGTGGTTCCCGGAAGTAAATTTTCGGAATAGTCATTTTCCCTATCCTTAAAATCCAGAAACCGATACTCTGAGAGGGTTGCATTCCCGTTTATTGTCAGTGAAGGGAAATTTCCGGGATTGTAAACCATCCACTTCAGTTCAGTTTCCAGTCCGGGGTGGATTGATTTACCGGCATTGACTCCCACGTACGCATCTTCCCCGGTACGACGCGCCACCAGCAGGTTTTTAACGTAAATACGGTAATAGCTGATTGTTGCATGTAGCCGGTTATCCCAGCCGGCACGCATTCCGGCTTCCAGATTCCATCCACTCTCCGGTTTGATGTCCGGATTGATCTGCCCTTCAGGTAAAAGAGTCTCTTCGAACGATGGTGTTGAAAAACCATGGCTGATATTTCCAAAAACCGAAACAGCATTTGAAATCCGGTAGTTGGCCCCAAGCCGCGGTGATATCACCGGCCGGTAAGCGCGTTTGCCCGATTTGTCACCATCGGCGCTATAGCTATCCAGGTAGTTGAACCGAGTCAGGTTGACGTTGATTCCGGCCGACAGGAAGAAATGATTCCTGAAATCTGATTCCGTCTGAATAAACAGGTTTTCATAAGCCCGTTTTTCCCGGTTATCGGAAAGCAGCGCTTCCGGTTGTTCGTTTGACCGGGTAGACCAGTGATATTTTTCACGGAAGAGTTCAGCCCCCGTTGTGAGGGTGATTCTTGCCTTATCACCCATCCACCGGTTTTGGTAATATCCGCGCCAGCCCATATAATTTGTTTCTTCCAGCAGTAGGTTGAAGGGCCGCGGTTCTTCCGCATTTCGAAAGCTGCCGAAGGCGGCCAGGGAAATTTTGCTCTGGTGGGTGGGGGAGATATCCAGGGATAATCCCGCCTGACCTTTCGTATAAGCTTCAAAACCCCGAATAGCCAGCCAGTTTGATGCGGCTTTTTCCGGGCTTTCCAGAAACGTGTTCAGATCAACGGAGCTGGGAATGAACGCTTTCATTTTAGTCACTTGTACCAGGGCTGTGAGGTTGACTTTTTTAGAAATCGTAAAACCGGAATGGAGTAGCAGATTGAGCCGGTTGGTGGCACTGTTTTCCCTGAATCCCTGGCTGTTTAGAATCGAACCCAGCGCCAGAATATTCATCCGTTCCTGATGAATGCCGGCTAACAGCGTGTTTTTATAGGTGTTGAATGAGCCAAAGGCAGACTGGTAGCGCACAAAATCATCCAACACACTTTTCGGATGAAACAGTAACGTGCCTCCTAATCCCGCCCCATAGAGACTCGATGAGGGCCCTTTGATGATTTCAACGCGTTGGATGGAGGCGTTTTCAAGGTCTTCAAGGGTGGTCTCTCCATCGCCGCTGGTGAGTGGGATCTCACCAAAATAGGCTTTTATCTTGTTCGTGGCATAGGGGGTTCGTGATCCAATGCCCCGAATGGTCAGGCGATTGGTTGCCAGCGTTCCGTGGTGCATCAGTATGCCGGGGACCTGGTTCAATGCCTCTACCGGTGTGAAAGCGCTGCCGCTTTCCATTTGCCGGGGCGTGATCAGATGAACGGGTGCAGGCGTGTTTCTCAGATGATAGGGTGTGCGGAAAGCTGTTACCGTAATCTTTTCAATCGCTCCGAAAAGTGCAACACGATCTTGGTTTGCGTTGCTTACCGTATCCACAGCGGTGATCTCCTGTGCGATCCCAATTGATGGCAGGAGTAATAATAGGCTTTTAAATATGAAAGAAATAGGCAGCTTTATTTCCATAGTACCCCGTTTGCATTGGATGGATCCTTTTTTCTGCGGTTTCAATCCCGACAGTCAATTTAACCGGAACCGTGGGTAAAGTTAAAAAAATGATTTTATGTCGTGCTTATTCCATTTGATGCATCTCCGGCACAATATTTTGCTGCACCAACTAGAGCAAGCTCAAGGTTGATCCATGAAAAAAGCCCGATACATCCGTACCAGGCTTTTTGTCTTGTCGGGGTAGCCGATTTACCTATGGGTGAATCCGAAGTGGGGAGATATCAAGACAAAAAGCCTGATTCGCTGCGCTCATTATCGTTCTTTTTTCACTCCTCAACCTTTTGAGCAAGCTCAAGGTTGATCCATGAAAAAAGCCCGATACATCCGTACCAGGCTTTTTGTCTTGTCGGGGTAGCCGGATTTGAACCGACGACCTCGTCGTCCCGAACGACGCGCGCTACCGGGCTGCGCTATACCCCGTCTCTAAAATCGCTGCAAATTTAATCTTTTTTGTATAAATCAAACCGTATATCTAATAAAAGTAAAGGCATTTTTTAATCAGCTTTTTATTCAGTGCCCGAATAACAGAGATGATTTATGCAGAATGAATCCTTCTTCCTCACGGTCGCTATTCAGGAGCCTGAATAGATTATTAATATTTAAAATAAACATTAGTTCAAAATAATAGTTGTTTGTTTTCTCTTTTTCTCTACATTTGTCAGAAAATAATTTTGCAATGAAGATCATAATAACATCGGAGGGCGATCTATTACAGTCAGGATTCGATTCAAGATTTGGGCGTTGTGCATGGTTTTGTCTGTATGACACCGAAACCCGGTTTACGGAGTTTCTGAAGAATGAACATAGTCAGGCCAATGGCGGCGCAGGCACCAAAACGGCAGAGATGGTGGCTGAACTGGGTGCTGAACGGATCATCTCGGGCGATTTCGGCCCAAAGGCAAAAAATGTTCTGGATCAGTTAAAGATTCAGATGGTCATTCCGGATAACAGTGCCTGTACGGTAGAAGAGGTCATTGAACGTCTGGAAAATGGTTTAAGGAAACAGTGAACTACCTGATATATACTGTTAAAGGCACAGGGTGATTTTGTTTTGCCCCGTGCTTTTCTTTTGAAATAATTAATTGTTAAGGCGTATGATAAAAAAAATTGCTGTTCCAATCGATGAACAGGGCATCGTGAATGCCCATTTTGGACATTGTCCCTATTTTAAACTGCACGATATTGAAGGAAATGTTGTCGTTTCCGATGAGATCCTGCAGCCGCCACCGCACGAGCCGGGACTTCTGCCCGGCTGGCTGGCCGGTCTGGGTGTTACCGATGTGCTTGCCGGAGGAATCGGAGACCGGGCGATCCAGCTCTTCAACCAGCGGGGCATCAGTGTGTATGCCGGTGCCCCAAAGATGGAAGCGGGTGAGCTGGTGCAGGGTTTTCTTGACGGCTCTGTTGCGTTTACTGCCAATGCATGTGACCATTGATAAAAAGTATTTTTGATAATACTGTCTTGTCGGCGAATAAAAGCCGCATGATCGCTGTGGCCAGTGGCAAGGGGGGAACGGGAAAGACCACCCTGGCTGTCTCTCTTTTTCATTGGCTGGAAAAGCGGTTGCAGGTGCCTGTTGGTCTGGTCGATTGCGATGTTGAAGAGCCCAACGATCTGCTCTTTTTCCCGCGACTCCGGCTGCAGGAGCAAACATCTGTTTACCAGGATATTCCTGAGATAGATACATCGGTATGTACTTTTTGTAAACGGTGCGTAGCATGGTGCTCATTCAATGCCATTACCATGGTGGCCGGCCGGAAGTTCGCATCGGTCGATCCTGCCTTGTGCCATTCGTGCGGGGCTTGCCTGGCTGCTTGTCCGGAGAATGCCATTACCGAAAAACCTCATCCGCTGGGGACCATCACCCGTTATCGTACCGAAAGGGGATACCCCATAACAGAAGGACGGCTGGCGGTGGGTTCTGCTATGCAGGCCATGCTCATAAAAGCCTTGAAAAAGCAGGCCAGACAGCCTAACGGGGTGACCATCCTGGATGCCCCGCCCGGAACGAGCTGTCCCGTGGTGGAGACCGTAGCGGATGCCGATTATGTGATTCTGGTGACTGAGCCGACACCCTTTGGATTGCACGACCTGAAGATTACCATTGAGCTGCTCAGGGAGTTGAAGATCCCTTT
>CAZILU010000197.1:0-4500 GCA_964540165.1 uncultured Mariniphaga sp.
GAAGTTGGTTGAATATGCTGCGAGTAGGTTCAACCATGACGACCGAAGTGTGGGATATAAAGTATGGAGGCAGAAGTCCCGGTTGGAGCCATGCCTGGAGTGCCTCTCCGGCGCATCTTATTCCCCGGAAAATTATGGGGATTGAACCGTTGTCTCCCGGTTTTGAAAAAATTCGCATCGCTCCGCAGCCGGGACATTTAGAGCAAGCCGAATGTAAATTGCCAACCATTAAAGGGCCTGTATTTGTTCGTTTTTCACAGTCCCCCGGGAATTTCAAACTCAATTTTACAACACCTGTAAATACAACGACTCAAATCGTCTTGCCCAAAAAGTATGCTGAAGGTACAATGCTTCTGAACGGAGAGAAAATAACCTCGAAGGTTGAGGGAACTGATTTATTAATTGATGCGGGATCCGGAGATAATTCGCTGGATATTAATTTTTAAGAACGAATTAGTCTCTCATTGTCCGTGATTAAAGCCCCAGGAAAAATATTTTGAGAAATGATGTTACATAAAAGAAGTTACATAAAAGAAACTACCAATAATTGAATCGTTGAAAATTAGAGGAATCATGATTAAAATTGAAAATCGGAGGATAACAGTTGTTTTTATCGATCATCTGAAAACCTTCTTCTTTATCAGTTATTTGCTTTTTTTTATCGGATCGAATTTAAGTGGTCAGGAGATAAAGACAATTCGTTCAGGGAATTATCTGTTTAAAGCACCTGCGAGCTACCTGCAGGAGAGAAAAGATATTCCCTCCTTCTGGATTTCGACCGTTGAGGAGGTATCTGAATTTTTATATTCCAGGGTAAAGAGAGGCCAGATTGAAATTATTGGAACTTCTGCGGGTGGGAGGCCTGTTCGGGCAGTACTTTATGGGAAGCCACGCATCGGGAAGGGAACAACAACTTTTTCGGGATCATTGGGACTAAAAGAGCTGCAGACATACAGAGGCGCTGATTATGAGAAAACGGTTTATCTGGGTATGGCCGGCGTTCATGGCGGGGAGTTTGAGGGTATTGTCGGAATGGTTAATCTCATCTCTGTTATTGAGACAGGAAAGGATCTGCGGGGTAAAGAGTGGCCGGAGATTGGCATGCTGGTAGAGAAACTTGACCGGTTGATTCTTATACCCATGATGAATCCGGATGGCAGGTCGCGAATACCTCTGAGAATGGAACGTTACCGGGAAACTGACCGGACGGTTCATCAATACCTGAATTGCGGTGGTTATGCAGATGGATCGTTACTTGGATACCCGCAGGTTAAGGAGTTTATTCCGCTTGATTTTGGGATGGTCAGCTTTCCCGGGGGGTATCCCAACGATGCCGGGGTCAATATCCAATGCGATGATTTTTTGGGTGATAGACAACCCGAAACACAAGCCTTGTTTGATCTTGCTGAGAGAGAAAAACCGGATTTGATTCTAAACATGCATACGGGTGCTTACTATATGAACATGCACAGGCCTTATTGTGAACCGGCTTTACTACCTGTTTTTGATGGACTGTTTAAATATGTCCATTCAAAATTGGCCACTGAAGGTCTTCGAAAAACGAAGGATACAGATAAGGAGGCTGATCCGAAGCGGACATCTTCTTTCCCTTTTAATATTGACGGTGCATTGAATCTGCACTGCGGTACTTTAAGCGTTACCGTGGAGTCTCCATCCCACGGGTTTTCAAACCAATCCGGTGATGGGGTGATTGCTTTTCACACTCCGGAGAGACTTTTGGATGCACAACTGATCTGTCATCAGGAGGCTATGAGATTTTTGGTTGATTCGGGTGGGCGTTCCCAATGGTTGTATGCTCCTCCCCAATAATATTTTAACTGTTTACATCTCAAATTAAATATCAGATTAGATGAAGAGTATTTCAAAACAAAAAGTCAGATGTCTGACAGTCGCATTGGTGCTTTTAATTCAATTGCTTCAGGGAAAGGCCATTGATCCTTTGTTTAAAACCATTGACCTGAACCTGGGAGAAAAAGCAGTGGTTGAGTTGACCGATGGGAGCAGGCATATCATTCAGGCGTTGGACCTTAGAGTGAAAACAGATCCGGTAGCCGGAGCTGTCAGAGAGATGATTGTTGTGTTAACTATTGATAATAACCGGGTGCTTCTGAACTCTGGCGGATATCACCTGCCTGTGCAACTGGATGGAATTCAGATCGATTGTCCGGTGACGAAAGCCCTCATGAAGACAACCGATCAGGATGCCTGGAGCCTTGAAAAAGATATCCGGTTAAGGGTATGGCCGGCCGGTTCTCCCTGGATTACTCCGGGAACATTTCAGTACCCGCTTGAAAAGAAGCTCTTTGACAGCCATACGCAAATGACGAATATTCCGGTGGCGGATCTTACAAAGCCCGGGGCTAAACGAATTTATTATCACAGCGGACTGGATTTTGGCGGATGCGAAGGCGTGGATAAGGTGTGCGCCGCAACCGATGGGTATATCGTTTCGGTTGGGCTTGATGCCTCCGAAATACTGCCATCATCAGTGGCTACGCGATATGATGTAGTCAATATTCGGGATGACCGGGGTTGGTATTACCGGTACAGTCATATGAAAGAGATTGATAAGAGACTAAAACCGGGTGACCGGATTGCGATGGGACAGGAACTTGGAGTGATTGGTAAGGAGGGAGCCAGCGGTGGCTGGGCGCATCTTCACTTCAGTATTTCCAGTATGATGCCTTCCGGAAAATTTGGCAACCAGTGTGCTTATGCCTTTAACTGGGAGGCATATCAGAAAAAATACAATCCCGATATTATGGCCATTGCACGACCCGATCAGATTGCCCGGGTGGGTGATGAGGTTAAGCTTGATGGCAGCCGTTCCCGGAGCAGAGAGAATTTTATTGCCTCATACGAATGGACGCTTTCCGACGGGAAAAGGAGTATGACCCCGGTCGCATCGATAACTTACCATCAGCCAGGATTTTTCTCTGAAATATTGAAGGTAACTGATCGTAAGGGTAATGTTGATTATGACATAGCCGTTGTTCAGGTCTATGGAGACAATGAAACGGTTCTCCCTCCCTACCTTCACGCTGCATTTTCTCCGTCACAGGGCGTTAAGCCGGGCGATGAAATAACTTTTATGGTTCGGACCATGCGTATACAGGCTATTGCAGAGGTCTGGGATTTTGGGGATGGCAGTGCGGAGTTGAGAACGAAATCGGCATTTACCCCCGACGAGTTAAACCGCGATCCGCACAATCCCAACGGCTATGCCAAAATAACGCATACCTACGATAAACCCGGAGATTATATCGTCACCATCCGTTCTGAAAATCCTTCGGGAGTCTTTGGTGTAGCAAGGTTATACGTAAAAGTTTCTCCAAAATAATGTGGTGCTATTTGAAAACTAATCTTATATGAAGAATATTTTTTGGGGATTAAAAAAAATAGAATCAGAACAGAGCGTTGTATTAAATAGAATCAAAACCCGGGAAACTGATATGACCCGTACCCGTTCCGTCTTTCTGTTTCATTTGGTATTTATTTTGATGTTTGGCTATGCATCCACGGCTCAATTGACAGGCAAAGAGCCGGAGGAGGTAAACTCAATCTTTATTCTTTCACAATTAAAGGAGAAAACTCATCCTTACCTGCTGTTTTCAAAAGATGATTTGCCCGGTTTGCGTAAGAAACTGGATTCGGGATGGCTTTCGGAAGCACGAGAAGTGTTGATAAATCAGGCAAATGAATACCTTTCGCTGAAAGGCCCGGTAGAAGCCAGTGCGGTGGCCGGCAGGCGGTTGCACCGTATTGTCAATACGCTTGTCTATGCTGCTTTCCTGGTGGATCAGCCGGTATACATCCATAAGGCCATTGACATTCTGATGGCTACATCGAATAAGTATAGTGCCGATGATTATGATGCCATGAATGAACATTTGGCGGTGGGTGATGCAGCCCATGCATTTGCAATCGCTTATGACTGGTTGGAATCTGAACTGGATGCAGAGCAGCGCGAAGTAATTCTTCAGAAGATACAAGAGCTTGGTGGCTGGATCTATAACCATTCGACCCACAACTCCTATTACGGGAGTCCCAAGCCACCGCAGGCAGGATGCAATCACAACGTTGTTATGAACAGCAGCCTGGGTTTATGTGCTTTGGCTCTGAAAGATCATCCGGAGTGGCTTGATCTGGCCGTCAGGCAAACCCGGGCCTATTTTATCTATTCTCTGGATGAAAACGGCTACAATTACGAGGGATTCAGCTATTATGGCTATGGTGCATTGGCGTCTATGGCTTTTTCCGCTGCTCTTTTAAATTGTGGCGGTCCCGACCTGTTGCTTGAGTTGCCTAAGATCCGGTTGATGCCGGAATATCTGATCCGGCACGTGTTGCCTTTGGGATCAGCAGCACTGACCATCGGTGACAGTCATCCCCGGTTGGAGCATGGCGGGGGCTGGATGTATGTAATAAGTAAATTTCAGGACGGGGTTGGTTTATGGAGCTGGTTACGAATGGTAGGGC
>CAZILU010000198.1:0-4470 GCA_964540165.1 uncultured Mariniphaga sp.
TGTACGGCGCTTTACTAACCAAAGGGGAGAGAGAGGGATGGGTAACTGCTCACTGCTCAACCGTTCAGGTGGTGAGTCCATACGACAATACCACAACGTTCATGCACGAAGGGGCCAGCGGTGGTGGTAAGAGTGAAATGCTCCAGAACATTGTCAGGGAGACGAACGGACAGGTATTGATCGGAGAGAATATCCTGACAAAAGAGAAGCGATTGATAAACCTGCCTCTTTTCTGCTCCTTCAATCCGGTGACCGATGACATGGCCCTCTGCCACCCTTCACTGCAGAAGAACAATGGCAAGCTGACCGTTTTGGATGCGGAGAATGCGTGGTTTATCCGTGTCGACAGCATCAATGATTACGGCGATGATCCGTTTCTTGAGAAGCTGACCATCAAACCAGGTACACCCCTGCTGTTCCTCAATATTCAGTCCAATCCCAACTGCACGGCACTAATCTGGGATCATACCGAAGATACACCGGGAAAAAAGTGTCCCAATCCACGGGTGATCGTTCCCCGCGATATCGTACCCAATGTGATCAGCAAACCGGTTACGGTCGACATCCGCAGCTTTGGCGTTCGCACCCCGGTCTGCACCAAAGAAAAACCAACCTACGGCATCGTCGGGATGTTCCACATCCTCCCGCCGGCATTAGCCTGGTTGTGGCGACTCGTCTCTCCGCGCGGGCATGCCAATCCGAGCATCGTTGGCGGTGAAGGCATGGGAAGCGAAGGCGTTGGCTCCTACTGGCCCTTCGCCACCGGAAAGATGATCACACACGCCAACCTCCTCTTAGAGCAGATCATGAATACACCAAACACCCGGTACACCCTGACGCCTAACCAGCACATCGGCACCTGGAAAGTCGGATTTAAACCCCAGTTGCTGATGCGGGAGTACCTCACCAGAAGAGGAAACGCCCGGTTAAGAAGCGATCAGTATCAGTTTGCCCGATGCCCCCTGCTGGGATTTGAACTGAACTACCTGACCATCGAAGGAGCAAAAATCCCTTCCCGATTCCTTCAGGTTCACAAACAGATCGAAGTAGGAACCGAAGGGTATGATGCCGGTGCCGAAATCCTCTACAACTTCTTCAGGGCAGAGCTGCCAAAATTCCTGACGCCTGAGCTCTCACCAACAGGAAGAGAGATCATTGAAGCATGCCTCAACGGCGCCAGTGTACAGGATTATCTGAATATCATCCCGATGGAGTAAATGCAAAAATTAATTTTGATTCTCATCGCTCTGCTGTGGATCTCAGGCCTGGTCATTCTGTTACTTCAACCGCCAGGTCTCACCACAATCGGAAGAGGTGAGCACAGCCCGTCCCCATCCGGCACCGGGCCTTCCCGATCCGGCCGGGACAGCGCCCCGTTGGTCATTCCGGTAAAACCACAGCGTCGACCAATAGTCGTAAGATAACACCAGATCCCCCTGTCGATCGACCGTCAGCCGGTGATAATAGATGCTGTAATTCTCCAGTGGCGGCACAACCAGCAGTTTGGGATCTTCCCACGCTTTGCCGGGCTGCTTCCGTTGGTATGCCAGGGCAGCAAACCGTTTACCATGCAGATACTGCTCATCGGAATGCCACAGCCTGAAAACAACGTGTAGCGCATCATCATCGGTACAAACCAGCCCTACGTAAGTCTGACCCAGCGGATTTTCACTGGTTCGTGTCGCCTCGGTCCACCCACCGTAGGCATTATTAGGCTCTACCGACTGCAAATACTGAAAAGGTCTCCCGTGGGTACCGACCATGATGTGCAGATACCCCTTGCTGTCCATGGTGATGCTGGGGGTGTTGTGTGCATCGTTGGCCGGTGGTCCGTAACTCATAAAAACCGGCGCTTTCAACTGCTTCGACGACCGGTCATAGGTAGCTACATACGCCGGTACCCCGGGGATCACATCGCTGCCAACCGACGGATCGGTAGCCTCTCCCCAAACCACATGTACCTTTGAACCGTTCGACACAACCGAAGAGGGAATGCCCGAATGCAGCGACGATCCCAATGCCATCGATGTAAGCAGCATCGGCTCCTCAAAACGGACAGATCCATCGGGATGCTTCTCCCCAATAATCAGATCCAGGTTATTGACCCTTCGCCATCGAACCCTGGAATCGCGACGGGCAACCGGCAGGTCAGCATCATCTTCCAGAACGCGCGTATATCGAATGACAGGCGGTGGCCCCACCGGGATATTGTGTCCCGAAAACTGCTCAATATCCCAACCACTGGCTCCTCCCCTTGTCCCTCCCGGAATGCTCCAGGCAGTAAAAGTTTTTCCCCGATCGGCAGAGCGAAGCAATGCAACCTCTCCACCGGATGATCCCAGGAGATAGAGATCATTATCGGCATCAAAAGCAATCTTCGACAAAATAATAGACCACCGACCGTTGATTTCGGTTCCGGGTGCCGACTGAACAACCGCTTCATTCAATTCCGCAGCAATCCACGCCCCCGCTTCCTGTCGATATAACGTTCCCGATGACACAACAAATGGATTGTTCTCAAGATCGAAATAGAGCTGGTTGTCCACAGGATAATCAGGAAGATAGCCAAACTGTTCATTTTCGTGCGAATAAGGCGTTAACACCATGGGAAGGTTCAGCGCCTTTGCAGCGGGATCATCTCCTGCATGAACGGTCAGAGATGCATAGGTAGATGCCTTCTTATCATCTGCCGGAGTAGCGCGGACATAGCACTCCCAGGCTTGATCCGACCGAGGCAGTTCATAGGCCACTTCAACCGGTGCTGACGCCCCCGCAGCCAAAGTCAACTCCTTTTTCGACAGACGAACCGGCCACTTCTCCCCGGGATACTCAAGTGAAAGCTTTATCGTTCGCTGAACCGGAGCATTGTTATGAATGGTATAGCTGATCGTTCCCGATGCACCGGGCTTTTCCCACGTATGCCGCTGATAGGGAGTTATCATCCACCGGTTTTCCAGAAAAGGAAAAGCGGCATCAGGCACCGGACTCCACACCGATAAATGTTCATACCGGTCGTTACGGCTCCAGCGGGTAACGCCATCGATATTTACATAGGCATTTCCCCGGGGAATCTGAAGCCGCCATAGCCCGTCTCCCCGGTCAACATCATCCGGAACGGTATATTCAACGGATCCTTCCGCTTCGAGATGCCGGCCTCCGTGCAGGTATTTTCGCGTTTCAGTCACTTTTTTCGGTTCGACAGGAATCGCAGCAACCACCTCACCCTTTTCATTGATCAGCGTTACCACTTCAGCCTCAGGATCCAGACCCTCAACTTCAAAAGAAAACGCCTCCCTCACAGGCAGGAACCCAATTTCAAACGGCTGTTTATTATCCAGCAAAACAATGGGCTCCATGTGCCGCTCATCCCGATGGCCGGTGGCCGTTTCCAACACATAAGCCTCCGCATTGGTACGCATTGACCACGCCGTCTGAACACCGTACCGGTCATTGGTATTGATAATGGCAAGCGAATAGATTCCCCGGTGGGATACCCTGGTTTTAAGCAAAGCATTGCCGGTAAAACAGGATGGAATGGAATCCGATGGAGTCATTACCGAAATCAGGGTGTCAACCAGCACCTTACGATCCGGAGCCGCCAATATTAACCGGATGCTCTCTTCGGTTCCCTGCCGGCCGCGAATCTCAACCTGAAGGTCAATAATCAATTCGCCGGGAGCCACCTGCAGATAGGCTCCGCCAAAAAGGCCCGCCTTCCACTGATAATCTCCTGACTGCCAATCTGGCGCAGCAGCAGATGAACAGCCGCTGAAGAGCGCTGCAGAGAAAATCCATGCAAAAAGCACACATACTAAACCAAGCCATTTTATTTTCATAATTAAAAGTTTAAAGGTAAAAGGTAAAAGGTAAAAGGTAAAAGGTAAAAGGTAAAAGGCAAAAGTAAAAAGGAAAAAGTAAAAAGGGAAAAGGGAAAAATGCAAAAAGGCTGTCCAATAAAAATCAAACAGCCTTTCAACAATATTTTACAACCGTTTTTTAATACTCATCTTCATTGAAGAAGAAATCATCCTTACTCGGATAATCAGGCCAAATGTCCTCAATACTTTCATAAATCTCCCCTTCATCTTCGATCTCCTGGAGGTTCTCTATAACTTCAAGCGGAGCTCCCGAACGAATGGCATAGTCAATTAATTCGTCCTTGGTAGCAGGCCATGGTGCATCTTCCAATTTAGAGGCTAATTCAAGTGTCCAATACATTTCAGTGGAATTAAGCAGTTAAACTCGATATTTCAAAGCCGCGAATATAATAAAAAATCAATACGATTGATGCAGCGGCCCTTTTTTTTAAATCAGAGATTACAACATCCCTTAATCCGGGCCATTCTATCCCTGTTTCCATGGCTTCTCTTCAGCCTGGTTCAAAGCTGTCAGCTTTCTGGCAAGCACAAACAGAAGGTCCGAAAGGCGATTGACGTACTGAATAATCTCTGTCGCTACCGGTTCCGTTTC
>CAZILU010000199.1:0-3501 GCA_964540165.1 uncultured Mariniphaga sp.
ATCGTAGTTGGGAACAACCCGGTGATCGGTAACAACGTACTTCCCGTCGATCTGGGAATAGACCGGACTTCCCTGTTTGTATCTCTCCTGCGGATTCAGGGGTGAATTATAGTACTGACCATGAAGGAGCGGACGCTGGCCGTACTGCTCGCGATTCAGGTAATACAACAGGGAGAACATATCGTTCGGACTGTTCTGATCCATCGGGGGTTCTGCCGATGAACGAATAATGATCAACGCAAAGGAGGAGTAGCCGATCAGAATAACTGTCAGTCCCAACAGGATCGTATTCCAAATAACCATCCTCTTTTGAATCGTATAACGAATGCCATAAATAATCGCGCCAACCAGCAGCGCAACATAAAAGAGAACGCCCGATTTAAATGGCAGTCCAATGGCATTGACAAACAGCAACTCAAACCAGGAGGCGACCGTCACCACGCCGGGGATAATTCCATACATAACGACGCCCAGCAATACAACCGATATCATCAGGGCATAGAATAATCCCTGGCGGGTAACCTCATACTTCCGGAAATAGTAAACAAATACAATCGCAGGTATAGCCAACAGGTTCAGCAGGTGAACACCGATCGACAATCCCATGATGTAGGCAATAAAGATCAGCCATCGGTTTGCATGAGGCTTATCCGCTATATTTTCCCATTTAAGAATTGCCCAGAATACGATGGCGGTGAGCATCGATGAGAAGGCATAAACCTCGCCTTCCACGGCCGAAAACCAAAAGGTGTCAGAAAAGGCATAAGCCAGGGCTCCGACAACACCGGCTGCCATAATGGAAACGGTATTGCCCGTGGTCACCTTCGCATTCGTCACGATCAGCTTTAAGGAGAGATGGGTGATCGTCCAAAAGAGAAAAAGGATGGTAAAAGCGCTGGCAAGAGCTGACATGGCATTCACCAGAAATGCAGCCCGTTCCGGACCTCCAAAAAGGGTGAAGAAACGTCCGAAAATCATAAACACCGGCGCGCCGGGCGGATGCCCGATTTCAAGTTTATACGACGTTGTAATAAATTCACCACAGTCCCAAAAACTGGTCGTTGGCTCAATGGTCAGTAAATAGACCACCGCTGAGATCAGAAAAATGACCCAGCCGGTAATTAAGTTAATCTTTTTATAACTCATCTTTGTCATGCTCGTTTCCTCTGGTAATACAGAAATAATTTCCTGTTGCGAAGATAGTTCTTTTGACTAAAACAGAAAGAACAGGAGGGCATTTTAAGTATTTTTAATTGGTTCTGATCATAATTCCAGAGACGATCCGCCCCGTAGTGATCCCCTCCCGTCGTGCAGAAAAGTATTTTTCGCGATGTTGCCAGGTGCACTCGCCAAAAACCTCAATCCGGCCGGATGTCAGTCCCGATGCAATCAGAACCTGCCGGTTCGCCTCCCACAGGTTAAGCAGGTATTTACCATGGCCAACCGAATGAAGTGCATCTGCGCCACGGGGAACAGATCTCATGATCTCTCCGGCAACCTCCCCGCCCACTTCATATACCTCAGGGCCTATGGATGGCCCGATGACGGCAATCAACTGTGCCGGATCGGATTGATAAAGCCGCACCATTTGTTGTACCGTCTTCTGAACGATGAGATTGGCCGTTCCCCGCCAGCCGGCATGGATGGCAGCGACCACCCGCTTCCCCGGATCATACAACAACACCGGAACGCAATCGGCCGTTTGCACACACAGGCAAATACCCGGCTGATTTGTGATCAGGGCATCAACCCCGTCAAGTCCCTGACACGGAATGGAGGGGATGTCAACCACTTGAGCGGTATGCTCCTGCCGGGGAAATATCAGATGGCCGGCAGCAATGCCCAAAAGATCTGCCAGCCGGTGGCGATTGACCTGCCAGTCACCTTCTGCATCTCCGGTGAACCGTACATGCTGACCGGGAAAGGCCGCCCGGGTCGTTGTAAAAGCCTGCACCGGACGAATTTCACGGAAAACAGAATAGTAAATGAATTTATCCATGACTTAAAATTTTTTGTAACCGGCTGCGATCCAACAAGGTGACGGTCTTTTTCTCGATCACTATCAGCTTTTCCCGTTGCATTTCACCCAAAACACGGGCCAGCGATGGCCTGGCCACGCCAAACAGATCGGCCAACTGTTGCTGGGTCGCTTTCAAAACAATGGAATGGAGGCATCCACCCGCCTCCTGAAGAAGGTAGTGCGCAATCTTCTCCCGGATGGTTTTAAAACTCAGAAAACGCAGCTTCTGAGATAAAAACTGACTGCGCGATGAAATGGTATCGAGGTAATTTTTCAACACCACAGCATTGCGTTGAAGCAATTTTAAAAATTCTGTGATCGATATTGAAAGGATCCGGCCATCTGAATTGGCCGTTACATTAACCGGAAAAAAATTTCTTTTCCCAAACAGAAATGCCGATGCCAGTGGATTCGGCGCCTCAATATCCTCGATTTTTATCGTTTTGCCGGAAAAGTCCATCATCTCCCCCCTCACGCTTCCCGATAAAATAATAAACAGAAACCGGGTTGGTTCACCGGCCATGGCAATTACCTCTCCGCTCTTAAAACTTTTTATCTGATAGTAGATGCCTTCCAGAATCTTTTTAATCTCCTCACCGGTAATCCCATGAAAAACCGGACAACGTTCCAACTGTTGATAATCGATCATTTCTATCTGTTTTGTAACAAATGATACATTTCGTAAAACGTATTGGTGATAATTTTGGTTCAAAATTAAATGGAATACAATGATACGGGAAATTGTTCAAATAGATGAAGCGTTGTGTGACGGATGCGGGGAGTGTGTGCCGAACTGCCATGAAGGGGCGCTGCAGATCATCGACGGAAAGGCTCGGCTGATCAGTGAGTTGATGTGCGACGGGCTGGGGGCTTGCCTGGGGCATTGTCCGCAGGGAGCCATCACCATTGAGAAGCGGGAGGCCGAGGCATACGATGAAACGGCTGTCATTGCGAAGATGGTTAAAAGCGGCAAGGCCACGGTATTTGCTCATCTGAAGCATCTTCAGGACCACGGAGAGCAAGAATTTCTGAAAGAGGCGCTGGACTATTTAAAAAGCAATCGCGATGAACTGCCTTTTAGCATTCGGGAGGTGCATGAGCTTCTGCATAGTCCGCAGGAGCCATCGTCAGCCCAATCCCGTCCATCGGGCGGTTGTCCGGGATCGGCACCGGCGGCTTTTAAAGCTGCCGGCATGAGTGCCGCAGGTTTCCAAATGGCACCAGCAAACGAACCGGCACCCTCTGCCCTCACCCACTGGCCGGTTCAACTGCACCTGATCAATCCGGCAGCGTCCTATTTCCAGGAGGCCGACCTGCTGATCGCAGCCGATTGCGCCGCCTTTGCGCATGGCGACTTCCACCAAAAATTTATCCGGGGCAAAAAGATGGTGATTGCCTGCCCAAAGCTCGATCAGGGCAAAGAGGTCTATATTCAGAAGTTCGTGCGACTGATCGATGAGGCCAGAATCAATACCATCCAA
>CAZILU010000199.1:3516-4458 GCA_964540165.1 uncultured Mariniphaga sp.
CCTGTTGCGGGGGACTGCTCAGCCTGGTGAAAACAGCCATGTCGTTTGCCACCCGGAATGTCCCGGTCAAGGTAACCGTTATCTCCATCCGCGGGGAGGTGCTGTCTGATGAGTGGGCGTGATATTTTGGGGGTTAACATCTTTATAGAATCCGAATCGCTTCACTCAGCTTTTCAGCCTCTTCGGTAATGTACGTTCTGAATCCCTCTTCCGTTTTCCACTGCTCTTTATCGAGCCCCCATACGGAAAAGAAGTAGTGCTTTGCCGGTTGACCACTGGCACAGGTTTGCCCAACGTAGTACGTTTCGGAGATAATGTTGCTAAATCCCTTTTCAACAACCGTTTCAAAACCCAGCTTAAAGAAATTGATGTCGGTGGTACGGCCGATCTTCCCTGCTTCTGCCAGTGGCACGATGGCAGCCATACCCAGCTCATCTTTGTTCAGCGACTGCACGTCGTGTGTTCCGATGCACTGGAACTGCCCTGCCTGAAAGGCAAAAGGTTCGCGCTTGAGGTGGCTGGTCACGATACCGGTAACAATTTGCGAACCTGCCGGGCAATCGGTTACGGTTACATCCGATTCAAACCAGTATTTTCCCGGATAGATGGAGATCCGTTCGACCGCTTTCAGGATGTCACCATCGACATGCCACCCATCGAAACGAAGATCAAAAACCGAACGCACCGGGCCTTCGGTGATTTTCTGGTACTCATAAACCTCGGTCGATCCCAGGCGGAAGAGGGAGTCCTCTTTCATCAGAGCCAGTCCGCCGGATCCCAGAGAGCTTCCGCAATGCAGCACATCCATGCCCCAATCGGCCAGCTCATGGTAGCTTCCCATTTCCGGCGTATGGATCTTATCGATGATCATCTCCGGCAACCGTTTGCCAAAAAGATCCTTCACATTACGACAGTCAAAGTAGTTACGGAAACCGATCTTAT
>CAZILU010000200.1:0-4396 GCA_964540165.1 uncultured Mariniphaga sp.
TTGAAGATAAACAATTAACATCACTTTTCCTAACTTTTAATTTACTTTTTTAAGTCGTAATTTATGTTGTTCATATTTTGTTGTTTTCTTAAAAAATACGCTATACAGGTTCAATCTCTACATGACCGTTGGCCAGAATCCTTTTCAATCGTACCCGCTGCAGCTCGTTGATCAGCTCATCGCGGTGGAGCGCTTCAATGCGGATGTAGTTATCGGTGAACCCGCTCATGATCTCATTGGTTTTCTGCGATTCATAGAGAACCGTCTGCTCCGTACCGATGTGCTTTTCGTAGAAAGCCCGCAGCTTCTTCTCCGAGAGGTTGATGTACTTCTGGGTACGCTGTTTGCGCTCTTCTGCCGGTACTTTCCAGGGAATTTTCAGCGCCTGTGTGCCGCTGCGTTCCGAGTAGGGAAAGGCATGCAACTGTGACACTTCCAGGGCGTTGAGGAAGTCGTACGACTGCTGGAAGAGCGCTTCCGTCTCCCCGTTGGTGCCGGCGATGATATCCACTCCGATGAAGGCGTGGGGAACGATCTCGCGAATCTTTTCAATACGGTGTGCAAAGAGGCCGGTGGAGTATTTGCGCTTCATCAGTGAGAGGATCTCGTCGGAGCCCGATTGCAGGGGGATGTGGAAGTGGGGCATGATCACCCGGGAGGCAGCTGTCATTTCGATGATCTCATCTTTCAGCAGGTTGGGCTCAATCGATCCCAGCCGCAATCGCCTGAGCCCCTCCACCCGTTCGAGTGCCTTCAGCAGGTTGATGAAGTTTTCGCCCGTCGATTTTCCGAAGTCGCCGATGTTCACGCCGGTGAGCACGATCTCCTTATACCCTTTGGCCACCGCTTTGGCCGCTTCGCTGATGGTGTTGGCGATGGAGTCGTTGCGGCTTCGCCCGCGGGCGTAGGGTATGGTGCAGAAAGAGCAATAGTAGTCGCAGCCATCCTGGATCTTCAGGAAGCTGCGGGTGCGGTCGCCCCACGAGTAGGCCCGGTGAAAGCTTTTGATGTCGGCCAGGCGGGTGGTGACGATCTCTGTTTTGGTGCGTTTTTCGAGGTCTCCCAGGTAGGCGGGGATGTGGAACTTCTCCTGCGTGCCTAACACCATATCCACCCCCTCGATGTGGCCGATCTCATCCGGTTTGAGCTGTGCGTAGCAGCCCACGACGATCACCATAGCATCGGGATTCCTGCGCACGGCCTGGCGGATGATGTTGCGGCTTGCCTTATCGCCCTGGTTGGTCACCGAGCAGGTGTTGATCACATATACATCGGCCTCCGCTTCGAAAGCCACCCGGTCGAAGCCCACCTCGGTGAAGGCGCCGGCTATGGTTGAGGTCTCTGCGTAGTTAAGCTTACACCCCAGGGTGTAAAAAGCAGCCTTTTTCCCTTTGTAGTTCATTTAAAATCATTCTAAATAATCTGCAAAAATAGAAAAAAGCTGCTGTTGTCAAAAGAGGCTATAAAAGGTTACTTGCCAGTTCGGCTAAGAAGCTCCGTTCGCCTTTCACCAAATTGATATGTGCAAAGATCTCCTGATTACGCATGCGGTCGGTCATGTATGCCAGTCCGTTCGACTTCATATCCAGATAGGGAGAGTCGATCTGCTGGAGGTCGCCGGTGAATACCATTTTTGTTCCCTCGCCGGCGCGGGTGATGATGGTTTTTATTTCGTGGGGTGTTAAGTTTTGTGCTTCGTCGATGATAAAGAAGGCGTTTGACAGGCTGCGTCCGCGGATGTATGCCAGCGGGGTGATCAGCAGTTTCTCCTCTTTTTGCATCTCTTCGATGCGGAGGTACTCCTGGCTGCGGGGATTAAAGGCATGTTTGATCACCGACAGATTGTCGAAGAGTGGCTGCATGTATGGGCTGATTTTGTCGGAGGCGTCGCCCGGGAGGAATCCCAGGTCGCGGTTGCTGAGGGCTACGATGGGGCGTGCCAGCAGGATCTGGTCGTAATCTTTGTTCTTCTCCATAGCAGCAGCCAGCGCCAGCAGGGTCTTTCCCGTTCCGGCCTTGCCGGTGAGGGCTACCAGCTTGATGTCGGGGTCCATCAGCACTTCCAGGCTAAAGGTCTGCTCGGCATTGCGCGGTTTGATGCCGTAGGCCGGTTTCTTGTCAACCTTCAGCACCCGTTTTAATTTGGGATCGAAGCGGGCCAGCACGCTGGAGCCGTTACCCTTCAGAATGAAGCACTCGTTGGCCTCCGGTTTGAGGTGCCCGTTCATTTTTGCAATATCCATCGACCCCTGTTCGTAAATGGTGGCGATGATCTCATCGTTGAAGTTCTCGAAGGTTTTCAGGGTTTTGTCCAATACATTCTCATCGGTCACCTGGTCGGTTTTGTAGTCTTCGGCCGGGATTCCCAGCGATTTGGCCTTCATCCGCAGGTTGATATCCTTGCTTACCAGGATGATCTTTCGTTTGGGGTAGGCTTTGAAGGTGTGTTCGGCGATGGCTAATATGCGATGGTCGGGGATGTCTTCGCGGAAGGAGGCTTTCAGCGCTTCCGAGAAGGGTTTTCCCGTTTCGATGCGCAGCTTGCCTTTTCCCTTTCCCAGCGATTTGCCCCCGTTGAAGAGCTCATCGCCTACGATCTCATCCAGCACCCGCACAAACTCGCGTGCCTGGTAGTTGATGAGGTCGTTGCCCCGTTTGAACTTATCCAACTCCTCTAAAACGGTGATGGGGAGGATAATGTCGTTGTCCTGAAACTGGTAAATGCATGTGTGGTCGTGTAAAATGACATTCGTGTCGAGAATGAAAATTTTACTCTTACTGGTTTTACTTAACATGATCTTAATTTTGAGTTTCCGAAATGTATATAAAATAAGACAATTTAACCATCGATATTTTAATTTTTAATAAACTTGCAGTGGTTAATAAAAATCAAATTGAAAATTGGATTATTCAGATACACTGGAGTATTTGTTCTCTAAATTGCCTATGTATCACCGTATTGGTGCTGCTGCGTACAAGGATAATTTAGACAATACCATCTTGTTGGACAACTATTTCGGGAGTCCTCACCGTCGTTTTAAGACGATTCATGTGGCCGGCACCAACGGAAAGGGGTCGGTTTCGCACATGTTGGCGGCTGTTTTGCAGTCGGCCGGATACAAAACGGGCCTCTATACCTCGCCCCACCTGAAAGATTTCAGGGAGCGGATTCGCATCAATGGCGAGATGATCGCCGAGGAGGATGTGGTTGCGTGGGTGGATAATTTCCGGGCGAAGAATGAAGATTGGCAGGTGGAACCCTCTTTCTTTGAGCTCACCGTTGCTATGGCGTTCGACTATTTCGCAGCGAGTGAGGTCGATGTGGCGGTGGTGGAGGTGGGATTGGGCGGAAGGCTCGACTCTACCAACATCATTGTGCCGGAGGTGAGTGTCATTACCAACATCGGAATGGACCATACGGCATTGCTGGGCGATAATCTTTGGAAGATCGCCTCTGAGAAGGCAGGGATCATCAAAGCGGGTATTCCGGTGGTTATTGGCACGACCCATCCCGAAACGGAATCGGTATTCCGGGAGGTAGCTGCCCTGAAGCTGGCGCCGCTCTTCTTTGCTGATCAGGAGTACCGGGTGGCTTACGCTATGAGTGACTTGGACGGGAATCAGATGCTGACGGTAGATCGCGGCGGCGAACGGCGCTTCGGACAGGTTAAGCTCGACCTGAAGGGGATGTATCAGAAGCGGAACCTTCCCGCGGTGCTGAAGACGGTTGAGTTGCTGCAGGATATGGGGTGGGAGATACCGGAGGAGAGCCTGCTTCGCGGACTGGCCAACGCGCGAAAGATGACCGGTTTGATGGGACGATGGCAGGTGCTGGGGTACAATCCGCTGCTGGTAGCCGATACCGGTCATAACGTTGATGGCATAACGGAGGTGGTGGAGCAGATCCGGCAGACCGCCTGGGAGCATCTGCACATCGTTCTTGGATTTGTCAGCGACAAGGACCACTCGAAGATTTTAGAGCTGCTGCCGAAAGAGGCGATCTATTACTTCACCAAAGCAGATATTCCACGCGCGCTTGATGAGGAGGAGCTGGCCGACAAGGCATCGGCCTACGGACTGCAGGGGGAGAGTTACAGCAGTGTGGAGCGTGCCTTCGAAGCTGCCCGCAGTCGGGCCGGAAAGAACGATATGATCTTTGTCGGGGGCAGTACATTTATTGTTGCAGAAATTTTGTAATTTTTTTTTGGAGAAGTGAAAATTGGTTTTATCTTTGCAGCGCCTTTCTGAAAAGAGGGTACGTTCTGAAAAGCACGGAAGAGACCGGGAGGCCGGATCCGGATGCCGATTCAAACAGATCATGGGAGCATAGCTCAGCTGGTTCAGAGCACCTGCCTTACAAGCAGGGGGTCACTGGTTCGAATCCAGTTGTTCCCAC
>CAZILU010000201.1:0-4371 GCA_964540165.1 uncultured Mariniphaga sp.
AAAAGAGATGCTGGAAGATATCGCTGTATTAACCGGCGGAAGCGTAATCACCGAAGAGAAAGGAATGAAACTGGAACAGGCAACCCTCGACATGCTGGGTGTGGCTGAAAAAGTAACGGTTGACAAAGAGAATACCACCATCGTAAATGGAATGGGTGCAAAAGAAGCCATCGCTGCCCGGGTATCTCAGATCAAAAAGCAGATTGAGACAACCACATCGGATTATGACCGCGAAAAACTGCAGGAACGCCTCGCCAAACTGGCTGGCGGTGTGGCAGTAATCTATGTCGGAGCTGCATCCGAAGTGGAGATGAAAGAGAAAAAAGACCGCGTAGACGATGCGCTGAGTGCTACCCGCGCTGCCGTTGAAGAGGGAATTGTTCCCGGAGGTGGTGTGGCCTACCTGCGTGCCATCAGCGATCTTGACGAACTGAAAGGCGAAAACGACGACGAAGATACCGGTATCGAGATCATCAAAAGAGCGATCGAAGAACCGTTGCGTCAGATCGTTGCTAACGCCGGGAAAGAGGGTGCCGTTGTGGTACAGAAAGTAAAAGAGGGTAAAAAAGACTTCGGATACAACGCCCGCGTCGATGAGTATCAGAACCTCTTCGAAACCGGTGTGATCGATCCGGCAAAGGTTACCCGTATTGCCCTTGAAAATGCTGCCTCCATCGCAGGAATGCTCCTGACAACCGAAGCAGTTATTACCGAAGTAAAAGAGAAAGAACCTGCCATGCCCGCCGGGAATCCCGGAATGGGTGGCATGGGCGGCATGATGTAATAAAATCCAGAAACAACAATAAAAAGCCTCTCCTTTCCGGGAGAGGCTTTTTTTATGCTGCTGACCTGTTATTTGCCGTTGTAAATACTGACGATTGTCACTCTCTGTTATCTAACATCTTTTATTTTTTCACATTCTACTGATAATCAATTAATTAAATTCGAAACAAATTTCGATTGACGACTGAATATCTCTAATTATCTTGTCTAACTTTATAAATTGATTTTAAATTTCTAAAAAAATGAAGACAGATATAAATTCGTTTATCGCAGACCTGGAGCTACGCACGCCGGGTGAAAAGGAGTTTCATCAGGCCGTAGAAGAGGTGATCGGTTCGGTATGGGATTTTTACCTTAAAAATCCAAGATATCAGCGGGCCAACATCCTTGAGCGGATGGTTGAACCCGAGCGGGTGATTATTTTTCGTGTACCCTGGGTCGATGACCGGGGCGAAGTTCAGGTGAACCGTGGGTACCGGATTGAGTTCAACTCAGCGTTGGGCCCATACAAAGGGGGGCTTCGCTTTCATGCCAGTGTTACCTTGAGCATTCTTAAATTTCTTGGCTTCGAGCAGACATTCAAAAACAGTCTGACAACCCTTCCTATGGGGGGTGGTAAAGGGGGATCAGATTTCAGTCCAAAAGGTAAAACTGATGGAGAGATCATGCGCTTCTGCCAGTCATTTATGACGGAGTTGTTCCGGCATATCGGGCCAAACACCGATGTGCCTGCCGGGGATATCGGCGTTGGCGGGCGTGAAATCGGGTATCTCTTCGGTCAGTACAAACGGTTGAAAAATGAATTTACCGGGGTGCTCACCGGCAAAGGGCTGACCTGGGGTGGCAGTCTGATCCGCCCCGAAGCGACCGGCTTTGGTGCGGTTTACTTCACACAGCACATGCTGCGGCGAATGGGGATGGATATCGAAGGTCAAAAATTTGCCATTTCGGGATTCGGCAATGTGGCCTGGGGGGTTATCACCAAAATCAATGAGCTGGGAGGCAACGTTGTCACCATATCAGGCCCCGACGGATACATCTACGATCCCGAAGGTATCCGTGGAGAGAAGGTTAACTACCTCCTGGAGCTTCGGGCCAGCAACAACGATATGGTAGAACCATACGCCCATACCTTCGGTGCCCGCTTTGTCGAAGGGAAGCGTCCGTGGGAGGTGCCGGTCGATGTTGCCATTCCTTGTGCTACCGAAAATGAGGTGAGCGAAAGTGATGCCGAACGGTTGATAAAACAGGGTTGCCGCCTCCTGGCCGAAGCATCCAATATGGGGTGTACAGCGGAAGCCGTCGATCGCCTTTCGAAACAGATCGTTTATGCCCCCGGCAAAGCCGTTAATGCCGGCGGGGTAGCCGTATCGGGCCTTGAAATGTCGCAAAACAGCATGCGCATCAGCTGGCCCCGGGAAGAGGTTGACGCACGCCTGAAAGTGATCATGCAAAATATTCACGAGACATGCGTAAACTTCGGAAAAGAAGGTGGTTCTGAAAACCGCATCGACTATGTGCGGGGAGCCAATATCGGCGGTTTTGTCAAAGTGGCCGAAGCCATGTTGGCTCAGGGCGTTGTTTAACCCCTGAATCCGCACCACACCCTCGGTCGTCAGCTCTCCAAAGAGACGACCATCGCGCGCTTGATCATCCGATGTTAGGGTTAACGTTACATAGGTTTGATTCGATTTCATTCAGTATGAACAATTATAGTCACATAAAAATTTAATCTATTGATAAAATAGAAAAACGTTTCAGGATAAAACACTTTTATATTTTTGCGAAAATTTTTTATGATATGCTGATTGATACTCATGCCCATATCTATTCTGAAGAGTTTTTGCACGATGTAGATGAAGTGTTACAACGGGCTTACGATAACGATGTGAAAAAGATCATCCTGCCCAACATCGATTCAGGAACCGTAAAACGGCTGACCGATTTGAGCGATGCCTATCCCCACCTCTGTTTTCCACTGATGGGATTGCATCCTACGTCGGTCGATGCCGACTACCAGGAGGAGCTGGAGGCCATTGAATATTGGCTTGACAAAAGAAAATTCTATGGAATTGGTGAAATCGGCATTGATCTTTATTGGGATCACACCTATTTTCGGGAGCAACAAGAGGCTTTCAGACATCAACTGCGGTGGGCAAAACAGCTGAAGCTTCCGGTAGTAATTCATATGCGTGACTCCTTTTCAGAAATCTACTCCATCGTAAAGGAGGAGCAAGATGGTAACCTCCGGGGAATCTTTCACTGCTTCTCCGGAAACGTGCAGGAGGCAAAAAGCGTATTGGATGCCGGCTTTCTTTTAGGCATCGGTGGCGTGATAACCTTCGCCAAAAGCAACCTGTCCAAAGTACTTCACGAAATTCCTTTGAAAAGCCTGGTATTAGAAACCGATGCCCCTTATCTGGCGCCGGTTCCCAAACGGGGACAACGGAATGAAAGTGCCTATATTATCTATGTAGCCCAGGCGGTGGCTAAAATATATGATTTGCCGGTACACGAGGTGGCCGAAAAAACCACAGAAAATGCCCGGAATCTTTTTGGAATTTAAATAAAAACCAAAACAGACCACAAACCATGCTGAAACCTGTCGAAAAAAAACCTGCCGTACTGATTATCTATACCGGGGGGACCATCGGAATGGTTCAGCGGCCCCAAACCGGAACGCTCAGTCCGGTAAAATTTGATCAGATCCTGGATGAGGTACCCGAACTGAATAAGTTTAATTACACGCTAAAATCGATCACTTTCCATCCGGCGTTAGACTCCTCAAACATCAATCCGGCTGTGTGGACGAAAATTGCCAAAACCATCGAAAAACATTACAATGATTTCGATGGCTTCGTGGTACTGCACGGTACCGACACCATGGCATACACCGCCTCCGCACTCAGCTTTATGTTAGAGAACCTCGAAAAACCGGTCATACTAACCGGAAGCCAGCTGCCGATCGGAACGCTCCGTACCGACGGGAAGGAGAACCTCATTACCTCGGTGGAGATTGCCGCCGCAAAAAAGAACGGCATCAGCATCGTACCCGAAGTATGTATTTACTTCGATTTCAAGCTATACCGGGGAAACCGAACGGTAAAATTAGATGCCGATCAGTTCAGCGCATTTCACTCCATGAACTATCCGGAACTGGCGGTAGCCGGCGTTGACATAAAATACCGGAGCGAATTTATCCACCAGGCAGGAACCAACGGAATCTTCCAGGTGAATACCCGTTTCGACGACCGGGTAATTATACTAAAAATGTTCCCGGGGATCAACCAGAAATTCTTTAGTTCCATTTTGAGTGTACCCGGTTTGAGAGGGGTTGTCCTGGAAACATTTGGCACCGGAAATGTACCTACATCCCAATGGCTGATCAACTGCATTAAGAGAGCCATCAAACAGGGGATCGTCATGGTTAATGTAACGCAATGCCTTGGCGGGCGGGTGTCGATGGGGCAGTATGAAACCAGTATTGAACTGCTCCGCGCCGGGGTTGTTTCAGGGAATGACATCACCACCGAGGCTGCCATCACCAAATTGATGTTTTTATTGGGACAGGAGCTCACATCCGACCAA
>CAZILU010000202.1:0-4333 GCA_964540165.1 uncultured Mariniphaga sp.
AACTGGCATATTTAAACATATAGGTGCCCGGTCCATAACCGAATACCGGCCGTTCTTTAAACATCCGGATGGCACATCCCCACCGGTTGATTCGTTCCAGATTGGAGGCATCGGTCGAGATGTTGGTCATGGAGGAGAAGTGTTCCGTCAGATTGGATGACGACTCATCCGAGTTGCGTTCCAGGTACATGACAAGTTCCGACTGAAAGGTAAACAGCAGGGCAAGCAGTACGATGACAGAGATGAATATCGGCTGAAAACGAATCTTCAGTTTAATGATTCCCCAAACAACCAGGGCAACCATCATGCTTAGCCAGGCTGCACGCCCATACGATAAGACAAAGGCAAGAAGCAGAATGGCTAATACAACCAGCGATGCCAGTCTGATCTTTTGCGGGTATTCGCGGCTGATGGCAAAGAGGGTGATAAAGGGCAGGTACATGGCGATGGCAGCTCCATACGAGGTGTGATCGTTATAGAAGGGAATAACAACAAAGTGAGCTGCCTCTTTGTTTAATAATCCATATCCGGCATGTCTGAATATAGAGTAGAATATTACGATCAAAAAGGCAATCATGTATAACCAGACAAACGTCTCCATCTTTTTCCCTCCGGAAAATATTTTTGCCAGAAGAAGGTAAAAGGCAACCAAAAACCAGATACGGCCCAGCAGGAACTTGAAAGATACGACCGGCATGGTGCTGGTCATGCTCGTTATCAAAAGCCATAACAGATTGAGAACGATGGCCATTGTAACCGGATGCAGCAGGATCTCCCGGTTGAACTTTCGCTCATGGATAATTTTTAAAACAAAGAGAACCAGGATGCCAAAAAGAATGGGTTCTGTTGGCAGATACATACTGAAGCTCAATCCAGGCATCAGCCGACGCAACTCCAGGGACAATGGGGCAAAAAAAACGGCAAAATAGATCAGCTTATCGAAGGAGAAGATCGCCAACAGCAATAGGCCTAACAAAAAAGGAAGTGCAACACCTGCCAGGGTATCTTTTTTTACCACAAGCCAGCCATTCAGCAGAATGAATCCGATCGAAATCAGGTAAAAAAGGGTGATTTTTATGGTATTGCTCCGAAACACCGCTTACTGTTTTTTCTTATAATCGAGAATTAAGAAGAGCAGTAAGGCAAAGAAAACGGCTCCGATGGTGGAGAATGCTACAATGATCCACCGCACCGGCCACGACTTTTTATCGGCCGGCACCGGATACTCTACAATGTGTGCATAGGAGATTATCTTGTTGTATTCAGCCAAATAGGTGTCGTAGTCGGTTGTCAGTTCATCAATCGATTTTAAAATAAAGAGGTGCCTCTGTTTGAGGTTATCTGCTTTTGCCCCAACCTTAGCCAGGTTATCATACAGCTTTTGTATTTCACTGATATTTCTTGTGGATGCAGTGCCGCCGGCCAACGCTTTTACATAACCTTCGGTAACCCTTTCTGCCTGAAGATTAAAATCAAGAACCCCGTATTCATCCCGAAGTTCATTTAACCGGTCAACAACCTCGCTGAGTTCCTTCTCCTTTTTGTCGATCTCTTTGCCCAGGATTTCAACCATCTCATAAGCTTTTGCTTTGTGCATCCGGCGTACTTTTTGGTTGTAAAAATGGATGATCGAGTCGCACATCATACTGGCCCGCTGCGGATCGTGATCCATTACCCGTATTTCGACCGTCTCGAAACTGGTCTTTGCAGCACCGACATTCTTATTGTACTTGTCTAACATATAGGTCATGAACAACGGATCATTTTTGTTGATTTTATAGACCTGGTCTAAGTCAAAGGCATCAAACATTTGGAGTTTAATATCTTTGGAATTAACTATTTCCAGCATCTGCTCGGTTTCCGACTCCTCGCTGAAGACCTCCAGGTTGGTGGGATAGATCCTTGCCGTTGACCTGAATTTTGGTTTCAGGAATGCCGGGCCCGAAAAGATGGCAGAGAGGATAATGGCCAGGAGGCCGATAATTACGAAATGAAATTTCCGGTTCCAAATGAGTTGTAAGATCCGCTGATTGTCAAAAAAGTTATTCATCTGTCTGTTTTTTTTCCGCAAAGGCCTAATGACACAAAGGAAAAACGAATGAAATCATTCTTGTTTGTGTCAAAAGCTGTCATGCTCGTTTCATAAATATTACCATAGCCGGTTTAAACTAATCCAACGTAATGAAGTGTTTTTTAGTATATCTGTTGAACAGGATTCAGTCTGCAATCATCAGGGCATAGTTCTTCTTTCCTTTTTGTGCCAGGATGTATTTTCCGCCGATCAAATGGTCTGCTCCAACCACCAGGTTTTCGTCTGTTATCTTCTCTTTATTGATGCTTAGTCCGTTCCCCTTAATGGTGCGGCGCAGCTCTCCTTTCGAAGGGAAGAAGGGAGCCTGTTCTGTCAGGAGGTCCATGACCGGAATACCGGTGTTCAGCGCTTCACGGTTGATTCGGTATTGCGGAACGCCTTCAAAAACGGAGAGGAAAGTGCTTTCGTTCAGCTTTCGCAGTTGATCGGCTGTCCCCTGGCCAAACAGGATCTGCGAAGCTTCAACGGCCATCTCATGATCTTCGCGCGAGTGCACCATCACGGTCACCGCTTCGGCTAATCGTTTTTGCAGTTGGCGCAGGTGGGGTGCCTCCTGGTGGCGTGCCACCAGCGCTTCAATCTCCTCTTTCGGGAGGGCGGTGAAGATCTTGATATACTTTTCAGCATCGCTATCGGAGGTGTTGAGCCAGAACTGGTAGAACTGATAGGGGGTGGTGCGCTCCGGATCGAGCCATACATTGCCCTGTTCCGTTTTGCCAAACTTGGTGCCATCGGCTTTGGTGATCAGGGGAACGGTCAGGGCAAATGCCTCCCCGCCCGCTTTACGGCGTATCAACTCCGTTCCGGTGGTGATATTTCCCCACTGATCGGAGCCGCCCATCTGCAGCCTGCAGTTCATGTTCTGATAGAGCCACAGGAAGTCGTACCCCTGAACCAGCTGGTAGGTAAACTCGGTAAAAGACATCCCCTCTTTCGAGTCGGCACCGAGCCGCTTTTTCACGGAGTCTTTGGCCATCATGTAGTTCACCGTGATGTGTTTCCCGATATCGCGAATGAACTGCAGAAAGGAGATCTCCTTCATCCAGTCGTAGTTATTAACCAGCTCGGCAGCGTTGGGAGCCCCCGACTCAAAATCGAGGAATTTTGCCAACTGTTTTTTGATGCACTCCTGGTTGTGACGCAGGGTGGGTTCATCTAACAGATTGCGCTCTTCCGATTTCCCCGAGGGGTCACCGATCATCCCGGTGGCGCCGCCGATCAGCGCGATGGGTTTGTGCCCCGACAGTTGGAAGTGCTTCAGCACCATCACCCCCACCAGGTGGCCGATGTGCAGGGAGTCGGCCGTGGGATCGATCCCCAGGTAGGCCGCCGTTAACTCCTTCTTAAGCTGCTCTTCCGTTCCGGGCATGATGTCGTGCAGCATCCCACGCCATGTTAAGTTCTCAACAAAATTCATGATACACCTTTTTTAACCATTCCCATATCAGAAATGAAATGCGCCGCAAAGATATAAAATGATGGTTGTAATCAATCCCCTTCTGTGGAAAAGAGTTGATGATTCATATGATTGTTCATAGGGAATGATTACGTCTGAATCGTCTCTTTGATCTTTTTGACCACATCTTTGGCTCCCTCTTTTAACTCCTCTTCCGATTCCCACTTTTTGACGAAGGGTAGCAGGGAGGGAGCAAAATTTCGTATGGGTTCGTAGAGCTGCGACTTGCTTTGGGCCTCCTCCGTTATAATGGTTATTTTTGATTCGAAGTGCTCAATCACCATCAAAAGGATGCTGATGATCAGGGCCGACCGTATAATGCCAAAAAGCAGTCCGGCCATCTTGTTGATAAATCCCAGCATCGCCACCTCCATAAATGTGCTGAGGGAGTTACCGATAATTTGAATCAGAATGACAATGATGATAAAAGTAATGATGAAGGAGATCAGGTTCAGATGCTTCGACTCCAGGTGAAAATTTTCAACCAGAAAGTCGGAGGTGATGTATGAAAATTCAATGGCCCCCCAAATTCCCAATACCAGGGCTGCCAGTGAGGCCAACTCCGACATAAGCCCCTTTCTGAACCCGTTAATGGCGGCTAAAAGCAGCAATATCCCAATAATGATGTCGATGTAGTTCATTTTTGTTATTCATTTTTCTGCAGGTTCCCGGCTGGTTAATCCGGATTAAAAGTAGAAATATTTTGAATAGTGAGGGGATTTTTTTTAATAAATGTGCGTTTGGGATAACGGTGATGAGCTCTTGTCCGTTTTTCTGCCGGTTTT
>CAZILU010000203.1:0-4306 GCA_964540165.1 uncultured Mariniphaga sp.
GTAATGGCCGAACAGGGTGTTAATCGTAACACAATGCTCTATGCCGGGCGCTGGGAAGATGCTGTTGCTGCTGCTGAGGAGGTGATCAAGGAAGAGGGGATCCTATACGAGCTCGAATCCGATTACGACGATATTTTCAAAACCAAAGACAGCAAAGAGGGCGTTCTGAGCTATCGTTTCGGTGGCACATTGGGTCACTCTTTCCACAAGCTCTATTGTCCCAAGGGAGATAAGAGTGAGGGGGTTATCGGCATTGCCGGCCCTACCTTAGAGATGGTCGACTCCTACCGGATGGCCGATGGAAGCAAGTTCGACTGGAACAATCCGGAGCATGCTGCCAATCCCTATGCCAACCGGGAACCGCGGTTTTATGCTTCGGTCCTCTATAACGGCGCCACCTGGAAAGGACGCACCATCGAGACTTTCGTCGGTGGTAAAGACGGCTTTGAGCAATACGGAGCGCAGCAGAGCGCCGGGGGCACCACCACCGGGTATTACATACGCAAGATGCTTGATGAGAATGCCTCGTTCGACGGGGTGAGCACGCAGACCTGGTATGAGGTACGTTATGCCGAGGTTCTTCTCAACCATGCCGAGGCGCTGAACGAGCTGGGCAGGGGCCAGGAGGCGCTGGTGTCGCTCAATAAGGTACGCCAAAGAGCCAAGCTGCCTAATATCACCGTTGCCGATAAGGAGGCGCTGCGGGATATCATCCGGGAAGAGCGGAAGGTAGAGCTCGCGTTCGAAGGCCAACGTTTCTGGGATCTTCGTCGCTGGCGGATCGCCGTCGATGTGTTAGACGGAAAGCGAATGCATGGAACCAAGATCACGAAAAGCGGTGACTCCTTTATCTATGAAACCGTTGAGTGTGATGATAAGAACCGGGTATTCAAAGAGAGCTACTATAAACTGCCCGTTCCTCAGAATGAGATCGATAACAATCCTTTATGCAAGCAAACGCCACTATGGTAATAATAAACAGTACAGTTATGAGAAAAAAAGCATATATATCAATCGCGATGTGCCTGTTCAGTCTGGCCCTTTTGGTCACCGGATGCCAGGAGCCCGAGGAGTTGATCCCGACGGCCGGGAATAAGCTGACGGCACTCAGTTTCTTAACCGCTGACCTGATCGATACGAAGGTAACGGTTGAGGAGGCAGACTCGTCGGATGTTATTACGATTAACGCCGATATCAACGGATTAAAAACGACCGACATGACGAAGATCAACGTGTCGGCCAGTATTCCGAACAATGCGAAGATAGAGCCTCCGTTTGTGGGTCCGGTAGATCTCTCCCAGCCCTATTCGTTTGAGGTGGTCGGTGCCGACGGGGCACGTCATTCCTATGTGATCAATGCATCACTGAGTGTGCAGTACCAGCACCGTACGATGTGGAAGAAGACGGCCACGGATCTCAGCTTCACCAACCATAACAACGGATCTGTCGGGTTCAGTGGCGATTATGTGGTGGTGCACAGCCGCAGCGGGTTTAGCTACTACAATATCTCCGATGGTTCGAAAGCGGGGGATATGTCGTGGGATGGCGTGGACTGGAGCACTTTGCAAAAGACCGTGCCGCTGCATATGACCACCGATGATGCCGGTAATGTCGCCTCCTGTAATTTCGGAACTGCCGTGGGTGATGTGATCCACATGTTCTGGTGGGAAGGGGTGACCGGCACACCGCAACTGCTCTTCGAATACGTTTTCGATATTCCCAATGCTCAGATCGGCAGGAAGATTTACGTGAGAGGCGATATGACCGATCATGCGTTCCTTTATCTGGCTATATCGAACAACAACATCTTCCTGCAATGGGAGATCAAAAACGGAGAGGTGGTCTCTCAACAACCCCGGAGGGTGGACTATACGCTCGATTATACGATGGGCGTGCAGGCAAAGATTGTGCCGATCGAGGTAGGTGCCAACAGCAACTATTTCCTGGCCCGGTACGAGAATGGCGTGGCTAAGGTGGCCATCACCTATATGGATGGCACCACCAATAAACCCATCTACCAGTCGGAGCACCATATCCAGGATGTGTACCATCAGTGGCTGGGCGGCGGTCATGCCTTCGACTATGCCGAGATGGACGGAGCTTATTACATCTTTATGCTCGAACAGAATACCTATAACTGGATGCGGGAGATCTTCGATGTGCGGAAGGTGATGCTGCGGCCGGAGAAGATTGAGTCGATCATGGATCTGATTAAGGTCAGGGCGTGGAACGACTGGCTCAATTTCCCGCTGGATCCCAATTACGCTACCAACGGTAACGTTACGGGCGATGTGAAGGTGAAGGTGCTTCCCGATGGTAAGTCCGCCTATGTGGCCTTCCTGTGTACCAATGGTGGTGTAGAGCTCTGGGAGATTTTTTAGTCTGTTTATAAAGTCCGCTGACTGCGTTATGCTTGTCCTCAAAATGGTCATTTACGATTAGTAAACTCACATTTTTCGGACTTCGCAAGCCTGGTCAGCGAACTTTCTAACCCAGACTAGTGGTTGTAAAAACAACAATTTTTGGTTTAACAGCAAGAAGATAAAGGATTTATTTGGAAAAATAGATCAACAATTTTTGGTTTAACAGCAATTAGTTTTTCATGAGAAGGAGACCGGGTGATGGCTCCATCGCAAACGGAAGGGAGGTCCGTTGAGATGGAAAGCCAGAACCCGGGCTCCTCTCTTTTAAACGTTATTCGTGGACATGAAGAGAAGACGATATACCCTGTTTTTAATCCTGTTTCTGATGGTCTCCTGCACCGGGAACGGTGGCAATCCATTGGATGACGATGAAGTGCCCTGGAAAGAGCCTGTCACAGAGCAGCCTGCCGTTCCGGTGAGTGAGAAGCCCAGAATATTATGGATCGATGCTTCGGCCAATTTTGAGTATTTAGCCAACAGCAAAGAGAATATCCGGACCAGTCTGGACAGGGCCAAAAGCAGCGGGTTTACCGCAGTGGTTGTTGATGTGCGTCCCACCTGTGGCGATGTGCTGTTTGACAGTGATCTGGTCGCTCCCATCCAAAAACTGAATACCACCGTACGAACAGCCACCTGGGATTACCTGGGAACGTTCATTGAAGAGGGGCATCAACGCGGATTAAAGGTGCATGCCAACATCAATGTGATGGTAGGGGGTAACATCCGGGATGGGGGAGTCCTGTTTCGCGAAGCGGATAAACGGTCGTGGGCCACCGATCTCTACTATCCTTCCGGTATCGTCTCCATCATGGACGATGCTGCCTCGCATGCTAAGTTTTTGAATCCGGTGAGTCACGATGTTCAGGTGTACCTGTTGTCCCTGATCGGTGAGCTGGCAACGAACTATCCGGAACTGGATGGCATTGTGTTAGACAGGGCCCGTTTTAACTCCATCGAGAGCGATTTCTCTGAACTTTCCCGGAGGGCTTTTGAGCAGTATGCCGGAACCGCTGTCACCGCCTTTCCCTACTCCGTATTCACCTGGAATGGCGATCAGATCGTTCCCGGTGTGCACTATAAGAAGTGGCTGGAATTCAGGGCGAAGGTGATCTATGACTTTTTTGAGAAAGCCCGGAATACGATCAAATCGATCAATCCGGACATTCGGTTTGGCACTTACACCGGATCGTGGTACTCATCGTATTACCATGAGGGGGTGAACTGGGCGAGCAAACGGTACGATCCCTCCCGGTCCTATTCGTGGGCCACCCCGGAGTATAAGAATTACGGGTATGCTGCGTTACTGGATCTCTATATGACCGGCGCGTATGGTAAAACCCTCTACGGAGCAACCAATGAGTGGAGCGTGGAGGGAGCGATCCTGAATGCCAAAAAAGTGACGATGGGCGATGTTCCCGTTTGCGGCAGCCTGTACGGACTGAACTATCAGGGCAAGCCCGACGATGCAGCGGAGGCGGTCTATATTGCGCTGACGGTGGGCGACGGACTGATGTTTTTTGATATGATCTACCTGATGAAGTATGACCAGTGGGATGCGGTGAAGAGAGGCATCGACCGGGCAATGGAGGAAAGTAAAAAGGCAAAAGTAAAAAGGCAAAAGTAAAAAGTAAAAAGTAAAAAGTGAAAAGTGGCGGAAAATTGGAAACCGTTTAAAATTTAAAATGATGCAAAAAACCTCCGGAGGAGGTTCCATATTTATAGAAAAGGCAAAATAAATTGGTATGACAAAAGAGATAACAAGAAGACGCTTTCTGCAGCGTGCAGGGGCCATTCCGCTGGTATTGGGAATCACGCCCACGGTTTTGGCTGATCTGAAGAGCAGAAACCGTGGGCGTGATTCCCAATACCAGCGGAATGGCCCC
>CAZILU010000204.1:0-4244 GCA_964540165.1 uncultured Mariniphaga sp.
TTATCGGCACCAGAGATCAGGGGATATACCTCTATGAGCCTCAAAAATCCGCTTCACGAAACATTCACAGTGCCAGCGCCACCTGCTTTTTTGAAGATAAAAAACACAGCTACTGGATAGGAACCGACCAGAGCGGTGTCTTTCTCTTAAACGACAGCTTAAAAACCATCGGTCATTTTCAGCGAAACCGCATAAATGGCCTAACACACAATAATATAAGAAAAATAACAGACGATCATCACGGAAACATCTGGATAGGCACCTTCCTGGGAGTTACTATTTTTAATCCCTCCGATCAATCCTTCCGACACCTGAAACATGATGCCGGAGATCCCCACTCAATTTGTCACAACTCCATCTACGACATCCTGAAAGGCAGCCAGGAGACCATGTGGCTGGGAACCTATTTTGGCGGCGTCAGCTATAGCCACCTTAATCCGGATATATACAACCGCTATTACTATCCGGGAAGAGAAAAAAACCAGATCAGCTTTCCGGTCGTGGGAAAAATCAAAGAGGACCATGACGGAAATATCTGGATCGGAACGGAAGGGGGCGGACTAAATTTCTACAACAAAAAAACAGGTCAGTTTACCTATTTTAGCACCGAAACGGAAAGATTCAAACTATCGGGTAATAACGTAAAAGATTTTTGTTTCGACGACCAGGGGATCATCTATGCTTCGATTCACCTGGGCGGTCTCAATAAGATCAACACCCAAACCGGAGAGGTAAAACATTACCAACACAGGGAGGGCGACACCACATCGATTCATACCGACCGGGTAACCGATATCATCCATTTCGGGAGCAACTACCTGATCGGCGGTTTTGGAGGCGTATCGATGTTCAATCCGGAGACAGAGAGCTTCTCCCCCTTCCGGATCGGCTATACCGGTATCGTCAACTGCATCTACGAAGACCGTTCAGGAAACCTGTGGTTCGGCACCGAAAATAACGGGGTTTACCGGTACAACATCGATAACAGGGAAGGTAAATGGTTCTTGCACAACGAGAATGACCCGGGCTCGATAAGCTCCAACAATATCAGCCAGGTATTTGAAGATGCTCAGTCCAATCTGTGGTTTGCCACCCTGGGCGGAGGATTGTGTATGCTGCACCGGGAGACGGAGACTTTTACGACCTATACGAAAGCCCAAAATCACCTGCTCAGCGATTTTGTATTTGGTATTCAACAGTCGGGCCGTGGGCACTTATGGGTATCTACCCGAAAAGGCCTTACCAAATTTGACCGGGAGGGTAACCGGTTCTACCACCACGACTATACGCACGGATTCCCGCTGAAAGAGCTCAATATATCCTCCTTACTGCTCACAAAGGATGGTGAGCTCTATATCGGCGGGATTGACGGACTGGTGTCGATGAACGAAGATGCCATCTTCAAAAGTCCGGAGCCGGTCAGCCTCTTTCTTTCGCGCCTGACGGTCAACAACCAGGAGGTCAAACCACTGGAACCATCAGGAATCCTGAAGAAGGTGCTCAACAATACCCCCTCTCTCATCCTCAATCCCGGGCATACCACCTTCTCTATTCACTATGCTGCCCCCGGCTATAACCCCGCCGGAAACCTGGTCTTCCAGCATCGCCTGGAGGGATACGATCCCGACTGGGTGGAGTCGGCACAGTTCCTGGGTAATTATACCAATGTAAGTCCGGGAAGTTACCGTTTCCAAGTCCGTTGCCTCAACGCTTTCGACCGGTCCGTAGTCGCTGAAAAATCGTTGCCGGTATCTGTTAAACCTCCCATATACGTGACCTGGTACGCCTATTTAGCCTATTTTATCCTCCTGGCATCCATCATCCTGTGGTTGCAGCATAACTACCGGACAAAAATCAGACTCGACCATCAACTGGAGATCGAGCAGAAAGAGAAGGAGAACATCCAAATGGTAAACCAGGCAAAACTCCGCTTCTTTACCAATATCTCTCATGAGCTGAAAACCCCGCTCACCCTGATCATGGGATCGCTCGAAATGATCATGGAGCAGCAAAAACTCTCCCCCAAATACTATAACCAGTTACGCATCGCCTATAGCAACGCTTTTCGCTTAAAGTCACTGGTAAGCGAACTGATCGATTTCAGAAAACAGGAGCAGGGGCACTTCAAAATACAGGTAAAACAGGAAAGCCTCATTCCTTTCATCGAAGAGATCTTTCATGCCTTCGTTGAATTTGCCAATTACAAACAGATCGACTACCGTATAATCCTTCCCAAAGAGGATCTTAAAATCTGGATCGACACCAGGCAGATGCAAAAAGTCTTTTTTAATCTCATCGGAAACGCCTTTAAATATGTTAAACCACAAACCGGAAAAATTAGTATGGAGCTGAACGATTCCGGAAGTCAGGTGGAGATTGTCATTCGTGATAACGGGATAGGCATTCCGGCCGATCAATCCAATCTGATCTTTGACCGCTTTTACCAGATCGAAAACAACCCCACCAACAAAGACGGACAGGGCAGCGGTATCGGACTGGCACTGTCGAAAGGAATCGTGGAGGCCCATGGCGGTACCATCGGTTTCACCAGTGAACCGGGGCATGGATCCCTCTTCTTTGTGCATCTGAAAAAAGGAAATACCCATTTTAAGCCGGAAGAGCTGAACGATGAGCCCACCATGCCAGCGGAAAAGATACCCGTCTCCGATTATCTGCCCCATAAGCCAACCGAACCTTTCAACCAGGAAGATCCGTCAGAAGACAGACCCACCCTCCTGATCGTGGACGATACCGATGAGGTCAGGGAGATGCTCAGTGATCTCTTCGCTCCTATATACCGGATCAGCTTGGCAGCCAGCGGTGAAGAGGCCCTGGAGAAAGCGATGAGCGAACAGCCCGACCTGATCATCTCCGATGTGATGATGCCCGGGATATCGGGTACCGAACTCTGCGTTAAAATCAAACGAAATATTCAATCCTGCCATATCCCCGTTATTCTGCTGACAGCCCGGACAGCCCTGAGCTACAAACTGGAAGGCATTGAAACCGGTGCCGATGACTACATCGAAAAACCGTTCAATGTAAAACTGCTGAAAGCCCGCGTTCAGAACCTGCTGCTAAACAGAAAGATCCTTCAGAAAAAGTTCAGCTCGGAACCCGACTTCGAAGTCAAATCACTGGCTGTTAATCAATTAGACAAAAAGCTGCTTGAAAAGGCTTCAGCAATTATTAACGATAACTTGTCGGAATCCGACTTCGGCATCGACGATTTTGCCGCTGCCATCGGACTGGGAAGAACCAAGCTTTTTGAAAAGATCAAGGGACTGACCGGACAGACACCCAACGATTTTATTCAAACCATCCGCATGAATAAAGCAGCAGATCTTCTGGTCAAATCGCCCGAACTGACCATCTCCGAAATAGCTTATATGGTCGGATTTAACTCTCCCAAATATTTCAGCTCTTGTTTCCGTCGTCACTTTGGTGTCACGCCGTCACAATATACAAAAAAGCCATAACCACGTCCAATTTTAGACCATTCCTGTACGATTGATGGATTCCGATCGATCGATTACCGCTATTTTTGAACCGGTAATGAAGTTAAGTAACCCTGGCCATTTCTAACATAAAAAACAGAAATGAATTAATGGTAACTCTTTATTATTCATAGAAAACGAGCAAATTAAAACAGAAAAAATCATGCACCGGAAAGGGAAAATGGGTACGCTTCTTTCTCTTCTGCTGATATCGAGCCTCGTATGGGGTAATATCGGTGTGCCGCCTGTGGGTGGGGCACCGGTCATCTCCTTTGAATCGGACCGGATCATGAAAAAGATCACGACCATCCTTTCAACCACAGAAAAAAGCAGTGCCCACTTTAAACACGGCAACAGCAGTTTAGCCTGGCAATGGTCGCCCGGAGGAGTCCTGCAAATCGATCATCCCATCGGATACCTCACCCCCGGACAGTCGGGGATAACCGACCGGATACCGGTATTCGTTGTATGGATATACAACGAGAAGGCCCTGCCCGGAAAAACAGTACGGTTTCTTTTTCAGACGGACGAAACGGTCAACTGCTGGTTCGACTTTGGACTTGATTTCACCGGGTGGCGGGCCGGGTGGGTGGCCTATGACCGCGATATGCAGGGCTCCCCGCAACCGGAAATGGACCGACTGGTGATTAAGGCTCCCAGCGATACACAGGGAAAGCTCTTTTTCGACCATATCCTCTTTACAGCCTATACCGACAGCCGCTTCCCTATGGCCGACCATCAGCTACC
>CAZILU010000205.1:0-4194 GCA_964540165.1 uncultured Mariniphaga sp.
GGCTCGAACCTGAACTCTTCTGAACCAAAATCAGACGTGTTGCCAATTACACCACGGGACAATCATTTCATGTCTTTTCGTTAAAGACGGTGCAAAAATATAAAAATTTTTCTTTTTAGCTTCTTTGTCGATGTTTTTGTGTCTGTAGTAAATTTTTGGTGAGGAGTGTACAGAATATATGATTCAAATATTTCAATGGCTATCTGCCCCAGTTTTCCCGGTCGAGGCTTCGGTAGTGGATCGCTTCAGAAAGATGATGGATCTGCACCTCCTTCTCTTGATCCAGGTCGGCAATGGTTCTGGCGACCTTAAGGATCCGGTCGAAAGCCCGGGCCGATAAACCCAGTTTATCCATGGCGTTCTTCAGCAGCTCTTTCCCTGTGGCATCGATTTGTACAAAGAGGCTGATTTGTCGTGTTCCCATCTGGGCGTTGCAGTGGATACCCGAATCGTTCCGAAATCGGTCATCCTGGATTTTTCGGGCCAGAATCACCCGGTCGCGGATGGTTTTACTGTTTTCAGAATGTTCTTTCTCTGCCAGTTTATTAAAGGGGACCGGCACCACTTCCAGGTGGATATCGATCCGGTCGAGCAGTGGCCCCGATATCCGGTTCAGATATTTTTGAACCACTCCCGGGGCACAGACACACTCTTTAGACGGATGGTTATAATATCCGCACGGACAAGGATTCATAGAGGCGATCAGCATGAAAGAGCTGGGGTACTCAACCGAGAACTTTGACCGGGAGATGATGATTTTCCGGTCCTCCAGCGGTTGACGCAACACCTCCAGCGCTGTTCGGTTGAATTCGGGCAGTTCATCCAGAAACAGCACTCCATTATGGGCGAGGGAGATCTCTCCCGGTTGCGGATAGCTGCCGCCTCCCACGAGGGCAGCGCTGCTGATCGTATGGTGCGGATCGCGAAAGGGGCGTTGGGTCATCAGCGATGTATCCTTCCCGATCTTACCGGCTACGGAGTGTATCTTGGTCGTCTCCAACGCCTCTTTCAGGTTCAGAGGAGGGAGTATTGTCGGAATTCGCTTGGCTAACATGGTCTTTCCCGAACCGGGAGGACCAACCAAAAGCAGGTTGTGACCTCCGGCGGCTGCAATCTCCAGCGCCCGTTTTACATTCTCCTGACCTTTTACCTCTCTGAAGTCGAGCGGATGGTTGTCTATCCTGGAGTAGAACTCCGACCGGGTATCGACCGTTGTTGGCATCAGCTCTGTTTTTCCGTTTAAAAAATCGATCACCTGTTTCAGGGTCTGAGCTCCATAAACCTCCAGGTTATCGACAACGGCCGCCTCGCGTGCATTTTCGAAGGGCAGGATAAATCCTTTAAATCCCTCTTTGCGGGCATTGATGGCGATGGGAAGCACCCCCTTGATCGGATGTAGCGTGCCGTCGAGCGACAGCTCTCCCATCAGAACATAGCGGTCCAGCTTTTCCCCGCTGATTTGGTTTGAGGCTGCCAGGATCGCTGCAGCCAACGGAAGGTCGTACGCTGCTCCCTCTTTGCGGATATCGGCCGGGGCCATATTGATGATGATCTTATACCGGGGCCATTTATAGCCATTTAACCGCAATGCCGATTCGATGCGCTGTTGACTCTCTTTCACGGCATTATCGGCTAATCCGACCAACAAAAACCGAATCCCCTGGGTGATGTCCACTTCAATGGTAATGATGGTCGCATTGATGCCAAAAACGGCACTTCCATATGCTTTTACTAACATGTGTTTGTGTTTTAACGGGTTAATACTATTTGAACCATTAAAAGTAAAAAATAAAATTGATTTCGGAAAGTGGCTCGTTATTTTGTGGCACTTCGGATGCTGTTTATCTCTCATTTTGTTTTTATTCATCGATTTTTCGGAAATTTCCGTAAAAGCAAGGGCAGACAGATCAGGATGGTTCTTTTGTCAAACTTTTGTAATTTCAAACGCTGATGTGGACATGATGATCTATATCTCAAATGGAAAAAATAAAGATTATGGAAGTTCCGCCTGATACCATATAAAAGTTATAATTTTTATCAAACGAATGATTGTATAGGCCTAGATATTAATAAAATAAATTTGAAAAATCATGGTTAAGATAAGAAAGTTGGATACGATACTGATGCACCCCCGGGATCAGATTGCATTGATCATCGATAAGATCTATCGCAGTGGTTTAACAACAACTTCGGGAGGCAATGTCTCTATTCGGGATGAAAGCGGAAATATTTGGGTGACCCCTTCCGCGATTGACAAGGGCTCGCTGAGACCGTCAGATATGGTGGTGGTGCATGAAGACGGGACCATTGAAGGACGGCATAAGCCTTCATCAGAGTTTCCGTTTCACAAAGCTATTTATGAAGCCAGGCCCGATATCAGGGCCATTGTACATGCCCATCCTCCGGCCCTGGTCTCCTTTAGCGTTGTTCGCCAGATTCCCGATACCAATATTATTCCCCAGGCCAAATATGTGTGTGGTGATATTGGATATGCACCCTATGAACTTCCCGGAAGCAGTGAACTTGGGACTGTTATTGCCCGGGAGTTTGCCAAGGGACATAAAGCAGTGATCATGGAGAATCACGGAACCGTGGTCGGAGGATCGGACCTGTGCGATGCTTATCAGCGATTTGAGACGCTGGAGTTCTGCGGACGCATGATCATCTACGGGAATTCGATCGGTACACCTCAGTATCTTACCGATGATGAGATTGATGAGTTTGAAAGGCAGATACCCCGCTTGTTGCCGGAGATGCAGGAGGTGGAACATCCCTCTGATGAACGTGCCATCCGTGAGGAGATTAAGCGAATCGTTCACCGGGCCTGCGATCAGGGCCTGATGATCAGTTCGTACGGAACGGTTTCGGTTCGCTGGCGTTTGAACGACTTTTTGATAACTCCGACGGATGTCGTCCGCTGGAATATTCAAAATGAGGATATTGTTCAGATCAGAGATGGTAAACGCGAACCCGGAAAACTTCCCAGCCGGGCTACATGGCTTCATCAGGAGATCTATAAAATGAATCCGGAGGTTAACTCAATCATTCTTACACAAACACCCTATCTGATGGCATACAGCGTTACCCACAATAAGCTGGATGTTCGAACCATACCTGAAAGCTGGATATTTTTGCAGGATGTTCCTAACGTTCCTTTTGGTTCCCATTTTGCCGGGCAGGAGACCATTGTGAATCTGATTTCCGGAAATGTGCCGGCGGTGATCATCAATAACGACTCTGTTCTTGTAACCGGAGATAAACTTTTAGGTACATTCGACCGGTTGGAAGTGGCGGAGTTTAGTGCTAAATCACTTACATTGGGGGCCTCTTTGGGTACGCTGAGCCCGATAAACGAAAATCAGGTTGAGGCGTTGCGAAAAAAATTCCTGACATAGGGTAACTTTTTTGAATCCCGCCGGTTTAGACTCTGATTCGTTTGAAAGATTGATTATAAATCGGTTGTAAACGAACTTTTTCTTCATTAAAATGTATAAATTAGTGAACTAATACGATCGATTATGAAGCTGATTCTTTTTATACTCATATTCCTTTTCCCGACCGGATCAATATTCAGGGATATCGAGAATGAACGCAATGAAAATGAAGAGAATACTATCGTTTATGAGAAGGTTTATCTTCATGTTGACAGGGAACTTTATACTCCGGGTGAAACGGTGTGGTTTAAAGCGTACCTGGTTAGTGGCATTAATCATCAACTGATTCCGGGGTATAAAAATATCTATGTGCAGTTGCTTGCCGGTGATGGTCGAGTTGTTGATCAGAAGCTGCTTCTGTCGGATCATGGAACAGCCAGTGGTGAAATGCAGCTTTCTTCAACCTTAACCGAAGGAAATTATACCATCAGGGCCTATACGCATTACCTTAAAAATTTTGGTGCGGAGAGTTATTTTCATAAAAAGATATTGATATCACCGGCAGAGAATCTGCTGGAGATTGCAGAGCGATTGAACAAAAAGAGCGACGCATCAATTCATGTGGATTTTCTGCCGGAGAGTGGCACATTGGTTTTAAACACAGTCAATCATATAGCCTTTAAAGCCGTTGACACCTCGGGCCGGGGAGTGGCGGTGCGGGGTAAGGTTGTGGATGAGACCGGACAGGTAGTGGTTCATTTCCGCGATAGTTATGAGGGAATGGGGCGGTTCATTCTGATGCCGGAAGAGGGGAAAAACT
>CAZILU010000206.1:0-4181 GCA_964540165.1 uncultured Mariniphaga sp.
GGCATTAATGACACAGAGCTAAGCGTCAATGCCCCTTCGGGATTCAATAATGCCGCCATCGATGTTGCCGTTGCGGTCAGCGGCAGGCTCTCGAACAGTAAGACGTTTACCTACAGGGATATGACTCCTGTGATTACGGGGTTATCGCCCGGGGAGGGCGGGCCGGGATCTGTCATAACCATAAGCGGAAGCCGATTGGGAGATGATCCATCCGACGTGCGGGTTCGCTTCGATGCAACGGATGCGACGAACCTGGTTTCTGTGACCGATACGGCCATCGTTGTGGAGGCTCCTGCCGGCTTTTCAGATCAGACGGTAGATGTTACGGTGCTGGTGGGAGATCTGGCGTCCAATTCCCTGGAATTCTATTACGAAGATACCACACCACCTGTGATAACGTCTGTGCCGGAGTACTGTTTTTATACCGCTGTCGTTGTCATTAACGGAAGTAATTTTAGTCCGAACAAGGAGAACAACCGGGTTATGTTCGGATCGACGGAGGCGATGGTTACCGCGGCATCAACCAGTTCATTGACCGTTATTGCACCGGATCTGGGTACGGCTACTTCAACAGACATTACCGTGACCAAGTTTGGGGTGGAATCGAATGCCATTACCATTGCCGTTGATGCTGACCAAAGCAAGGTTGCTGCATACGAATATACTACGCATACCGTAAGGCCGGGGATTACCTATAAAACAGGTCAGTTCACGCTGTTTGGCGATGTTCAGCGAAGAGTCTATATTTTGGATGTGACACTTGATGCGAGCAACACCCTGGGCATCGGTTTTTCAGCCACGAATGCAGCTACGGTGACCATGTGCCGTAGTTACGGTGCGGTAGCTGGTGTGAATGCCGGTTATTTTCCCATGGGGTCATCAACCGATAAGGATCCCTATATCCGAATCAACGGAGTTACGGTTCAGTCTGGCCATTTGAATGTTAACCGGATTTTCACCAATTCAGCCCTTCTCATTCACGATAACGTGGCTACGGTGAGAAAATTTACGATAAGTGGAAAGAATCTGAACCTGGTAGCAGCGGCAATTCCTGTTGCAGAGGCAGAGAACGTGATCGTTTGTGGACCGATGCTGATCCATTCGGGAAGGATAGAAAATCTGGATATGTCATCAGGCCATAACAATTCGCTCACCGGAAGGACCGGGTTGGGCGTGAGTGCCGACGGCAAACGGGTGTTTATGGTAGTTGTCGATACCGGGGGAAGCGTTACCGGAGTGAACACGTTGCAACTGGCTAAGATCCTGCAGGCATTGGGAGCGGTGGATGGTATGAACTTCGATGGCGGAGGTTCGTCGACGATGTTCGTCCGGGATCAGGGAGAGAACGGCCGTGTTAACTTCCCGTACGGTGGTACCTACCAACGGCCGGTCAGGAGTGTGATCTATGTAAAGTAAAATGGTTGATATTATTTTAATACAATGAACGACGATCCGGTTTGGAATAGCATAGCCAGAAAGCTGGCCGGTGAGTGCCGGGAGGGGGATGATCTGCTCATCGCCTCGTGGCTGGAGAAGAGCCCGGCAAATCAGAAGATTCTGTCGCATCTGAAGAAGCTATGGAGTGCCGGTCACTCATCCCGGGAACCAGGAGCGGAGGGGGGGTGGCATGCAGGCAACACCTGTGAAGAGCCTGGGACGGAGGGGGTGTGGCATGTCGGTCAGGCCTCCGCAGAGTCAGATAGGTCAACGCATTGGAACGCCGGAATCACCACCGGGAACATCGAATTGAACAGACTTCGTCAGCTTTTTGTCGTTAAGAGGGACCGCTATCATAAACAGCAGAGGCGGCAGCTTTTTAGATACCAGTCCTTAAAAATGGCATCCGCCATTATTGCCTTGGTGGCCACCACCTTTTTAGTGGTACATCTTTTTCGGTCTGACCGGCCGGACGGAGCGGCCACCCGGGAGATCTATGTTCCCAAGGGGAACCGGTCGTTCGTGCAACTGCCCGACGGATCCACGGTTTGGATATCAAACGACTCCAGGCTAACCTATCCGGCTACGTTTCAGCCGGGAAGCCGGGAGGTAACCCTATCCGGTGAAGCGTTTTTTGAGGTTGCAACAGATCCGGAATCGCCTTTTATCGTACACCTTGAAAAGAGTCAGATTTGCGTTCCCGGCACCAAATTTTTGGTCGTTGCTTATCCCGGCGACAGCCTGATTACCACCAGTCTGCTGGAAGGAAAGATTGAGATGGAAGTCGGGATTTACGGATATGGATCAACGGCTCAAAAACATGAGCTGCTACCCCTTGATCATTTGGTTTATGATAAATCATCGGAGTCGGTAACCCGCACCGTGGTGAAGAGTGAGTTTTTTGATCAATGGAGGGCTGGTGTATTCTCATTCAGGAATGAAAGCCTGGAAGATCTGGCGGTCTGGATTGACCGGATTTACGATGTGCAACTGGTTCTCCTTGATAGTGCATCCCGGAAGAAACATTTCAGTGGGACCATCAACCGAAAAGATGATGTTCAGGTTCTTATGGATGCGCTTGTCAGAACCAGCGTTGATCCGATCGAATATTGGGAAGCGGAGAATAAAATTTTTCTCCGGGTTAAATCCTCTTTAAAGCGATAATTATTTTTGTTTTTCGGTTATGGAGGAGCTTGATCGAATTGCCAACCAGTCTTTAGCGCGATAATTATTTTGCCTTTTCCATTGTTTCACAGTGGTGTAACGATAAAGGCATCATTATTTCAAAAATTTTTAGGGGATTTGAAATGATAGCCTGTCATAATTAAATCAAAATTTATTGAACTATTTTTATCAAAAAAATGAGAATTGCTATTTCCGGAAGTATCCTTCAGTATTCAAAAAAAAATGTAAATGTTTTCCCGTCACCTTTACGCATTAGCTTTTTATACCTTTTCAGTCGATTAACTGTATTTCTAACAGTTGTTATTATTCTGATGGCTGGATTTTTACCTCTTCATTTGTCGGCTGAGGATGAAGTTTCTGTTGTTACGGGGGGTAAGGCTGTTGCTGCTGTTGTTCTTGCTGACCAGCCCACCCCTATGGCGCAGTATGCTGCGGAGGAGCTGATCGCGCATGTGCGTAAAGCCACGGGAGTCACTCTCCCGCTTCTCTCTGAGACACAGTCTGCCGGCCATTTCGGCCCAAAAATCTACATCGGTATTACCAACGCCTCTTTTCAGTCAGGGGTGAATCCCCGGGCGATGGATCCCGATGCATCAATGCTTCGCACTAAAGACGACAATCTGTATATTTTCGGCAATGAAGCGCCTGATGCCGATCCTTTGGACGAAAGCACCCACTCTCTCAGTGGCACCTTGTTTGGTGTGTATGAGTTATTGGAGCGCTATCTGCATGTACGTTGGCTGTGGCCCGGAGAGCTGGGTACTTTTGTGCCGGTCACCGAGAGCCTGGTGATCGGACCGCTGAATGAGCTTATCACTCCCAAACTGAAGTTCCGGGAGTTTCGCTATTGGGATATCACCCAGGCGATGAACAACTACAAGGCAGAGACCAAAAGTCTGGGTTTTTCGGAGGAGGGATTTCGCAACTATGCCCGGGATATGAATATCTTCTCGCGGCGCCACCGGCTGAGCCACACTCGGAAACCCGAAGTGGGCCACTATTTTGGCGGATGGTGGGAGGAGCATGGTGAGGCACACCCCGACTGGTTTGCGATGAGGGCCGATGGCGGCCGGGGACCCGCACCGGGGGAGCGCACCGACCGCGTATGCATGTGCGTCAGCAATCCGGAGCTGCACCGATACATCGTAGAGGAGGCATGGGATGGTGGCGATCTGCTGCGGTTAGGCGAGGCTGATAATAATGCCTATTGTCAATGTCCAACCTGTATGTCGTGGGATGCACCCCAGGAGGAGACCGGCAGGAACCGGATTATCACGGACCGTTATGCCCGATTCTGGAAAACCGTCTATGATATGGCTGTGCTGCGCAATCCGAATGTGAAGATTTCTACGTTCTTGTATGTTAACTATTTTCCGGCACCGCTGACCGATATAAAGCTGAATGAGAACATCTATGGGGAGTTCGTCCCCTGGCCTCCTTTTCCTATTTACTATCCTATGACAGAATCGGAGGTCGAGTGGCAGAAAGAGCAGTGGCTTAAGTGGCGTGAAACGGGTATCACGCTGGCCTACCGGCCCAACCACCCCAAGGCGGGGTAT
>CAZILU010000207.1:0-4110 GCA_964540165.1 uncultured Mariniphaga sp.
AGTTGGGAAAATGATTTGCCCGTAAAGGGGTAGACGATAAACATGTGTGAGGTGGGCTGATTTTTCCTCATTTTTTTCTGCGTCCGATTTGCCAAACAGTTTTGATCCTGCGCCTTTTATAAACGATATTAATCCCATGTTTGATTTTTTGATAAATTATCTTCTATTTCAATAATTCAAATGTGAGCTTACAAGTTACCCTGAACTCAACCACATGGTTGTCTTTAACAACGGCACTTTGATCCTGAATATAGACAGACCGTATCCCTTTAACGGTTTCTGCAGCAGTTTTTACTGCATTCTGAACTGCATCTTCCCAACTCTTGGGTGAAGATGCCATTACTTCAATAACTTTAAGTATTGCCATAATTTTAAAATTTAAGTGAATAAATACATTTGCTTTAAAGGTAACTAAAATAATTCTTATGTTGTTCAAATTGGGTCATAAAAAATAGAAATTGATCAGATTAGCCTTCAGGGTACCATTTAATCTGTTTTGAAGCATACATAATGACAGCGAGAATGATAAATAGTCCGATACTGCCTGCGAGCAGGGCATAATCCTTTAGTTGCAAAACAGCAAACAGGAACAGATACAGACCGGATTGCAACAGCGTTACCCAACCGGTTAATCGTCTGTTTTGTAGTGTGATCATCGTATACCAGGAGATCAGAGCTGTTACGGCTGCGGCCGAGAGTATATATGCCGGATTGAATCCGATTTGTTCTCCCAGAGCGATGAGTAAAACGTAAAAGATGAGCAGTGCAAATGCGACCAGCGAGTACTGAAACGGATGAATTCTTTTCCTGCTTTTAATCTCAATGAAAAGAAATGTAATAAAATTCAAGGCGATAAATAAAATGGCATATTTGGCTGAACGCATTGACTTTTGGTAATGATCAACCGGGATCAGCAGTTCAACGCCAACGACAGCATCTTCTGTTTTATATTTTGGGCCGATCCATTGCTGCGGAAAATTTCGATTTAAATGAGTTACCTGCCAATCCGCCGAGAACCCATTTTCCGTTACCTCCCGTTGTGCCGGAAGAAACTGACCGATGAATCCCGGATCATTCCAGTCAGAGCGAAAGGAAACCGTTGATGTTTTTCCCAGGGCTTCTGCGAATAGCTTCTCTGAGCCATTGAGGTGCAGTTCAATGCTGAAATGGAGCCGTTGCGTTAAATCGACAGAGCCTGCTTTTATCGTGACTCCCGACGGGAAAATGTCAGTGTCGGCAACACCCGGTTCCACCGGGTAACGTTGGTCATTGATCGTCAATTGCGGTTGATTTTTAATCCCCCTGACCTCCGATATTCCAACGGTAAAATAGGCAGCGTTGTAATGGAATTGCGCGTTTGGAATTTCCAGTAAGGATACATCGGGCCGATCAAATGAGCCTGTAATGTGAATTTTCCCTTCATAAACAACGACCCGATAGATACTTCGTTTTCTTATTTCCGGGAATATAACTCCTTCTGTCTTCAGGTTCTCCGGCAGAAAATGTGCGATACCACGCCTCTGAATATTTGCCTCGTTGTTTTCTCCCGGCTCCTCAACGGTATAGGGTATGTTCAGAACCGGACCTGAAATTACCTGGGGTCCTCCCCATTGAACGTAGAGATCACTTTTTATGGCATCGTTCGCAGCCATTCGCTCTGAAATTAGTTCCTGTATCAAAAATGAAGGTATGAGAAGAAGAATGGCTAATCCCGATACAATGATCATCTTTACACTGTAACTGTTCATGATTTGTTGAATTCCTTTTGTTTCCATTTTGTTTTTAATTTTAAAAGTACTTTGAAACGCAAAGTATGTGAATAAAAAAATTATTGATTATAAATTATTTTTTCCAGTGCTTCCAGGTGGTGACGAAAAAGCTCCCTTCCCTGGTTGGTTGCCTGGTAGGTGGTGCTTGGTTTTCGATCGATAAACTGTTTTGATACCTGGATAATATTTTTCTTTTCCAACGCTTTCAGGTGGCTTGCCAGATTTCCATCGGTCAGGTCAAGCAGCTCTTTCAGAGCATTGAAATCGAGTTTGTCATTAACCATTAGGGCCGACATGATTCCAAGCCTGATGCGACTTTCGAAGATTTTTTGAATATTTGAAATTGGATTCTTCACCTGATTATTTTTTCTCGTATCGGAAGTACATGATAATTCCATAAATGATATGCATTAACCCGAATCCGGCTATCCATAGCAGAGGAGCCCAACCGATAAAAAATCCGGCTGCTATGCCTAAGACGATTTCTGTTAAACCCAGATAGTGGATCTCTCCGAAGGTGAACTTTCCGGCATTTACCAGAGATAATCCGTAGAAGATCAGCATGACCGATGGAATTAAATCCCATTGCTGACGAAAATGGAGCAACAGACAAAAAATAGCTCCTGAGGCCAGTGGAATTAGCAGATGGATCAGCAACCGGTGGGTTTGACCTGTCCAGAACCGTTGCCCTGCCTTCCGTGCTTTCCGGTGAGAAAAGTAAAATGCGCCCAACACAGCAAAAAGAAATACCAGGGCAGCAAGGATCGCAAGCGTGGTTCGTGTTTCCGGAGTAGAAAAAATCCACAGGTTGTCTGTCGCGGGGTTTAGCCTGAAGGAGTCGGATTTCGATAGGAGAACCCAGGCAATTACCGCGCCGGCTATTGCTGTAATGCCCGCGGAAATACCGGATAGCCCACTCAGCGATAAGAACCGGGATGACCGCTCCATGATTTCACGGATGGTCTGCAGATCTTTGTTCGGATTGGATGTGTTATTTTTCATTTAAAAGTACTTTGAAATGCAAAGTTAAAAGTTTTATTTGGAATATTTCTTAGTTTTTCAAAAAAAAATAGTCTGGCATGGAAAAAAACAATATTTTGCCGTAGTAATTAACAATGTATATTAATTCACCGGTTGAGAATTACTTTTCCCGATTGCACCTCTTGTCCGCAGCGTAAAATTATCAGGTAGATGCCGTTGGCAACATTTTCGAAATCCCACTCCTCGCTGTAGTGCCCGGCTTTTCTTGATTCGCTCACCGGCCGGGCAATGATCCTGCCATAGAAATCGGAGATCAGGATTTCGCAATGGGTATCTTTTTCCAATATAAATTCAATGGTTCCCCTTCCGGTAGTCGGATTTGGGTAGAAGAGCAACTGTTGCCGGGCCGGTTCACCGAATGGGATGTCATCAACGGAGGTGGTAATCTGTTTACTTTCCGACGGGCAGCCTTTTAGTCCGTTCGCATTGAAGGAGGTCATTTTAATAGCCTTATCTTCAAAATTTGCAATGGTCAGGTTGATAACGCTGCTTCGGGTATTGACAATGGCATAAGTGCTGTCTTGTCCTGAGGAGCTGGTCACCTCCAGGATATATCCGGTCACTTCGGGATCATCGCTGTTTTCATAATAGATGGCTGTTTGTCCGGTTTCCGGAAAGTAGTTGGCACTCAGAATAACGGGAGCTGTCAGAATGGATTTGGGATTGCTGACGGTGCCATCGGCATAGGCCTGCGTCAGATAGGAGTCACCGACAACCTGGGCAAACAGATGGTAGCTGCAGGCACTTAACAGTTCGCTCATTTCAAAGCTGAGCGTTCCTGCTGATGCTGCTCCGAATGCTACGGCAAAGCCATCGAATCCACTGTTGTTGTCGTCTAACAAAATAATGATGGAGTCGCTGGCGTTGAAGCCTGCCGGATTCCAGGTGATGGTTACGTTTTGCTCTGCCTGCTGCATCGATAGTTCCAGTTCAGGAATTTTTGACTGGACAAACCACCGGATGGAGTCGTCGGATGCCGGATTATCGAGTACTATTTGCCAGTTTCCTTGTGCCGGTGAGGTCAGTGTCCAGAAGGCTTTCTTCCCGTCGTCTGATACTGTGTAGTCAATCTTATCGGGTATTGAGGCGGCCGTATAGCTTTTTCCTTGCGGGTTGATGAGGGATGAGGCCGGTGCTGCCGTAGGGCTGGTGATGCTAATAACGGCAAAATCAGCCTCTTCAGAAATGGTGAAATTTTCCGTCAGGGTATGAGTTGTTGATCCGCTTTTCAGCCGGGCCGATTTTGTCTCCACCTGGGTTTCAAAATAGAGAAATCCATCCTCTCCGTAGCTCTTTTTCA
>CAZILU010000208.1:0-3992 GCA_964540165.1 uncultured Mariniphaga sp.
AGGAGAAAATTTCATGGATATTTTCCGATCGTTTGTGTACGACGATCTGTTTCCCGTTAAAATGGGTGTGCCGGAATGTCGGGGCAACGTATATGGCCGAATCCAGTTTGAAATCTTCGGGCAGCTGATCAACAGGAATGATGCTTTGCAGCATGGCGAGGCCCATGGCAAAGAACCCCGCGTTGGCAGGCGCAATGGCAATCCCGCCCGATCCGATGTTATCGCGGCCGGCAAAATAGAAGAAGAGGGCCAGGTCCTGCGACTGCAACCACTCAATGGTCTCGGCTTCCAGACTCTCAAAGCCGTATCCAAATTTATCCGAAAAACGTTCCTTGTCGCTGGGCAGTTCATCGGCAATCGCCATGGTGTCGGGATCTCTGCGGCGCATGTATGCTTCGGTGTAGTTGGCTGATATACCATTGGTTACTTTATGAATAACGGCTTCGGTTATTAATCCCTTGCCGGGAACGTCATATTGAACATCGAATTGACTGTTGCCTCCAACGGCCACTTCTGCAAGCTGTTCTACGGTGTCGAACGTAGAAAACGATTTGCATCTGTTTAGGATCAACTCCGCATTTGCCGGTAAATTAATTCTTCTCTCTTTTAGTTGGTCAAATAAGTTATTCATTTCGTACCTTTTTGGATTTATTCATTCATTACATTGTGGTTCGCGGCGTTGGTATTGCTTCCGATTACCTTCGTACTCACTTTTTAACACCCGGGCCTATCCTCCGGTGGTTATTATTTGATGACAAAGATACATTTACTGCTTTATGTATTAAGTATTACTTAATTCGATTTAATGTTAATTTAAAAGCCGGGAGGTGTTTGAACCCAGAGGAGTTCACTGACGCCGTTGGTGTTGTTGATGGCATTGTATGGATGTTTGGCATTGAAGTAGATGTTGTCGCCCGGTTTTAGGATATAGCTGGTTTCATCCAGGTCGAACCGGATTTCACCGGAAAGCACATGGCAGAAAACCTGTCCATGGGTATTTGGAAAGAGTCCTTCGGTTCCGGAAGCCTGTGCCAGACGAACCAGAAAGGAATCCATCTGCCGGGTTGGATCGGGACTGTTCAGTGAGAAGACGATGGTTCCGGAGGGATTCTGGTCGACAAACTTAATCTCTTTTTTCAGTACGACCGGATTGGAAGGGAGGATGTCGTTCTCTCCAACCAGGTCGCCTATGGTGGTGCGCAGCGCATCGGCGATCGATTTCAGGGTCAGGATAGACGGAAAAGATTTTGACTTTTCGATCTGAGACAGGGCGCTGGGACTGATACCAACCTTTTCGGCCACTCCGTTCAGGGTCAGTTGCAATGTTTCCCGCTTCTTTTTAATTCTTTCTCCGATCCGTTTCATGGGTAAATAATTTCATGCAAAGATAATAATTAATTAATAATTTAAGTAATACTTAATATTTGTGGAAATTAAATTTATGGTTTATTTAATCAGAGTCTCTCCTTAAGGTCTGCTGACTTCTTTATGCATGCCCTTAACATGGTTATTTATGTAATGTAAACTTTCATTTTTCGGACTTCGCAACGCTTGTCAGCGAACATTTAAAACCAAACTCTTGACTTTAAAGAGAGACACTATATGCCAGGTAAAACTTTTTATACCTGGCATATAGATGTGCCGTTTAAGACTCTTTTTGTCACAGGTTCGTCCGTCATTACCTGAAGACAGATAGATAACCGATAGAAAAATTCCTGTGATCAAGAGTTACGTAGTTGATCATGAATAAAATGCACCGATTCCGATCAGAACTGCTGCCAGAATCAGGTGTCTCATAACCCATGTGTAATTTTTAGCGTAGATGATCAGTACGATTGGGAGCATTCCGTTCAATATGGCAAGGATGTGTATCACCAGCATCGTTGTTTCTGATTTTACCGATTGAAAAAGAGCCAGGAATGCACAGGTGAATATGAGTAAAACCGATGAGACGGCGAACCATCTTTTTTGCTTTGGTGGGTTTTGCTTTATCTGTGAGCTGATTAACAGATAGACGTAATACGTTGACAGTAAGAGAAAGAGGATTAGACTGCCATATTTTACAGCCAGTGGCATTTGAACTTTAAGCGATGCAATGGTCAACAGGGTAAGAACGATGACCAGATAATATGCGATAAGCTGAAGTTTTGCATTCATTGGATTATTTTTTTTGTTTTTTAAGCGGTGGCGCAGTCGTAAACGCATGAACCAGCATGCCATGCGACATACGCGGGTGGATTAAGCGCAAATTGTACCCACTTAACCGGATTCATTTTACTAAATGTTCTATTCATACAACCGTCAAAACATCTGTCAAAGGCTTTTCCTCTATAACACAAGATCTCATCTTCTGTTAACTTTCCTGATTTAGTTTTCAGTAAAGAAGGATTGCTTTCTTGCAAATTTAATATCAGGACTAATTTAATGGAAGCCATCTCATAAAGGATTTTCTCTTTTATAAAGCTATCTTGAATTTGCATTTTTATAAAATCTTCTGACACATTGAAAATTTCTATTTTATCAGCCAGCTCATGGGTGGTAAGAAGAGAGATAAACTGACGGATAAATTCCTTTTCAAAATCTGTTATCGGTATTTCAAAATAGTATGGTTTTGGTGTATCATTCAGAATTTGATCTAATGAATAGAGGTCCGTAGTTTGTTTTTGTCTTTTTACTACTGTGTTAAATGCATTTTCTGCCTTTTCCAAATAGTTAGAATAGTGAAAAAACTGATCCAGGTCAATCGTTAAGGCTTGAGATAATTCCAGATTAATTATCTGTGCATATTCCGATATAACAGAAGTATAAGGAATGGAGTCTTCCGTTGGATCTTCCTGACATGAAACAAAAAATAGGAGGATAACAACTGTGTGAAATTTTATACGATTCATTTTTTGTGTTTTTAAGAGTTAATTGGCTTATTCCTCAAATGAGCCATTATAAAATGTATTCCGGATTGAAGTTTTTGATTGAGGAAAAATCAAAACTTATGCCTCCCCGAACCGGAATTGAATATTAAAATTTTTTGCTTGCGGGGAGGCAAATAGAATTAGTTTGAAATCGCCAATAAGGATGAAGATTTGCATATTGTGTGTTTTTCTAATTAGGGGCTTTAAAAGTGCAAATTATTTGAAATACATCCAAAAAAATATGGGTGCAATCTCTCTTAAATAAGCAAATAACTCAATGTTTTTTGAAAAAAATGGTAATTTCGTTCAGTGACACCAAATGTATTTATCCTTTCAAATTATGAGTAACGAAAACAGATCCATTCACGAATTTGACTTTTCATTGATTTGTGAATATTTTTCCACGATGGAAAGACAGGGACCCGGGAGTCCGGAAATGACCCTGAAAGCAGCCGGATTTATCGATCATTTGACGGATCATTCCCAGATTGCCGATCTGGGTTGCGGCACCGGAGGACAAACGATGGTGTTGGCACAGCATATTCCGGGAACGATCACCGGTATGGATCTTTTTCCCCGGTTTATCGAACTGTTTAACCTGAATGCCCGGCAGCATGGATTGGATAACCGGGTGAAGGGTGTGGTTGGATCGATGGATGCACTCCCCTTTAAACCGGGAGAACTCGACCTGATCTGGTCAGAAGGGGCGATATACAATATCGGATTTAGACGCGGCCTAAGCTATTGGCGTGACTTTTTGAAACCCGGAGGCTATGTAGCCGTTACAGAGGCTTCGTGGTTTACCGGAGAGCGGCCCGATGAAATTGACCGGTTTTGGAAGGATGCCTATCCGGAGATCGATACCATTCCCGTTAAGATAGATCAGATGCAACAGGAGGGCTATCTGCCGGTTGCCTCTTTTATCCTGCCTGAGAATTGTTGGACAGAGAACTTCTATTCATTGCAGGAAAAGGCCAGGGAGCTGCTATTGAAGAAGTATCCAGGCAACAAAATGGCGGAAGAGCTGGTGGCTAATGAGTTGCGCGAAGCTGAACTATATAGCAGATACAAAGCGTACTATGG
>CAZILU010000209.1:0-3976 GCA_964540165.1 uncultured Mariniphaga sp.
TGCTCCAAATTCAGCATTCCCCGGGGTTACGGCCTTCCGGCTGCTATCTATATAGGTTTTTTTGAGCTGGGAATTACCTATGTGCTTTGGATGAAAGCGATGGAACAGAGCAGCAACCACGCGAAAACAGGAAACCTGATCTTCCTGACACCCTTCCTATCCCTCATTTTCATCCGCTTTATTTTGAAAGAGACCCTTTTCATTACTACCTTTATCGGGCTGATTTTTATCGTGGCCGGCATTCTCACACAACAGGCCGACCGAAAAAGAAGAGCTGTAAATGGAGTCTAAAACACTGAAAATATTGGGGATCGACCCGGGAACAGTCATCACTGGCTACGGGCTGGTAGAGATACGAAACAACCAGCCGGTAATCCTGAATATGGGGACCCTGGTGCCCGGACGTTTCTCCGATCACTATCAGCGTCTCAAGCACCTGCACGAACGCGCTCACCATATAATAAAAGAGTACCAACCCGATGTACTGGCCATCGAAGCCCCTTTCTATGGTAAAAATGTGCAGTCGATGCTTAAACTGGGACGCGGGCAGGGTGTGATCATGGCGGCTGCACTCCACTATGGACTGCCAATCCATGAATATGCTCCCCTGCTCGTTAAACAGTCGATCACCGGCATGGGCAGAGCCTCCAAAGAACAGGTGGCCTATTTCCTGCAAAAGGTCTACCACCTCAACGACCTCGACCAGGGACTCGATGCTACCGATGCCGTAGCCGTAGCCATCTGTCACTTCATACAACAAGGTAAACCAACCAAAAACAAAGAGTATAAAAACTGGAGCGACTTCGTGAAGAAAAATCCGGGAAGGGTAAAATAGATTACCGGCACCAGTCAAAATAATCAGAAACACCCATGATAGATTATTTAACACAAACAAGGATGATTATTTTAACTTTCCCATTGCGCCTCTGCGCCTTTGTGCCTTTGCGGTAAAAAAAATAAACAGATGAAACTCAAATCAAAACAGTATAAAACAGATCAGATCATTGTTGGATTCCTGGTACTTTTTCTTTTCAGTGATCTTACCTTCTCCTTTTTTCAATATTACCAATCCCCTCTCCTGGGTGATATCGAAACAGGAGTACTCGAAAACAGCATTATACGTAAGATTCTGGATGATCCGTTTGGATTCAATGCCGTTCTGACGGGTGAAAAGCATATCAATCCCAACCGCTTCTTCTCACACTTCCTCTTTTATCACTACTTCAGAAATGCACCGCTCTGGCTTCAACAGTTCACTGACCCGGTCTCCTCTGTTTACCTGGCATCTGCACTGATAAAAATAGCCGTCCAAATCGCATTCATCTATCTGTTAGCCGCTTTTATCAGCCGCCAGAATCATCCGCTGAACCGAAAATTTTTGCTGAGTGCTGTCATCATTGCACCTCTTTTTCAAGCCTATGGCTACTGGAGCCGAATGGGCATCAACGATCAGTCCATTGCCTATACCTTCTTTTATGCGGTGCCACTGATTCTGTTAATGATCTTCCTACTGGCTATTTTCCAGGATATACTCAATCAAAAAAAAATCCGGCTTTGGCAATCTGTATATCTAATACCGCTGGCCATTATCCTTCCATTCAGCGGACCGTTGATTCCGGCAGTTATTGTGCTGACTTCATCGCTCATCCTCCTGAGCTATGTGTTGAAAAACAGGAATCTGAAAATAGCTCAGAGGATTCGGCAGATCCCCCTGCGCATCGCTCTTATTATCATTCCAATAGCAACCTGGAGTCTTTATGCCATCTTTTTAGGTACCTTTTACGACTCCAATTACCAGGCAGAGTCTCTGCCGCTAATCGAACGATTCGGCAGGCTGCCCGCCGGAATCTGGTCGCAGATTTTCCACTCTTTGGGATTTCCGTTGATGCTGGCAGCCATTGCCATACAGTTTTACCTACTCTTTAAAAACAACCATCCCGAAAAAAGAGCGTTGCTCCGGATCCTGAAATGGGTTGGAATCTTTATCGCATTATATACCCTGTTATTGCCCCTGGGTGGGTACCGCCCCTATCGCGACAGAATTATTCGCTACGACACCTGGATGCCGGTCACCGTTTCACTCATCGCTCTTTTTGCAGCCACAGCCGATCATCTCATTCATCATCTGAAGAAAGACCAGAGAATTAAATACATCGGTGGACTGGCGGCCGTTCTTCTTGTTTACACCTTTGCCGATACGGGCGGATTGGGTAAAAACCGCTGTGAACGGGAGGCACTGAAGTTGATGGCCCGCTCAAATGACACCATCATTACCATTCCTGCCAACTGTTTTGTACTTTCGTGGGACAACTTATCTGATTATAAACAATCGGATAATAAAGCAGAATTAATTCACTACTGGGGAATTACTAATGAAAAAAAACTTTTTTATAATATTAAATAGCAGGCCTAAACCAAATCATGCAAATCATATTGCGCTCATGCCTATAAAAATTCAACAACCAAAGTCATAAAGGAAACGAAAGGTATAACATTTATTGAAAAGAGCATTGATACAGGAAATTTAATGAAAGCCAAAAAATAGAAAAAACCATTTTTCGAACCATTATTTATACTATCTTTGCGCCCACATTTTAAAAAATAATGTTAAGAATATGCCAGTAAAAATGAGATTAGCGCGGCATGGCCGCAAACGTTATGCTTACTACCACATTGTGGTAGCAGATAGCAGGGCGCCACGAGATGGCAGGTACATTGAACGGATTGGCTCTTATAATCCGAACACAAATCCTGCTACGATAGATCTCGATTTCGACAAGGCTTACGACTGGCTTGTTAAAGGTGCCCAACCTACCGACACCGTTAAGGCAATTTTGTCTTACAAAGGTGTGCTCTACAAAAAACATCTGATGGGTGGTGTTAAAAAAGGAGCTTTCACTGCAGAGGAAGCTGAGCGTAAACTGGATCTTTGGATGACCGACAAAGAGGCCCGAATCCAGGAAAAACGCGATCGCATCGAAGGCGAACTGAACGCAGCATTGAAGAAGCAGCTGGATGCTGAAACCAAACTGAAGGAGGCCAAAGAGGCTGCCATTGCAGCAAGGAATGCCGAACTGGCAGCCGAAGCAGAGAAAGCAAAAGCAGAAGCAGCAAAGGCAGCAGCCGCCGAAGCTGGTGAAGTGGAGGAGGTAACTCAATCAACAACGGAAGAACCTGCAGCTGAAGAGACAACCAACAGCGAAGAAGCTCCTCAAGAGTAATTCGACACGTCTATTCTCAAAAATTTATAAAAAACCATCTGCTCGCCATGCAGATGGTTTTTTTTTACGTACGGAAAAGTCATTTCACTATCTTTGCTCCTATGGAAACAATTCCCATATCAGATTGCCAATCCATTGGCTTTATCCGCAAAACCCACGGTGTGCGGGGCGAGATGCTGTTGGAGTATGAACCTCAATATGAGGCCTCAATCGAAAACAGCGACCGCTTATTCCTTGAAATCAACGGATTACTTGTTCCGTTCTTCCTGGCGGAAGAGGGGTTCCGTTACCTGTCTGCCGAATCGGCAATCATCCGGTTTGAGCATTTGGACACCGAGCGTGATGCCCGCCGGTTGGTTAGCCACCCGGTCTATCTGTTCCGGTCAGAAATTGAAAAAGAGGCAGACATCAACACACCTTCAGACTTCCGTAACTTTTCTCTGTTCGATGAACATGGAAACAACAAAGGCATAATTTCAAAAATCGATGACTATGCCGGCAACGTGGTTCTTACCGTGGAGGGTGCAGACGGACCGGTACTGGTGCCATTCAACAGTGAATTGCTGCATGCCATCGACCTGAAAAACCAGACGATCTCCTTACGGATCCCTGAAGGACTTCTTTAGCCATTTTGAATCAGCTGACATGGTCGCGATCAGATATCATTCATCGTGCTCCGCAAAGAACATTCAATACCTTAATTTTTTAAATGACGCAACATTTATAAATCTTGTTCGTCTATTCTGAAAGCTGTA
>CAZILU010000210.1:0-3022 GCA_964540165.1 uncultured Mariniphaga sp.
TTACTATGAAACGAAGAAATTTTTTAACGATGGTATCTGCCGGCAGCGGCGGAATCTTCCTGGGATCCACTGCCATAACAGGATGCAGTACAGCACAAAAATCAGTAAAGAAGGATGTTCACTCTGATCATCTGTCGGCCCATCTGATCATTGCCGGGGGTGGTTTGGGGGGCTGTGCTGCAGCCATTGCTGCCTGTCGCAACGGACTGACGGTGATCTTAACAGAAGAGACGGACTGGATTGGCGGGCAGATCGCCCAGCAGGGTGTTCCGCCCGACGAACACTATTCGATCGAAACCCATGGAGCTCCGGCTTCCTACCGGGAGTACCGCAACCGGGTGCGTGATTACTACAAAAGGAACTACCCCATGACAGCAGATGCCCTGAACCGGCAAAACCTGAATCCGGGCGATGGCCGCGTATCCCGCATCTGTCATGAACCTCGCGTTTCAGTGGCTGTCCTAACCGAAATGCTGGCGCCCTACATGAGCACAGGAAAACTGAAACTATTAACCGAATACAAAGCCGTTCAGGCTGATGTTGAGGGAGATCTTGTAAAAGAGATGCAGTTTGTCCATATCCCAACGGGCAACACCATCGTGGTAAAGGCTCCCTACTTTGTCGATGCCACCGAATGTGGTGATCTGCTACCGATGACAGGCACCGAGTATGTTACCGGCACCGAATCGAAAGCCGAGACCGGTGAGCTGCATGCCCCTGAAAAGGGAAATCCCAATAACAACCAGGCTTTCACCCTCTGTTTTGCCATGGATTACCAACCGGGCAAAGACAATACGATTGAGAGGCCCAAAGATTATGCATTTTGGAGCAACTATGTACCATCGATGACCCCTCCATGGGCAGGCAAACTACTGGAGCTCAACTACTCCAATCCGCGAAACCTGGTACCGAAGGACCTCGGCTTTCATCCCGAGGGAGAAAAAACCGGCGACATGCTCAATTTATGGCTGTACCGGCGGATCATCAATAAGAACAACTTCATCCCCGGAACTTACGATGGCGATATTACCATTGTCAACTGGCCGCAAAACGACTATTTCCCGGGGAATATCATTGACGTCAGCGAGGCTGAATTCCAAAAGCACATAGCAGCAGCCCGGCAGTTGAACCTGTCGCTTTTCTACTGGCTGCAAACGGAGGCTCCCCGTCCCGATGGCGGAACGGGCTGGCCGGGGTTGCGCTTGCGGGGCGATGTTATGGGCACAAAGGATGGCATGGCCAAATATCCCTATATCCGTGAAGCACGTAGAATAAGAGCTGAGTTCACCGTTCTGGAGGAGCATGTCGGTGCAGCCAACCGCAAGCTGGTTGCCGGTGAGGAGGCGGGAAAAAAATCGGCCGATTTCTACGACAGCGTCGGCATTGGCTATTACCACATCGATCTTCATCCCAGCAGTGCCGGGGATAACTACATCGATTTTGGGTCATTGCCGTTCCAGATCCCACTCGGGGCATTGATCCCCCAACGCATGAATAACCTGCTGCCGGCCAATAAGAATATTGGCACCACGCATATTACCAATGGCTGCTACCGGTTACACCCCGTTGAATGGAGTATCGGCGAAGCCGTAGGCTCTCTGGTGGCATTTGCGGTAAGCAAAAAGGTGCCGCCCCGTGCGGTGAGAGAACGTAAGGCTCTGCTGGAGGAGTTCCAGGAGTGGATCCGCAAGCAGGGTCTTGAAACCCACTGGCCCAAATAGGCCCGGAGCACACCGGTTTTGATGGCATTTAATAAGCGTCCATTCATAAATAAAAAAGAGCGGAGCTCCGTTGGTTCGCCAACGGGGTTATCCGCTCAATGAAAATGAAGAAAATCTATACATCCATTGGCAGATACACGCTGCTTCTGCTTTTACTCAGTAGCCCCCGGGCTTTGTTGTCAGCCGGACAGACCTCCGGAGATGTCCTGAACAAAGGGATCGGCGGCAACAGCACGGCTGACCTGCTCAGGCGCTTGGGACCCGACCTGATGGCTCATGGGCCGGACCTGGTCATCATCATGGCCGGCACCAATGACCTGCTGAACTCTGGGAAGATGGTACCTCTGGCGACTTACCTCCGTCAGATGAGGAAGATCGCAGACACCCTGCTGCAGTCGGGTATTGAAGTAGCCCTCATCAGTCCGCCACCCGTAGACACCAATTACCTCCTCCTGCGACACCCCCCCTCCGCTTTCGCTATTCCACCGAATGAGAAACTTAGCATTGCCCGTGACTCCCTCCGGACTCTTTGTGCAGAAAAAGAGTTGCTCTTTATCGATCTCTTCAGGGCATTTGAGAAACGAAGATTGCCCAGGCACAACCGGGATAAGATCATCCGGAATGAGGCTAACAGCCAATCGAAAGACGGTGTTCACATGACGGCCAAAGGGAATGAGTTGCTGGCAAAGATTATTCACAATGGGCTGTTACAGAGATACAAATATCTGCATCTCTACCGGATCATCTGCTTTGGAGATTCCCTAACCTACGGCCCTTTTGTCGATGGAGAGGGAACTGCCGATGGCGATACCTATCCGGCCGTTTTATCCCGGCTTATCCGCAATTCTCCCAAAAAGAGCTTTCACAAGAGCCGTACGAGCTTAGGAACATAATCGTTTAACGATTAAAAATTCTATCATCAACCATGAAACGAACATATACATTATTGGCACACCCGGCAGAATCAGAAATCCGGGAGTTCCATCAAGCCTTGTAAAAGTTATAAAACCAAAAGACCCATTGAGTTGAAAATAAGCACAAAAAATAAAAATTTACCAGAGTATATGAAAACAGAAACGTTTTTTCAAAAATACCTTCCACTATTTTTTTTCATCACCATGATGGGATTCTCATCGTGTAAAAACCAAAAAGTAATCCATATCTATGGCAGTGAAGACAATGATCTGGTGCGCATTCTGAATGAGCAGAACGTTAACATCAAGCGCTATTCCGATGTCATGGAGGCGGTTGAAAATGCCCGTCCGGGTGAAGGCTTATTGCTATTAGCCGATCACTATCCG
>CAZILU010000210.1:3032-3739 GCA_964540165.1 uncultured Mariniphaga sp.
TCGTTCTTTCAACAGGTAAAGGAAAAAAATCTCCGTGCCTACCTGGAGTTTCCCTCCCGGCTTCCCAACGGCGTCTCACTGGGGAAGATCAAAAAAGCGAAACACGAACGGGCAGTCGTGAACACCCGTTTTTTCGGAGGATTCCCCGACAGTCTGGGCATCCTGGGCATCAACGGGCTTCAATTTCTTGAGTTGCCGGAGCAGATCAGTCGTACCCATATCGTTGCGGCCAGGGTCGCGGGATTTGATGCTGCCATTTATGGTCTGCCGGAGGAGCACTTCCCCCTGCTTTTTGAGATGGAAGATCACAACCTGCTGATCGCCACCACCAATCTCAGTGGCTTTGTATCGGGGCGCTATGCTCCTGCAAAAGAGTGGGGATCGGTGTGGGGCACCATCCTGGAGTTTGTCCGCCCCGGAGAGAAGTCCGCCCCGCTGGCGTGGGAGCCGGTGGTAGGACCTACCTATGCCAAAGATGATGAACTCCCCGCCGATGTATCCCGCCAAAGTCTCCTGCGCGGCGTGGAGTGGTATAAAAATGCGCGGATGCTGATCCCGGCCGTTTACGAGGACTCTCTGGCCCGGCTGGTGGCGTCGGGGATCCAGAAAATATCCTTCAGCACGGAGATCCCTGCCGGCGATGGATCGAACGGAGTTTTTGAGTGCATCTTCTCAGAGATCGATGAAAACGGGAAGCAGCCCATCGG
>CAZILU010000211.1:0-3707 GCA_964540165.1 uncultured Mariniphaga sp.
GCTGTACTGGATTCGAACCAGTGACCTCGTACGTGTGAGGCACGCGCTCTGAACCGACTGAGCTAACAGCCCTTGAGACGTGGAGATAAGGGGATTCGAACCCCTGGCCTCCTCAGTGCGATTGAGGTGCTCTGCCAACTGAGCTATATCCCCTATCGTGCCTCACAAAATTAATATTTTTCTTTACCATTATCCGGGTGATGAAAAAAAATCCCGGGAATTTTTATTTAGCTGCCCGCCGATGCAACGAAAGTGTCTCTGCCAGTCACGCTTCAAAAGCAGCCAGATAACAAGGCATTTCAATGGCAAGAGGACTATCGCGGGAGTCGGCAGCCTCAAGGGCATCCGGTCGAAAACAGCATCCCAAAAGCGGACTACTCTACGGTCACCGATTTTGCCAGATTTCTGGGCTGATCTACATGGCATCCCCGCAACACGGCAATATGGTAGGCCATCAGTTGCAACGGGATAACGGCCAGCAGCGGGGTAAGCGCCGGGTCTGTTTCCGGAATAACGATCATATCATCAGTCAGTTTCATCAATACCTCATCCTGTTTCGTAACGATAGCGATTACAACGCCTTCCCGTGCTTTCACCTCCTGTATATTCCCGATCAGCTTCTCATAATAGGGATCGTGAGGCGCTACAACAACTACCGGCAGATTATTGTCGATCAGGGCAATAGGACCGTGTTTCATCTCACCCGCTGCATACCCTTCGGCGTGGATGTAAGAGATCTCCTTTAATTTCAAAGCTCCTTCCAGAGCCACAGGAAAGAGGATTCCCCGACCCAGGTAGAGCGCATTCACCGCATCTTTGTACTTCTCCGCTACCCGGCATATTTGGTCATTCGCCTCCAGTATCTGTTGGATTTGGGTTGGTATAGCGGCCATGGACTGTATCATCCGGGAGTACTCTTCTTCGGAAACAGCACCCCGCAATCTGGCCAGCTTCATGGCAAACAGGATGAGCACGGTAACCTGCGCGGTGAAGGCTTTCGTTGAAGCGACGCCAATCTCCGTACCGGCATGGGTGAACACACCGGCATCGGTCTCCCGGGAGAGTGATGATCCGGGCACATTGCAAATTCCGAGGGTGAGCACTCCCTCCCCTTTCGCCATGCGCAACGCGGCCAGGGTGTCGGCTGTCTCTCCGCTCTGGCTGATAAACAGGACAACATCGCCTGGTGATAATACCGGGTTCCGGTATCTGAATTCAGATGCATATTCTACCTCCACAGCCATCCGCGCCTTCTGTTCGATCAGGTACTTCCCGATCAGAGCCGCGTGCCAGGAGGTGCCGCAACCAACTACGATCATCCGGCCGGCGCCGGCTAACCGGGGTTCCACATCGATCAACCCGCCCAATACGATCTCATTCTGTTCGGGCAACAACCGTCCCCTCATCGTCTGCTTAATGGTTTGTGGTTGTTCAAAGATCTCTTTTAACATATAATGTTCGTAACCGCCCTTGTCTGTCTCTCCCCATCGGTTGGATACATTGGATACCGTAAACGAAACCGGCCGGTTCTTCATATTTTTAATCACCAGATTGTCAACGCTTATCGTGCCCAGATCGTAATCATTTAAATAGACCAGTTGATTGGTTCTGCCTGCCAATGGAAGGGCATCGCTGGCCAGAAAATATTCCCCCTGTCCCAGACCGACAACCAGCGGACTCCCCTTCCTGGCAAAGATCACCTTTTCCTTCTCCCGTTCACTCAACACAGCAATGCCATAAGGCCCGACAACCTTCGACAAAGCCATCTGCACAGCCTCTTCTGCCGTTACCTGCTCCTCTTCAAAGAACCAGGCAATCAGGTTCGCCAACACTTCGGTGTCAGTATCGCTTTGGAAGGCAATCCCCCGCCCTTGCAATTCCCGCTTCAAAGGTGCGTAGTTCTCAATGATACCGTTGTGCACCACGGCAAACCGACCGTTGTACGAGAGGTGCGGATGCGCATTGACATCGCTCGGAACGCCATGGGTTGCCCACCGGGTGTGGCCAATGCCAACGGTTCCTGTCAAAGGTTCTGTGTCGATGACCTTTTCAAGCACCGACACTTTGCCATTTCGCTTAACCACTTGCAGCGATTTACTTTGAACCGCCACTCCGGCTGAATCATATCCTCTGTATTCCAATCGCTTCAGTCCTTCTAATAAAATCGGACAGGCATGCTGTCCTCCGGCATATCCTACAATTCCACACATAACTTTTTTATCTGATCTATGACCTTTTTTCCAAGCAACTCCTTCTTCTGCATGTGAAGCAGGATCGCCATCACGGTATCATTCTTTTCAAACTCCCCTCTAACCTGGGCAAAATCCTGTTCGCGGGCACCATTCTGACCGTCAACGCCAAACCCGATCATCTTCGTCAGAGAGAACTCTTTTTTGGCATCTTCATACAACATCCGGTCAATCCCCAAAACACTCTCCTGCCACTTTTCAACGACCTGGATAACATCCGTTGCCGTAAACCGGTCGACCGCCTTTCCATAAAACTGTTCAAATATTTCCGATGCCCAGGTCCACTCATAACTGTAGTAGTTTTTATGCAGATGATTCAACGATGCATTGACCTCTTCCATGGTCGTTATTTCATGCTTCTCCACCGACCGGAGCACCTTTTCCAGAGCCTCCATCGGGCAGATCAGCCCGGACAGGTCAACCCACTGGCCCCGCCCCGGACGGGTATCGGGTTTCAGTGCATGGTTAATATCATTTTCAGTCAGGCAAGGTCGATCCTGAAGTCTTGATATCAGCGAGTTTCCCAAAAACTTCCAGATGGCCATTTCATAGAGCATGATGCCGCGCTCTAACGCCTGCCGTTCAATCTTCATCTTGTCGTAACTGTACTGTGCGGCAAACTCACCCGACGATTGCTGTATAGATAGCAGTTTATTGTGTCCGTTGATCATCTTCTGCACGGTATAGGGACTCAACAGGTTGAAATTGATATGATCGAGTATGTTCGAGTCGGTGCGGTTGTCGCGGCGCGGCCATTTTTGTGTATCGCGTACCGTGCCTATGCTCTTCAGGTTCACCGCCGGAACCAGAATGCTCTCATCCTTGCTTTCAATAACATAGGAGAATGGAAAATCGGTTGTATCGCAATGTTTGTAGTGCCTTCCCATCACCAGGGTAAAGGCACCGATGCGCGATGGCCATAAGAGATAGGAGTCGCTGGTGGTTTTTGATCCCCGCTCCAGAATACCCTGATGTATTGGCCCCAGCTTGTATAGATGATTGCTCTGATTGGACCCGCTGCCGGCATTCATGAATGAAAACATCCCGGCAATCAGCAGCGTCGATTTATGATGCGATACGGTGTACGGACCGGCAAAGATGGAGCAGGCCTCTCCGTGAAACCCCTGGCAATTGGCAAAAAAGAGCGAATGAACGGCGGAGTAGTGTTTTTCGAGAACACACCCCTGCCCGATGAAGCACTTCGAGATCAGCGTGGCATCGGTGATGCGTGCCCCGGAACTCGCAATGAAATCGTTCATGATCACCCCTTCACCAATCATCACCGGAGCCTCTTTCACGCTGTTGATGGTGCCATTTTCCAACTTCTTGGCTCCGTCAATGACCGAACCGGCGCCCACCTTCACATTTAAAATCGTGTTGCAGTTAATGATCCGGGCATAAGAACCAATCTCACCCTGTGTGCTGCTTACCGATGCTACATATTGCTGAATCATCTCC
>CAZILU010000212.1:0-3700 GCA_964540165.1 uncultured Mariniphaga sp.
TATGGGAGCCAATCCGATCTCGGCCCAAATAGCCACCCAGGTTGCTAATGTTTTTGTGCTTCCCCTGGTTGTAGGGGCTATCATCTACCTGGTAAACAATAAGAAGGATATGGGGGAATATAAAGCGGGTATTTTTCTCAATACCGGGATGATCATGGCATTTATTTTCTCCTGTTTTATTGCTTATAATGGCGTTATTTCGCTCTTTGAACTGTTGGAAACAATCTAATTAATATTCGTTAGTTATGATCCGTGAAAATAAATATCATTAATCTTATGCTTCAGTTCAGATGTTTTCTGATTGCTGTTACAACTATTCTTAGCACTGTAACTGTTATTGTTGCCCAAAATCCGATTTGTGGGCCCGGAGTTTACATCCCCGACCCGACAGCACGTGTTTGGAACGATGGGAAAGCGTATGTTTATGGATCGCTCATTTTGGAAAATGACAAAGACCCCAACAAGTTTGGTGGGGTGGGGTATCAGTGGGTTATGTCATCTTCCGATCTAAGTAATTGGGAAATCACTAAAGATATTTTTGCATCCGTTGGGCCTAATGATCAAATATCCTATAACGACGCCCCACTCTGGGCTCCAGATTGTATTTACAGGGATGGCACCTATTTTTTGTACTATTGTCAGCCTTATCCCAAAATGCCCGAAGGCGTTGCAACAAGCAAATCACCGGTTGGTCCGTTTACAAATGCAAAACCCATATATCTGAAAGGGTACAACCAAATTGATCCGGCTGTTTTTATTGACGACGATGGTCAGGCCTTCTATCTATGGGGACAGTTTGAGGCAAAAATTGCAAAGTTGAAATCTAATATGACAGAGATTGACACAACAACCATCAATCCTGCTGTACTTACAGAAAATGAACATTTCTTTCACGAAGGTGTCTTCATGATCAAACGAAATGGGATTTACTATCTGATTTATACTGATATTTCGAGAAAGGGCCGGGCAACCTGCATCGGTTATGCCACCAGTAAATCGCCAATGGGCCCTTACCAGTATGGCGGGGTAATAATCGACAACGATGGATGCGATCCGAATACCTGGAACAATCATGGCTCCGTTGTGGAGTTTAATAATCAGTGGTATGTTTTCTATCACAGAGCAACCAACGGGAGTGTGTCGATGCGGAAGACCTGCATCGAACCGATTTTTTTTAATGAAGACGGTAGCATCACGGAAGTAGAAATGACCTCACAGGGAGCAGGAAATCCGCTCAACGCTTTTTCAAAAATTGAGGCTGAACAAACTTGCCTGATGTTTGGGAATGTTCGCATCGAATCAAGTGATAAAGAGTTAGACCAATTAGGGAAAATTACAGATAATGACAATGCGGCCTACAAATACATCGATTTTGGAAAAGGAGCTAAAAGCATTCAGATACGAGTAGCGCCAGGAAAAAATAAAGGAAGAGTTACGTTTAAACTGGATAAGTTGTGGGAACCGCCAGTTGGGATCATTGAAATACCGGGCGGTGGGGATGGAAAAACATGGACAACATTAACTTGCAATTTAAAAGAGACAGAAGGAGTTCATTCATTTCTTATGATATTTAATACAACGGATCATGAATCCGATTCGTTTAGTATCGATTGGTTTGCATTTAATTAATTTACTTTTCACTCATGAAAGCATTGGTTTTAGAAGAGTACAATAAGTTGATTTATAAAGAATTAGATGAGCCTGTTTCAGGGCCTGATGAGGTTCTGATTGCTGTTAAAGCGGTTGGCATCTGCGGGAGTGATGTTCACGGTATGGATGGTAGTACCGGTCGCCGGATACCTCCGGTTATCATGGGTCATGAAGCTGCCGGAGTTATTGAGTCGGTTGGTGAATCGGTAACGGATTGGAAACCCGGAGACCGGGTAACGTTTGATTCCACCATATACCGGCTTGATGACTGGTACTCGCGTAAGGGATTATACAATCTGAGCGACAACCGGATGGTATTGGGCGTTTCCTGTGACGAATTTAAAAAGGACGGTGCTTTTGCTGAGTATGTTACTGTTCCCCAGCATATCTTATACCGGTTACCGGACAGTGTCAGTTTTGAACATGCTGCTATGGTGGAGCCGGTGGCTGTGGCTCTTCATGCGGTGAACCTTAGTGATATCTGCCTGAATGAAACGGCTGTTGTTGGGGGTTCCGGTATGATTGCATTGTTTGTTATACAGTTGCTCAAACGGGCTGGGTGCGGGCAGATTATTGTGTTTGATATTGATCAGGATCGTCTTGACCTGGCAAAAAAAATGGGCGCTACTCATCTGTTTCGGGCTGATCGGGATCAGATTCCGGAAGCAGTTAAAAAATTGACACATGGACGGGGCGCTGATATAGGATTTGAGGTTGTCGGGATCAATCCCGTTTTTAAAACGGTTGTTGATTCGGTGCGAAAGGGCGGTCGCTTAACGTTGGTGGGGAATGTGTCGCCAACGGTTGAACTGCCCCTGCAGCAAGTAGTGACCCGTCAGCTGAAGATACAGGGAAGCTGTGCAATATGTGGGGAGTATGAACCGGTTCTTGACCTGATCAGCCGGAAGGAGATTGCGGTTGATCCGTTGATCAGTGCTGTAGCTCCTCTGGCTGAAGGGGCAAAGTGGTTCAACCGTTTGCATAACAGAGAGAAGGGGCTGATGAAAGTACTTTTAAAACCGTAGAAATGACACTTCGAAAAATAAGAGCCGGCATCATCGGCTGCGGAAAGGTATCGCATCTGCATGCGGCAGCCATGCTGCAAGGAGCTAATACCCGGTTAACCGCTATTTACAGCCGTTCCATGGAGAAAGCAGAAAAATTTGCCGCTCAATATGGAATAGCAGCTTTTAATGATATTGAGGAGATGATTATCAAAGGCAGAGTGGAGATGGTCGTGGTTTGCACTCCGCATCCGTTTCATGCCGGAGCAGTGATTGCTGCTGCCAAGGCCGGTGCTCACTGTTTGGTGGAAAAGCCCCTGGCTTCCTCTCTGCAGGATTGTGATGCGATGATCGAAGCTTGTAAAAGGCGCGGGGTGAAGCTTGGCGTTGTCAGCCAGCGTCGCTTTTATGCCCCGGTGCAGCGGGTGCGAAGGGCCGTCGATGAGGGGAAGATTGGTTCCCCGGCATTGGGAACGATTCATATGCTGGGCTGGCGCGACAAAAATTATTACGAAAGCGATGCCTGGCGTGGTACCTGGACTATGGAGGGAGGTGGCGTTCTGGTGAACCAGGCTCCTCACCAGATCGATATATTTCAGTGGCTGATGGGGCCGGTTGAAGCGGTTTTCGGCACATGGAGAAACCTGAATCACTCTTATATCGAAGTGGAAGATACCGCTTTGGCTATTGTTAAGTTCAAGAGCGGAGCCATTGGAAATATCGTGGTCAGCAATGCACAAAAACCCGGTATTTATGGGAAAGTTCATATTCATGGAAGTAACGGGGCTTCGATTGCCGAACCTCCGGTGCTTGATCTCTGGTCGGTGCCGGGTGAGGAGCATCTGCTGCCTGAGTGGAACAGGGAAGATGCCGGTTTTTTTAACTCTGTCAACGCCATGGAGTACTATATGAAGCTTCAGGATGAGGATTTTGTCGATGCAATTCTGAAGGGGAGAGACCCATTGGTTACGGGCGAAGAGGGACGAATTACTGTGGAACTGTTTACCGCAATCTATCGATCACAACGCGATAACCTGCCAGTGAAA
>CAZILU010000213.1:0-1813 GCA_964540165.1 uncultured Mariniphaga sp.
AAGAGATGACATCAACCAACACAATCTTCCCTTGGAAAAGCCATCGAAGGTTTGATAGGGTTTGAAAGGGTTTGAAAGGGTTTGAAAAGGTTTGAAAAGGTATGCCATGGTGTGAAAAAATTTGAAAGGATTTGAAAAAACCTCCACAGGAGGTTCCATATTTTTAGAAGAGATGACATCAACCAACACAATCTTCCCTTGGAAAAGCCATCGAAGGTTTGAAAGGGTTTGAAAAGAACCACCGAAGATGGAAAACGGAAGATAGAAAATCGGAAATAAAATAATAATTTTAAACAGATGAAACACAAACTAAAATATTCGGTTCTTACACTGGCCATGCTGCCTTCAGTGATGATGGCACAGTCACCGGCGCAACAGCCCAACTTTGTCATCGTTCTGGTTGACGATCTGGGCTGGGCCGATGTCACCTGCAACTACCCGGAAAGCTTTTATGAAACGCCCAACATCGACCGGATGGCGGAGCAGGGCGTGCGATTTTCCCAGGCCTATGCTGCCCATCCGGTCTGCAGTCCCACACGGGCGGCGATCATGACCGGCAAACACCCCAACCGGGTGGGGATCACCGACTGGATTCCCGGCGATGCACCCAAAGACCGCAAACTGCTGGGGCCTGCCATTAACAACGAACTGGCCCTGGAAGAGGTTACCCTGGCAGAGAAGCTGAGGGAAGCAGGATATAAAACATTCCTGGCCGGCAAATGGCACCTTGGCGATGAAGGGTTCTATCCGGAGGATCAGGGATTTGATATCAACAAAGGCGGACATCACAAGGGAAGTCCGCCCGGAGGGTACTACTCCCCTTACAAAAATCCTAAATTGACTGACGGCCCCGAGGGAGAGTATCTCACCGACCGGCTAACCAACGAGAGCATTCGTTTTATGGAAGCGAACAGGGATAACCCTTTTCTGCTCTATCTCGCCTATTATACCGTTCACACCCCCATAGAAGCCTCGAAGAAACATATCGAAAAATACAGACAGAAACGGGAGGCTGCCGGCATTGAAGAAGTTCCCCACCGGCAGGAAGGAGAGGGCTGGACGAAGCTGCTGCAGGAAAATGCTGCCTATGCCTCTATGGTGGCAGCCATGGATGAGAACATCGGTCGCCTGATGGATGCCCTGCGGGAAAACGGCCTCGAAGAAAATACCTGGGTCATCTTTACCAGCGACAACGGGGGACTCTCGACGCTGAGAAGGAAGAACGCACCCACAGCCCTCGGCCCCCTGCGCGCGGGGAAAGGATGGTGCTACGAAGGGGGTATCCGGGTTCCCCTGGTGATCACCGGTCCCGGTGTCAGCAAACCGGGCCGGACCGTAGAAGAGCCGGTGGTGAGTATGGACTTCTTCCCTACCCTGATGAGCCTTGCCGGAATCGATAATCATCCCGTTGACGGAACCAGCCTCACACCCCTGCTTGCCGGGGGGAAATCCTTAAAACGGAACGAGCTCTTCTGGCACTACCCCCACTACCACGGCAGCGGCTGGGTTCCCGGATCAGCCCTTAGAAAAGATGACTGGAAGCTGATCTATTTCTATGAAGATGAGCGGATGGAGCTCTATAACCTGAAAAACGATCCTTCGGAAGAGAACAATCTGGCCGCTCAAAAGATTCGAAAGACCCGGAGAATGAAACAGATCATGGATCAAAAAATGGAAGAGACCGGGGCGCGATTCCCGGTGAAGAGGGAATAGTTTGGGGTTTGTGGTTCGTGGTTTGTGGTTCGTGGTTTGTGGTTCGTTGAAAAAATCGATGGTTACATGATATTTAAAACCTCCGCAGGAGGTTTCATAT
>CAZILU010000213.1:1913-3647 GCA_964540165.1 uncultured Mariniphaga sp.
GTTGAAAAAATCGATGGTTACATGATATTTAAAACCTCCGCAGGAGGTTTCATATCTTTAGATAAAAAAAATCGTTTTCTTTGATAAAAAATATGATTATGAAGTTTCGATTAATATGCATCTTGTCTCTTTTCCAATCCCTCCTGATATCAGCGCAAAACAGCGATCTGCTGTTTGTTGAAGCTGAAAGCTTTCAATCGGTTGGCGGATGGGTCATCGACCAGCAGGCCATGGATCAGATGGGATCACCCTATCTGATGGCACATGGATTGGGAGTTCCCGTTGCAGATGCAATAACCCGGGTAACGATTCCCGGGGATGGTGATTACCGCATATGGGTGCGCACCCGCGACTGGGTGGCGCCCTGGGGAGTACCCGGAGCTCCCGGGAAGTTTCAGTTGCTGTTGGATAAGGTACCTCTTAACACCACCTTCGGCACGAAAGGGGCGGAATGGCACTGGCAGGATGGCGGAGTGATTGCACTGAAAGCCGGTAGCCGGGAGATCGCTCTGCGTGACCTGACCGGCTTCAACGGCCGGTGCGATGCCATCCTGATTACCAACGCGCTCAGCCTCACCCCTCCCAACGATGGGGAGTCGTTGGCGCAGTTGAGAAGAAGTGCTGCCGGGCTTCCGGAGAAGCCTGTGGATGGCGGTAACTATGACCTGGTGGTTGTCGGTGGAGGAGTGGCAGGAGTTACCACGGCCATCAGTGCAGCGAGGCTCGGGTGCCGTGTGGCGCTCATCCAGAACCGGCCGGTATTGGGTGGGAATAACAGTACGGAAGTGCGTGTCGGCCTGTCGGGATTGATCCATCAACAGCCCTATCCCAACCTGGGCAAGCTGGTGGATGAAATCGGATCGATCGGGCACTGGACCCTCTGGGAGGCCAAACGCGATCCGGAATCCATCCGAAGCAAAAAGATCCTGAAGGTCATTGATCAATATCCGGAGAAGAAAATCCATAATGCCGGTCCCGCTGCCAACTATGGAGATGACAAAAAACTGACCGCCGTTGAAAACGAAGAGAACATCGATCTGTTTTTAAATACCCACATCTATAAAGCGAAAACATCGAACGGACGGATCGTATCGGTCACCGGGAAGAACATCGCCACGGGGGCTGAGATCATCTTCAGGGGAGAGCTCTTTTCCGATTGCACCGGCGACGGGAATCTGGGCTATCTTGCCGGAGCCGATTTCCGGATGGGCCGGGAGAGTAAGAAAGAGACCGAAGAGGCAAGTGCGCCGGAAAATCCGGATGATCTGGTTATGGGGACATCCGTGCAATGGTATGCGAAACAGAGCGATACGCCGGTAGATTTTCCCGAATGCCCGTGGGCCGTTCAGTTTACCGAAAGCACCTGCCGGCACCTGACCCGGGGCGACTGGGACTGGGAGACCGGGTTTTACCTGGACCAGATCGAAGATATCGAACGGATCAGGGATTATGGCCTCAGGGCACTCTTCGGAAACTGGGCATTTTTGAAAAACCAGAGCGATAAAAAAGAGAAATATCAGAATTACCAACTGGAATGGGCAGCCTATATCGGCGGGAAGAGAGAGTCGCGACGACTCATGGGCGATGTTGTCCTCGCCGAACAGGATATCGTGAATCAGATCCCATATCCCGATGCCAGCTTTACAACCACCTGGACCATCGACCTGCACTATCCGGTTGCATTGGAAGGATTCAACGAAGAACCATTCCTGTCAGAGGCTAAACATATTAAAA
>CAZILU010000214.1:0-1006 GCA_964540165.1 uncultured Mariniphaga sp.
AAAAACAGGCCCAATGGATTTTTTTCGCTAAAAAAAGTTGACACATCCATGTCGATCCGTGGAATTTTCTCGTCGTCAAAATAGTACCGGATATTCACACCTTCCCATCGGTTCTTATCCACATCGCCGGATGATGTAAAATTTAACGTCTCAGTTTCGTTTTTTCTTGGTTTGAAAATATTCATGTGATGACGCCAAAGGGTTCCGGGACCATAATCATCAAAAATGACGCACTCCCCGTTCTCCTCAAAATAGAGTTGAAAATATTCATGATCGTAATTATCGCCTGCCCGATCGAAGTTGCTGAGTTGCCTGATTTGGACCCCATCGCGCATAAATGGCAGGTAATTAATATCCATAAACGATTCCAGTTGCGAAGCTGGGTTTTGAGAAAATCCAACATAACTCTGAAAAATTGCACTGACAAAAATCAGAATAGATAATTTTTTCATGAATATCTTTTTTCTATTTTATCTTCATTACGACCAAAGGGCTTACAGGCCCCTCCGGTATCACTTCGGGAGCATGTTGGCTAAATCCGCCGTGAGCCGCCTCATATTTTATGACATATCGATAACCATCCATATTCTCCTGGCCTGAATCATAGGCCAGGCGAACACTCAATCCGGGATTACCGGTCAATTTATCATCGATACTGGCTGGATATTTCGGCTGAATTACCGCTATTTTTTCGGTATGTTCCAACGTTTCTAAGTCAATCGTGTACCGCCCCTCCTCCCCTTTCTCTGTTTTCCAGTCTATCGCCAGCAGCCCGTCATCAGAAATGCCAGCAAAATTGAACTGGCCACCGATAGACATAAAAGCACCGGTGGTAATAAACTCCCAGCGAAAATCCCAGTTCGATACTTTTTTGATTACCCATTCCGCGTTCATAAATTTTGCCAGATACAACTGCGTTAAACCCTCTTCATCATATTTCACATAACCAATCACTGGCTCGCCGTCGTTCGTGAGGATAATGTTAAAACGGCTATTGTGCAGCCCT
>CAZILU010000214.1:1016-3496 GCA_964540165.1 uncultured Mariniphaga sp.
AACTGCCGGATCATCGGGACGAAATGGCAGTTCAACCCTGGTTCCTGCGGCATTTTTCCAATTCTTTAAATCAGACGTTGCTGCATAACAGATATGATGACTCGTTTCTACCATGGGAGTCCAGCGCCACATCCATACGAAATGAAAATCTCCGTTTGCATCTTTTACCCAATGATGATACGCAGCCCGGTCATCATCAGCTTCAACCCCTTCAAACAGTGATTTTTCGAGGTATCGTTCCCACTCCCTTTTTACCGGATCGAACCGATTAACAAGGATATTTCCGTTTCCACACGTTCCCGAACGGTATGAGAACATCAGGTCTCCCTGTTTATCTAAAAAAAAGTTGGGGTAAGTTACACGATCTTCATCTTTACCAACCATTCGGTTTACCTCCTCCATGGAGCTCACATCATAAGGATTGGCACTACGGAAATAGGCTAACGGATGAACATGCATATTCCCACTAACATGGATATAGCCCTGCTTGTCAATGCCCAATCGTACGTAGTTATGTGAATCCCACATCAGTTGATTGGGCAGAACTTTCTTCGTCCAGGTGTTGCTGTCCGTTTTTCGAGATGCAACCGACATCATTCTGTTTCGATCGAAATAGGCGACAAATTGCATGTCACCTGAGGTCTCTATATCGAAATCAACGCCATTTGCCGCCCAAACGGAGTCAATAAACAGTTGCTCAACAATCTCAGGTTGATGCAGGTCTGCACTTCCCCCCTGATTCCGGGAGGAGTTTGAGCAAGCACCAGTTATCAGAGACAATGCGACAATCACGGTAAAACTGCTACGTAGATTTTTAAATCGATGCATGGCAAATAATTTATATTTTAATTATATATGATTCAGCAAGGTCACTTCATTTTTGATTCAAATGAATAAGTGCCGGGCAACGCCCTTAACTCAAAGCCCTTTTCACTTTTATTTAGCAGGGTTAACTCAGCACGGTCAAAGAACGTACTTCCTTCCAATAGAAGGTCTTCTTCAGGATCTCCCGGTAAAACAATTTTTGCCGTCGTATTTGGCGGAACCGTCACCGAAAGTTTAAAACTTCCGCTTTCCATTTTCCAGGATGAGCGAACCATTCCGTAGGGAGAATCATAGGTTGCTTCCGCCGAAGTAAGCGGTCCCCCGGGAATGGGAGCAATCTCTATCTCTTTATACCCGGGTTTTACGGGTTTTATTCCGGCAATTCTTTCGTACATCCACCGTCCTATGGCACCATAAGCATAGTGGTTAAATGAGTTCATACCCTCTTTATGAAATCCATTCTCATGGGTGTAGCTGTCCCATCGTTCCCACATGGTCGTGGCTCCCTGATTGATGGAGTAGAACCACGACGGATAGGTCTCCTGAAACAGTATCGTGTACATCAGGTCGATTTCACCCATCTGATCCAATACTAACGGTAGAATGGGGGTACCTAAAAATCCGGTTCGCAAATGGTTATCGCAGGCTGCAATAACTCTTATTAAATGTGCCTTTGCCTTTTTCTCTGTCTCTTTATCCAGGAGGCCAAATGCAATCGCCGTTAAATAGCCGGTTTGTGTCTCAACCTCAAATTTTAACCGACCGTCAGCGTCAAAAAAAGTTGACTGGAATGCTGCTTTTATCTCTTCATGAAGCATCTGCAGGTTCCGGACATCCTCTCTCCGGCTTAATACTTCGGCGCTTCGCATCGCAAGCTCAACGGAGCGAGCAAAATAGGCAGTATTTATAAACCCGAAAGGGGTATCCCCTCTTCTCAGCATTCCCGGATCATCCCCTACTACCGGGTAAGGCTGCAACCAATCGGCATAGCTGATCATCTCGACAATCCATTCGGTTGATTTAGATTTATAAAAATCGATCCATCCCAACATCATCTCATAGTTCTCCTCCAACACTTCTGTATCTCCGGTTCTGAAGTAGAGCTCCCATGGGATAATAACACAAGCATCGCCCCAGCCCGATGATGAGCCACTACCCAAATTGTTCGGTATAACATTTGGTATACTGCCATCGGCACGCTGCTCGGCACGCATGCTTTGTAACCAGGCATTCCAGAACGGGTACATTTTAGCATTAAAAATGGAAGTAGGTGCGATCACCTGCGCGTCACCGGTCCATCCCAACCGCTCATCACGTTGGGGACAATCGGTCGGAATATCAAAAAAGTTCCCCAATAGCCCCCATTTGATGTTGCTTTGGAGTTTATTGAGTTTATCATGTGAAGAGACAAATGTACCATTCAGCTCAAAATCAGAATATTGGACAACAGCATTCACCCAGTCATTCACTGGCTTTGCTTCAGGGTCATATCCACTTATCTCAATATATCGATAACCATGAAAGGTAAAGATCGGCTTCCACTCAATAACACCATTTTTCGAAGCAATATAGTGATCGGTAGAGAGAGCCGAACGATAATTGGTTGTATATATAGACCCATCAAGATCCAACATTTCGGCAAAACGAATGGTTAA
>CAZILU010000215.1:0-3494 GCA_964540165.1 uncultured Mariniphaga sp.
CAAATGGAAGATGTTTTAAATAGTGCGTTATCAATCATGCTGGTAGGTATGGTTACGGTATTTATTATTCTATGGCTGGTTGTATTAATTGGCAATGGAATTATTTTGGTTGTAAACCGGTACTGGCCGGCTCCGAAGGTTGCAGTAAAGCCGGCCGGAAAACACGGAGCCATAGCTTCAGGCACCATGGCTGCGATCATCGCGGCCGTTGAAGCTGTGACCGGCGGGAGAGGGAACGTAACAAATATTGAAAAAGAATAAATTAAAATAGATTGTATTATGGCAAGAGAGATTAAATTCAGCTTATTGTACCGCGACATGTGGCAATCATCGGGTAAGTATGTTCCCCGCGTTGATCAGCTATTAGAGGTAGCGCCGGCAATTGTGGAAATGGGATGTTTTGCGCGTGTGGAGACCAATGGTGGCGGTTTTGAGCAGATCAACCTGTTGTTTGGAGAGAATCCCAACATTGCCAACCGGCAGTGGACACAACCCTTTAATGATGCTGGCATTCAGACCCACATGTTAGAGCGGGCATTGAACGGGATTCGCATGAGCCCGGTACCTGCCGATGTTCGAAGGCTGATGTACAAGGTGAAGAAAAAACAGGGTACGGATATTGCCCGTTCATTTTGCGGGCTGAATGATCCGCGGAACCTGGAAGGTTCGATTAAATATGCCAAAGAGGGTGGAATGATTTCGCAGGCGGCGTTGAGTTTGACGGTATCGGAAGTTCACACCGTGGAATATTATACAAAATTGGCCGATCAGCTGATTGAAATGGGCGCTGATGAGATCTGCATCAAAGATATGGCAGGGATTGGGCGCCCGGCTTTTTTAGGGAAAATTGTTAAAAATATCAAGGAGCGTCATCCGAAGGTTCCCGTTCAATATCATGGACATGCAGGACCCGGATTTCAGATGGCATCCATTTTGGAGGTAGCCCGTGCCGGTGCAGAGTACATCGATGTGGCCATGGAACCGCTATCATGGGGAACCGGGCATGCCGATCTGCTGGCCGTTCAGGCGATGCTGAAAGATGCCGGGTTTAACGTGCCGGATATCAATATGAAGGCCTATATGAAGGTGCGTGCGTTAACGCAAAACTTTATCGATGACTTTTTAGGTTATTACATCAATCCGAAGAACCGGTTGATGAACTCATTGCTGATTGGGCCCGGATTGCCGGGGGGTATGATGGGCAGTCTGATGGCTGACCTGGAGAATAACCTTGCCAGCCTCAATAAATGGCTGACCAAACACGGAAAGCAGGAGCTGAATCAGGACGATCTGCTGATTAAGTTGTTCGATGAGGTGGCACACATCTGGCCAATGCTTGGATACCCGCCACTGGTAACTCCGTTTAGTCAGTATGTGAAAAACCTTGCCCTGATGAATGTTATTCAACTGGTAAAAGGAAAAGAGCGCTGGTCGATGATTGCCGATAATATCTGGGATATGATCGTTGGAAAATCAGGCAAATTGCCGGGAGAACTTCACCCCGATATTCTCAAGCTGGCTAAAGAGCAGGGAAAAGAGTTTTATACCGGGAATCCGCAAGATCTCTATCCCGATAAGCTGGATGAGTTCCGTGCCGAGATGAAGAAGAATAACTGGGATCTAGGACCTGATGATGAAGAGCTGTTTGAATTGGCGATGCATCCGGAGCAGTACAGGGCATATAAATCGGGTCAGGCAAAGGCTGATTTTGAGGCAGATCTGGCAAAAAGGAGAGCTGAGGAACAAAAGGCAAATGCACCGGCAGTCCCGGTCGCTGATTCACTTTCCGCCGGATTTCAACCGAAAACAATGCATGTCAACGTGAACGGAGAAAAATATGTTGTCAGTGTTTCGTATGGTGATGGAAACGGTCACAACAGTCAGGAGCCTGTCGCTGCTACTTCGGTCGTAAAGGAGCAATCGGCACCGGTAACCGGAGCCGTGAAGGAGGTCATCGCGCCGCTCGAAGGGAAGTTTTTCCTTACCAAAGATCCTTCTGAAAAGGCTGTTAAGTTGGGTGATATGGTAAAACAGGGAGATACGGTTGCCTATATTGAATCGATGAAAACGTTCAATGCCATTATGGCCGAGGCATCGGGAAAAGTTGTTGAGATCTGTCTGAATAATGGCGACTCTGTTGACGAAGATGACGTTATAATTAAATTGCAGTAACCAAATGCAGCATATTTTTTCGAGTTTAGTTGAGATGACCGCCTTTAATGTGATTAGTTATCAGACGATCATCATGTGGGCCATTGCTTTTACATTACTCTATCTGGGTATAAAGAAGCAATACGAACCTTTGTTGCTTGTTCCGATTGGTTTTGGCGTTTTATTGGCCAACTTCCCGGGGGCTGAGATGGGCATTGTTGATGCTTCAAACATTGATCTGGGTGATGGGCGGTATAAAAATCTGTTTGAAATAGCTCATGAGTACGGAATATTAAACTTTTTGTACTACTCACTCATTAAAACCGGTTTTTTGCCACCGATTATTTTTATGGGCGTGGGGGCTTTAACCGATTTCGGTCCGATGCTTCGCAACCTGCGACTGGCATTTTTTGGAGCTGCTGCGCAGATCGGGATCTTTTCTGTGTTAATCGGAGCCATATTAATGGGATTTGATCTGAATGAAGCTGCCTCGCTTGGGATTATCGGAGGTGCCGATGGCCCGACAGCGATCTATACGACCATCAAGCTGGCTCCTCACCTGTTGGGTCCGATTGCCATTGCAGCATACTCCTATATGGCGTTGGTTCCGGTGATTATTCCGGCCGTTGCCAATCTCCTGATGACAAAGAAGGAGTTTAAGATCAACATGCGTGAGATGGATAAAAAGTACCCGGCGAAGCGGGAGATTAAGAACCTGAAGACGGTGAAGATTATCTTCCCGATTGTTTTGGGTACCGTCGTAGCGATTTTTGTGCCCTCTTCGGTTCCGCTGTTGGGGATGCTCCTTTTCGGTAATCTGGTTAAAGAGATCGGAACTTCCACAACCCGACTGGCAGACGCTGCCACCGGTCCGATTATGAATACAGCAACCATCTTTCTTGGTTTGAGTGTTGGGGCAACCATGACCTCAGAAGTGTTCCTGACATCCAAAACGCTGGGAATTATCGTGGGGGGATTTATCGCATTTGCTATCTCCGTGGCCGGTGGTATTGTTGCTGTAAAAATTTATAATCTGTTTGCAGAGAAGAAGATCAATCCGCTGATTGGCGCCACCGGACTGAGTGCTGTTCCTATGGCTTCACGGGTTGCCAATGAGATGGCGTTGAAGCATAATCCGGCCAATCACATTCTACAATACTGCATGGCAAGTAATATTTCGGGTGTTATTGGTTCTGCCGTAGCTGCCGGTGTATTGATCTCTTTGGTGTAATTAGAGTCTGTCCATAAAGTCCGCTGACAGCGTTATGCTTGTTCTCAAAATGGTCATTTACGTTTAGTAAACTCACATTTTTCGAACTTCGCAAGCCTTGTCAGCGAACTTT
>CAZILU010000216.1:0-3480 GCA_964540165.1 uncultured Mariniphaga sp.
CCCTGAAACTAGCGCGTCTACCAATTCCGCCATCTGGGCTTCTCTGCTGTATCGGTCAACCCGACAACTGCAAATTTCGTGGTGCAAATATAGTAAAAAAGGTCACGTAAAACCGTTTTGTAAAAAAATTCGATCGATTTTTTTCCTCCCGGATTTATATCCATCGCATTAAACAACTCCCGGAAACGATAACCAATTAAAAATGTGACAACACTAACCATTAAATCATCTTCATCTGCTCTCCTACCGTGTGCTTTTCGCAATACCGGCATTTCAGTACAATCGGCGATCGGTCGACCACTCGGAAACAGGTGGTGATATGTTCATGGTTTGTAATGCACTTCGGATTAAAACACTTCACAATCCCTTTGATCTCCTGCGGAATTTCAACGATCTTCTTCTCCACCACCTCATAATCACGAATGATGTTCAGCTTGGCATGTGGCGCCACCAAGGCAATCTTATTGATCTCATCATCTTCAAAGAACTTATCCGAAACCTTAATAATTGCTTTACTTCCCAGCTTTTCACTCTCTAAATTGGTGCCAAAAGTGATCTGATTCCCGATCTTGTCTAATCCCAAAATGGAGATTACTTTGAACAGGTATTGTGCCGGAATATGATCGATGACCGTTCCCTCCCGGATAGCACTCACTTTCAGCTTCAGTTTTTTCTCACTCTTATTTCCCATGATTCTGTTTGTCTCATTTTAGCTTCATAATATGACTGATAATAGCCTCCCGGGTATAGACCCCATTAAGTGCCTGAGTAAAGTAGTATGCTTTCTCATTGGCATCCACGTCGGTATGGATTTCATTCACCCGCGGCAGTGGATGAAGAATCCGCATATTCGGTTTGGTATGTGCCAGCATATCATTCCGCAATATGTAAACATCCTTCACCTTTTCATACTCGATGGGGTCTGAAAAACGCTCCCGCTGAACCCGGGTCATGTAGATGATATCGGCCTCGCTGATAATTTCGGTAAACTCCCGGTGTTCAAAATATCGAATCCCCCGATCGCTAAGGTACCGTTTATACTCATCGGGCATAGCCAGTTCGGGAGGTGCAATAAAGTTAAATATGGGATTTTCGAACTCCGAAAGGGCCATTAGCAAGGAATGAACGGTACGGCCGTATTTCAGATCGCCCACCAGAAAAAGATTGATATTATCTAATCTTCCCTGGGTTTTAATGATGGAGTACATATCCAACAACGTCTGCGTAGGATGCTGGTTCGCACCATCGCCGGCGTTGATCACCGGTACGGGCGACAGCTCCGCAGCATATCGTGCAGCGCCCTCCAGCGGATGGCGCATCACAATCAGGTCAGCATAGTTGCTGACCATTTTGATGGTATCGTGAAGGGTCTCCCCTTTTGAGGTGCTGGAGCTGCCGGGATCGGCAATACCGATGATCCTTCCCCCCAACCGGCTGATGGCCGTTTCGAAGCTGAGCCGTGTGCGGGTGGAGGGTTCAAAAAAGAGAGAGGCAACCACTTTTCCCTGGAGCAGATCCTGGTTCGGATTGGCCTCAAATTCGGCAGCCAGCTCCATGATCCGGAGGTACTCCTCTTTCGAATAGTCGGTAATGGAAATTAAATCTCGCTTCATATATCAGGTATTAATTGTTAACATCGGATAGCTCTACCCGCTCGATCGTTACCCCATACAACTGCTGAAACAGCGCTTCAATACGCTGTGACGCCGACCTCCGCACAGAGAACAGCAGCCGGCAGTCCAACTCAAACCGGGTGCTTAACAGATTCAGATTCTCCTGCTTCACCAACAGCATCACCTCATTCATCGATGGGTACCCAAACGTTAGCAGAAAGGTATCCTCTATGAGACGGGTAACGACTTCAGCATGAGCAAGAGCCTCTTCGGCAGCGCTCTTATAAGCACGAATCAATCCACTGGTTCCCAGCAGTGTACCACCAAAATAGCGAACCACTACCACCAGGGTGTTGGTAACATCGAATCGTTGCAATTGTCCAAGAATGGGTTTTCCGGCGGTGGAGGAAGGTTCACCATCGTCGTTGGCGCGGCTGGCAACTGGATCCGTTCCAATGCGCCAGGCGTAACAGTGGTGGCGTGCGCCGTGATGCTCCTTTTTTATCTGACTGATAATTTCTTTGGTTTCATCCTCATTCGTTACAGGAAAGGCATAAGCTAAAAACTTACTCCCCTTCTCTTTGTAAATGCCTTCACTCTTTCCCGTTATCGTTTTGTATGTGTCATCCACTACATCGTCAGTTTTTTCTCAATATCTTCCATGTATTGCCTGAAATTCTTATCGGTATCTTTCAGATTATTTACGGTTTTGCATGCATGTAACACCGTGGCATGATCTTTATTCCCGATCTGTGCACCAATGCTGGCCAACGAATATTTAGTCAGGTTTTTCGAAAAGTACATGGTAATCTGGCGCGCCTGAACAATCTCCCGTTTTCGTGTTTTGGTCTGTATTGACTCTACCGGCATGTTAAAATAGTCGCACACCACCTTCGAAATATACTCAATCGACAGCTCCCGGCGTGAGTTTTTCACCAGCTTGGTGATCAGCTTAGCCGTCAGCTCCAGGGTGATCTCCCGCTTGTTCAGCATCGACTGGGCTAACAGCGATACCAGCGCCCCCTCCAGCTCGCGCACGTTGTTAGCCACATGCGAAGCAATATACTCCAGCACCTCTTCGGAGAGGGTGATACCATCTTTATAAACCTTCCGGCGCAAGATCTCCATGCGCGTCTCAAAGTCGGGGGTCTGCAAATCGGCCGTAAGTCCCCATTTAAACCGGGAGAGCAATCGCTGCTCCATACCCTTCAACTCGATGGGAGGCTTATCTGAGGTAAGAATCAACTGCTTACCCGTTTGGTGCAGATGATTGAAAATATGAAAGAAGGTCTCCTGGGTCTTCTCCTTACCGGCAAATTCATGCACATCATCCAAAATGAGCACATCAATCATCTGGTAAAAATTCAGAAAATCGTTGCGATTGTTATTGCGCGTCGCTTCGGTAAACTGCGTCTGAAACTTGTTGGCATTGACATAAAGAACCACCTTATCCGGCTGTTGCTCCTTCACCTCAATGCCGATGGCCTGCGCCAGATGGGTTTTCCCCAATCCAGAATTGCCATAGATCATCAGCGGATTAAATGCAGTGCCACCCGGGTTGCACGCCACAGCAAAACCGGCACTTCGGGCCAGCCGGTTACAGTCACCCTCAACAAAATTCTCAAAAGTATTATCTGATTTCAGCTGCGGATCAATCTGCAACTTCTGTATCCCGGGTATAATAAAGGGATTCTTAATGCTCTTTTTGTCCTCCGGTTTCAAAGGCACCGTGAGCGGTTGATTCTGAATTTTAACATTTCCGGTTGGATAACTAACCGTATAAGGAGAGCCGTTTCCTCCTGCAATGCCGTTACCATCCGGTCCCATCACGACGTTGTACTCCAGTTTTGCCCCGGCGCCAAGTACG
>CAZILU010000217.1:0-3467 GCA_964540165.1 uncultured Mariniphaga sp.
TTTTAATTTTTAATTAAATTCGTTTGTGTCATAAAACGACATACTCGTTTCATCTGTTTCATCTGATTAAAATTGTAAGTTTTCTATGGTATCAGATGGAACTCGCATACTATTTAATCGTTGTCGTTTGTGTCATAAATCGTCATGCTCGTTTCATCTGTTTATTTTTTCTCGCAAAGGCGCAAGGGCGCAAAGGGAAAGTTAAAATAATCATCCTTGTTTGTGTCAAAGTCCTTTGGTATGGATGTTTCATCTTCTTTTCCTATTCACTATATTTGGAAGTGATACGGGCATGTAAGTTTTTGACACCATTGACTACGGATAAAATGGGAGTTCCGTTAAATACAATGAAGAATAAAGGAATGTTGATCGGTGACAGAAGATGGAAGATGGAATGGTGATTAATTGTGAATTGGTGATAATATGTTGATAAGGGACTTTGATGGAATTAGAATAACCTCCCGTGGAGGTTCCATATCCTTACAAGAAACTCAGTGTCAATCCACCACCATCTTTGCAAGGAAGATGGAAGATGGAAGAGGAGAGACAGGGGAACAAAATATGAAAAATGAAAAATGAAAGAAAAAATCGGCCAGACAGAGTTCAGTTTACACACCCACATAATACTACGAACCACTTTTACCTTTTACCTTTTACCTTTTGCCTTTTACCTTTTGCCTTTTACCTCTCAACGACTTAGCAAAAAAAACATGAAAATGATACGAACGGTAATACTACTGGTTCTGATTGCACAATCCACAATTATCTATGGCCAGGTGCCCGATTCAGTGCAAAACGCTAAACCAGAGTTACTCCCCAACTGGACGCTGTGGGTTCCGGGGGCATCCTATTACTATCAGAAAGACTACCTGAAGGGCACAGCCTTTGCCACGCTAACGATTGGCGGCGTTTATCTGGGAATCAAACACGGCCCGACACTGAAAAGCAACAGCTCAAGTCCCTACTACAACTTTCCGCTCTTTCTTGGATTGCAGGCCTTTCAAACGGAGAAACTCACCAACTTCCGAAACCAGCTGGAGGTATTGAAATATCACCAACCGGGATTCAGATACCACGACATATCGGAGAAGGAGCTATACCTGGCGCCGTTCAAACGGGAGAATATCGTCACTCCGATCACCGGCGGGATGGTTCTTCTGGCCGGGGTGTTCCTGGGAATCGAAAAAACCCGGGAACAGCACCGCCTTCGCGACGTCGATCAATTCTACTTCCTGAACCGGTATATTCCCCGAAACCCGGCACTGGCTGCCTATGGGGCTACGTCACTCGCGATGAGCTGGGCAGCGGGTGTCGGAGAGGAGTACATCGCCCGCAACTACCTCATGCCCATTCTCGACTACCGGTACGGACAAAAAAAGGGACTGATCCTTTCCAGTCTGGCCTTTGGAGGACTTCACATGACCAACCTTTTTTTTGCCGAAAAACCCGATTATGGAGCTACCCTGCTGCAGGTGACTCAGGCAACCATTTTAGGTTATTTCCTGGGAAGGGATGTACAACGGCGAAACTACAACATCGGTCCGGCCGTCGCTGCCCACATGTGGTACGATGCTGTGCTGATGCTCGGATCTTTCCTGATCAATCCCGAAGAAAATTTCCTGGGAGTGAATGTAAAAATTGGTCTAAAATGACTAAATGGTATAATCCATAAACTTCTAATTGATCCAAATGAACCGATCGGGACAGAAAGAAAAAAATATAACCGGCAAAGAGATCATTGACCTGTTAAACAGAGGTGAGATACCACCCCGCATTCCTTTTGTACCGGTGATCTACGAGCACGCGGCAAGGATCATTGGAGTAACTCCATCTGAATTGACTGTCAGTGAGGATCTTATTATGGAAGGCCAACTAGCTGCTTATGAAATGTACCGACACGATCTGGTTTCTGTTGGTGTGGACATTTACAACATCGAAGCGGAAGCGCTGGGATGTGAAGTCAGGTATTTCAGCGATCAGACTATCCCATCCATCACCGGCCCGATTGTGTCATCCAGGGAAGATCTGAAAAATTTGAGAATACCCGATCCTGACCGTGATGGCCGTATGCCCCTGTTTCGGTCAGCCACCCGCCGGATTAACAAGAAGATAGGGAATGAGGTATATGTCAGCGGGACTGTAGTGGGACCGTTTACCCTGGCTGCCATTCTGAGGGGATTTGAATCCCTGTTAACCGACCTTCTGTTTGATGAAAATTTTGCAGAAGAGCAATTGAAATTTGCAATGGAAGTAAGCTTTGCTTATGCCAAATCGTTTATCGATAGCGGTGTGGGGATCTCTATTAATGAATCATGGATCGCACCGCCTTTGTTATCCCCGGATCTGTTTAAATCGAAGATTCTTATATTTGAGAAACAGCTCATTAAACAATTAAAATCGCACGGATTGAAAAATGTCGCACTGATTTGCGGAGGCGACACCAGTTCTATCGCACACCTATTAACCAAAACAGGAACATCGTTACTGATGGCGGATGCCAACAGTGATCAGGAACAAATAAAAAAAATATGCGACCGGTATAAAATAAACCTGAGAGCCGCTATCGATCCGGTCCTTTTGCAGCAAGGGAACATCATACAAATGGAAGAAGCCGTTAAAAATATCATTGAAAAATGTTCAGCCAACGGAAGGTTTATTTTGGGTTGCGGGGTGGTCAGTTTTGATACTTCTCCCGAAAATGTGCTGAAATTAAAAATGTTATGCGATAAACACAATCCATATCGTTAATTCCAGGAAAACTATCGGGATAAGTGAATGACCTGACATATTGTGCAAAAAGCTACTCAAAAGAGGAGCCGGATGATTTACTTTATTGTTACAACAATGAAGGCGATATTATATTTTCCAGTTTGTCAAGTTCAGTATATCAAAAAATAAATAAACTCTATTTTCAACTCGGCAGCCCAATATATAAATTCGGTGAAACCGTAACGTACGTAATTTCATGCTGTGATACTATTTTTTCAATCAACGACAATGCAGTAACTCCTTTTCTGATCTTTAACCTTTCCAAAAACATCAGGAGTAACCTTAATGATGATCTGCTTCAACTGTATGCCTACTCTCAAAATGAGAAGGCAGCCTTTCTAAAGAAAAATCACAAGTCCGGAAGTACAAGAATAGATACGAACTCAGGGAAATGGCACCTTAATCGTTATTTATGATTTTATAGATTAAAACAGGCATAATTATTGTTGCCTGAAAAAATCAAAAAAGTTCAACACATAATAACCATATAGTGAAATAAACCAAATTAATCAACCATCAAACCAACCCTGAGATGAGGCATTTCCTGCTATTCACTATTTTCCTGTTTCTAATACCCCTTCCGGCTGTTTGCCAGATCCTGCCGTCCGGAACTCTGAACGACAGTATTTTTTATTACGAAAAGCTCTACCTCCACATCGACCGCGAGTTCTACTCCCCCGGCGATGATGTCTGGTTTA
>CAZILU010000218.1:0-3426 GCA_964540165.1 uncultured Mariniphaga sp.
CATCAGGTCGAGCACGCTGGGCACTTTCCAGGCGATCAACAGTGCGGCAATGCCCAGGATAAGTGTTGTGCCCTGCGACAGAAGCATAACCCTCCGGGAGTTATGGCGGCCCAGGATGTCGGTGATCAGATTTCCGGAGGCGGCCATCAGGCAGCTGTCGGCAGTTGACATGATGGCTGAGAAGTAGGCCGACAGGATAATTCCGGTGAGTCCTATGGGCAGGATCTCCCGGAGCAATAGTGGAAGACCCATCTCCGGATCGAGAATACCGTCGGCACCGGCATGGATCAACCCGTTCTCAAAAGCCACTTTGGCAAACATCCCCAGAATCACTCCGGTAAATGCCATTATCGGATATTCAAAAAGTCCCGCTACAAACCAGGCTTTCTGTGCTGTTTTTTTGTCACCGGCAGCATAGATGCGCTGGTAGAGGGTCATGCCGATGAACCAGATGGGCACGATGGTAACGAACCAATTGACAATCTGTTGCCACCGCACAGCCTGGAGATGGAAGAAGTAGTCGGGCAGGGTGGCTTTTAGTGCATCAAACCCTCCGACACCAAAATAGGTGAGAGGTAACCCGATAAGAAAATCCGCCACCCACATCGGTGGCAACGACCGATAGTCCAATGTGAAAAGCACTCATCTTCCTGCCTCCGACAAAATAGTCATCGGCTGACCGGTTCTTGTTTAAAAAGTAGAAACCGATGCTCAGCATCCCTGTAAGGTAGATCCCGAAAATGGTATAGTCGATCCAATGCATCTCTCAACGGTCGTTTGTTCATCTGTTTTTGATGGCCTCCCGGCGTTAACCGTTGGGAGTCATCTCATCGCTTACCGGTTTTTGCTCTTCGTATGCGAGAAACCGCTGGCAGTTATACCACCCTTTAGGGCCGCGGTTGCAGAAAACATTCCGGACCAGAAACAGGGGTTTATCGATCTCCTTGTTCTTATTCTGATAGACGGCACATTGGCCTGCATATTTACAACGTTTTCCTAACTGCATACGACAGATTTTTATAGAAGATGTTCATACTCTCAATACTACCGGCAATGCCGGTATTGTTCATCAGGGTACCACTGTATCGGTAGCCCATGTTTACAAAGGTTTTGTTCATGCCGGGTTCCGCTAATCGAGCGATGGTATAGAGTGTGCGGATACCGCTTCGTTGCATATTCTCTTCCATGGCTTTCAGCAGGTGGAGCGCCAGTTTTTTGCCGCGATAAGCAGGCAGTACGGCGAAATCGGTCATTTCGGCGTTCAGGTTTTTCCGGTCGATCTCCGCTGTGGAGATGCCGATAAGCCGTTTGTCGTCCCACATACCGAAGTATAGGGCGCTGTTGTTCTGCATCGTTTGGATCAGATAGCCGGGGTCGTGCACCGGAAAGGGGTAGGTAGCAAATACCTCTTTAAAGAGGGCCGCAGCACGCTTCGCATCGTCCTCTTTTAATGGCCGTAGCGTATATGGTAAGTGAGGCAGCTCCTTTTGGTTCGTACGCCCGTTTGTCAGCAACTGCCGGAAATCCTCTAACAGCGTTGCCGGAGCGATAGCCCGCTCCGGGGTGAGGAACTTTGAGGCCATGATGCAGTCGCCGCATCCCCGGTAGAATTTTGGGATGAAGGCCTCCATGGAGTATCCGTGGTGGCAGAATGTGGGATAGAGAGAGGCCTCGATCTTAGCGAAGATCTTGGTGTAGCCCTCGTGCTCTGCCAGCCGGTCGAGGAGGGGTATGATCCCGGGAAGATCAGCCGGATCGAGCTTCAGCAGGTAGATGCGGTTGCTGGCTTTCCCGTGATGGATGGTTGAATGGCCGATCTTCTCAATCCTGTCCCTCATACGCCTCCCTTCGGTTATACCGCTCGTTGTTGTCGGGGATGAGCGAGATCTCCGTATCGTAATCCGACAGCAGCCTTTCAATGCCGATGCTTCTCTGTTCATCGGCCTCATCCAGCTTCAGCTCCAGATTGCAATCATCGCAGTTTCGGTCGCAGAACTTCGATTCGTATTTTTCGGGTTCGGTATAGGTGGTGATGATCCCTTCGTAGTTTCGAAGGATCACCTTGTTGGTCGACCAGGAGATGAGATAGTTGGGCATCACCGGTATCTTTCCGCCGCCACCGGGGGCATCGATCACATAGGTAGGCACGGCAAATCCCGAGGTGTGGCCAATCAGGCTCTCCATAATCTCGATGCCCTTGCCTACGGGAGTCCGGAAGTGGGAGAGCCCCTCGGAGAGGTCGCACTGGTATAGGTAGTAGGGGCGCACCCTGTTTTGCACCAGTTTGTGTACCAGCTTTTTTTGTATCCGGGGACAGTCATTCACATCGGCTAACAGAACGGTCTGGTTGCCCAGGGGAAAACCGGCATCGGCTAACATGGCCAGCGCCTCCTTCGATGAAGCGGTGATCTCACGCGGATGGTTGAAGTGGGTGTTGATCCATAGCGGCTGGTATTTTTTCAACACCCTGATCAGATCGTTGGTGATCCGGTAGGGCAGCACCACCGGCATGCGTGTGCCGATGCGTACCACCTCCACATGCGGAATGGCGGTGATCTCCGACAGCAGCCAGTCTAAGTAGCTGTCGGAAAGCATCAGCGGATCGCCGCCCGAAAGGAGCACATCGCGCACCTGCGGGGTGTTGCGTATATACGCTATGCCTTTTAACAGTTGCTCTTTATCCGGGATGGAATCCACATCGCCCACCTTGCGCTTACGGGTGCAATGGCGACAGTACATCGAGCAGATGTTGCTCACATGGAACAGCACCCGGTCGGGATAGCGGTGGGTAATCCCCTCGACCGGACTGTCATTCTCTTCCGACAACGGATCTTTCATGTCGGTTTTTAAAACCGTTAACTCATTGATATTGGCAAATGCCTGTTTGAAGACCGGATCGTTTTCGTAGTTGTCGGTGTCGATAAGCGACAGATAGTATGGGGTGACCGATAACGGAAAGCGATCCAAGGTTCTCTTTAGCCTGCTCTTTTGATCCCCGGGGAACCTGATCCCCGAAAGAGATTCAAACTTGTCAATGGTTTTTACTGAATTCTTAAGTTGCCATTTCCAGTCTCTCCAGTTCGAAATGGTACTCTCTGCTTTGATTTTTCGGGCAATCTCCTGTTGTGTATCGTTAAATATCTCCATAAAAATAGTTTCTATGGAAACAAATATAGCATTTTTTGGGGAGGTGACCAATCGTTTTTCAATGACTGGCAGTTTTTGATTGAATGCTTTGGCTTTGTATAACAGTGATTTATTGCACTAAAAGTGCGACTTTTGTTGAATGGTTTTTAACGGTTACTTAATGTAACTCATTTTTATAGAAAGGAATTTTGTTGTGCGCCATTTTTTTACGACAGGGAGATTGTTTCCGGTGCAGGTGGAGTGTATTTGAATATCGGATTATTCAGAGGCCTACTCTGC
>CAZILU010000219.1:0-3410 GCA_964540165.1 uncultured Mariniphaga sp.
TATCAACAGGTGTATGGCCTGCAGGATGGTTGGATAATATATTTTTCCTGGTGGTCGCATAATCGGTTATCGGATCTAAAAATAGATAAAAGTTCAATGCAAAAAGAACACCTGGAAATCGAATCGGTTCACTGAGATCCAATTGGTATGGTGTAATGCTCACATTTTTCTGAATGCAAGGGTTTTGCCTGTTTTGAAAGAGAAATAGCGCTGGGAGATGTAGCTGAAGGCAACAACAATAATGGTTGTCAGAATTTTTGACGTTAATGCATAGAACCGTGCGTATTCAACAAAAAATTTGAGGCATATATAGTTAAGGAAAATGGCTCCGAGGACGGTAAGGCCATAACGAAACAATTGCACCTTGCCACACAGCTCTGAACTGGTAAACGTAATGTATTTGGCTAATAAAAATCCGGTTAAAAAGGTGATCGGGAATACCATCAGAAAGGCAGCGATGTGCGGTGAGATAGCGATGAATCCAAGGTCAAGAATCTGTCGGTCAAGAATGTACCGATAGAAGATAAAGTAGAGTAGTATATCCAAAACCATATTGGCACCGCCGGTTATACCGTATCTGAAAATTTCGCGCGGAATAAAGCGGATGCATGGAAAGTATAAAAAATCCACCATCCGGATGATCATTTTCCGGCTTAAATGTAAGATGACTCTCATTAGGTTTATCAATTCCCGTTAAAAAAACAAAGAAACAATTTTCTTTTGAAAAACCAAATTTTCAGGGTTCCGGAGGGCGTCGCAAGAGCTTTTTTTCTCCTTGTATTTTTTTTGCTTTCAACCTTTTAAGACGCGAAGATGCTGTGGGGCAGGTTTTTTTTCTTCTTTTTGGAATGTAAAGGGCCTGCTCAAGAAGTTCAAAGAACCGACGAATTACCTGCTCCCGGTTTTTACCTTGGGAGCGCTCTGTTTCAGCGGTTATCAGCAATTCTCCACCCGAATTAATACGGTTTCTCAGCTTCATCAGGATCCGCTCTTTTTGTGCAGGTTCGAGTGTACGGGATTCAACGACAGAAAATCGCAATTCAACCGCGGTATTTACCTTGTTGACATTTTGTCCGCCAGGCCCGCTGCTTCGATTGGCCGAAAATTGAGCTTCGCGCAGGAGTTGTTCTTTTATAATATTGTTGATTATCATGCGATCAGCTGGTTTTACTGATCAACTCCAGTTTTTTCTCATCGGTAATTTGAATGTTTTTACCCTGCAGCAGGATGATCCCCTCCTTTTCAAACTCCTTTAAAAATTTTATGGCACTTTCAGCAGATATCGATGCAAAATCGGCTAACTCCTGTCGGGTCAGGTGCTCAAATACCTCTTCTGCCAGGAACTCCTTTTGCGAGAGATAGAGCAGGCTTGACGCAAGCTTTCCTCGCATCTGTTTGTACGATAGGTTTTTAATGATCTCTAGCAGGTGGCGCTCCATCCGGTAATTTTTTGACGTAATCTCCAGGGCAAAGGGAGGGTTCTGTAAAAGAATCTCTTTCAGACGCTCCTTTTCAATCATACAGATTTCAGAATCTTTCAATGCCTGAGCGGAACAGGTGTGGACATGCTCTCCAAAAAGAGAAGAGAACGCTAAAAAATCGCCTGCCAGGGCGAGGCGGATATTAACCTGCTTATCATAGCCCGTTTGCAGGTACACTTTTACCAGCCCGCGAACTACATAAAGCACATAAGGGGCAAAGGCTCCCTGTTTAAAAAGCGTTTCACCTCTCAGATAGGTGACCCGCGTTTTACTCTCCGAAAGCTGTTTCAACGCTTCCGGAAAGGAAGCTGAAAGGTTGGTCATCGCTTCCGGTTGACCACTGATATTTGAAGAATCGGTATTCATATTTCAATTCTGGTAAGGACAAAATTACAAAAACAATCGGTTCTTTTATCTCTGTCACCGTAAATGGTCATCGGATCTTTGATTCATTCATAAACAGATCAGCTCTTGAATATACCCGTTTATAAAAACGAAGGGGGTATTGCCGGGGAAATGGCTGGTGGCAGAAAAAAAACTGTGATATCATAGTGATTGGCCTTTTCTATGGTAGTTCTATTCTCTTGGAACAGGAACAGAGAGCTACTACCTTTGTGCCATAAAATTATGTAAGAGGGATCTTGAAAATACGATGAATCGACGAATAGCCATACCGGTAACCCATGGGAAGTTGAGTGAGACTTTCGGTACTTGTCAGCATTACGAGATTTTTGAGCTTGACGGAAACCGGATACACAAACAGGAGACAGCCTACCCGGCCGTTACTGCCGCCGATGGTCTTCCTCAGTGGCTTTATGATCAGGGAATTACCGATGTGATCACCTATAAAGTGAATCCTGCAATTATCAACCGGTTTGTTGCCGGAAAGATCAATCTTTTTGTCGGCATTGCATCGGAGACGCCACAGCGGTTGATAGAGGATTACATTCAGGGGAAACTGGAATCGGATGAATCGGTTATTTCTGAGATCACGCTGACATAAAACAGATCGTACACGTTTAAATAATATTAATATAGGTTTTAATCATTTAATTATTGCGTTATGAAGTTTTTAAGAACAAATCTCCACGAAATTGAGACAGCCGCAGCGCTGGAACAGATGATCAACGAACATGAGAATGTTATGGTATGCTGTGGCCGGATGGGCCCCATGTGTCTTCCGGTTTACGATGTGATGGAAGAGCTGGAAGAGGATCGTTCCGATGTGAAATTTGCCGTTATGGGTTTCGACAATCCCGAAGCTGCTGTTATTCGAAATGCTCCTGAGTGCCGTGGATTCATGGGATTGCCCTTCACTATGTACTATAAGAATGGCAAGGTAGCACATGCAACCAGCAGCATACAGAATATGAAACAGATCACCTCTGTTCTGGATGCACAGTTTGCAGAAAAAGTCTAGATTGGATGAATACTACTCTTGATGGTCCCGGCAGATACCGGGGTCATCATCTGCAGAAATGAGGTACGTAAAAAAAACACAATGATGGATGAGTTATACGATGTAATAATCATTGGTGCGGGAGCTGCCGGTTTAACGGCCGGCATATACAGCTCCCGGGCCAGACTTTCAACCCTCATATTAAATGAGGGTGCCGTGGGGGGACAGATGGTTCTCACGGAGGAGATAGCCAATTATCCGGGGGTACCTGCCACCAAAGGGTATATGCTGGCTGCCACCATGAAACAGCAGGCTAAGGATTTCGGCTGTAAAATCCGGTCTAATGTGAAGATTGAGCGGTATGAGCTCGAGGGAGCGGTGAAAATTGTTACCCTGGAAGATGGACGGCAGTTCCGGTCGAAGAGCATCATCCTGACACCGGGAGGAAGACCACGCTCATTGAACCTCCCGGGGGAAGAGGAGTTCAAAGGGAAGGGAATCTCTTATTGCGCTACCTGCGACGGTGATTT
>CAZILU010000220.1:0-3319 GCA_964540165.1 uncultured Mariniphaga sp.
CGCTGATGATTCTCGGTTCCCTCCTGCTGATTTTTGCTCATCTGTCGCTTTCGGTATTCCAGTCGCAGTTTCTGGCTTACTTTGGCCTGATCAGTCTGGGCATTGCTTTCTCTCTGGTGCCGGCAGCTATGTGGCCATCGGTGGCAAAGATTGTTGCCGAAAACCGGCTTGGCACTGCTTATGCCACTATGTTCACCATTCAGAACTGGGGTTTAGGCGCCTTTTTCTGGGGAATTGGGGCACTGCTTTTTAAGGTTAATCCAGCCGTGGTTGAGTCGATCTCTGCGGTTCGGGAAAAATTGTTGGGAGAGGGCCTTTCGGGAGGAGAGGTAGCCGATCAGATTAAACTATTGCAGATGCAGGGAGAACTTCCCTATTACGATTACACCTGGCCGATTCTGATGTTGGTGTTCTGTGGAATTATCTCTATCTTTTTGGCGTTTAAATTAAAACAGGCCGATAAGGAACAGGGCTATGGACTGGAGTTGCCATCGGGAGAGTAAGGGCTCGGAAGATGAAATTTGGGTGCCGCCCTGTAGATGTAGTTGTTCTGTGAGTGGCATTAAGGATAAATAGCTGTCAGGAAGGGTCTCCTGACCATAGGAGGGTTTTGGTATCGGATGCCGGATGGATCGAAATGCCGGGTGTGGATCTCCGGATCGTTATTGGATCCGGAAGATGCCTGTCCGGTAAGGAGAGATCCGGACTGGTTATGGAATGGAAAATTATTTAAATGTAATATTATGAGTAAGATAAAAGATATCGAGCCAATTGAAGTTTGGCAGATTTTTGATCAGATTCTCCGGATTCCCCGGCCATCGGGGCACGAAAAGGAGATAGAAGAATGGGCCGTAGCTTATGGGAAAAGCCTGGAGCTTCCAACTTCCATCGATGATGCCGGGAATGTAATCATCCGTAAACCGGCGACACCGGGTATGGAGAACCGGAAGGGGGTGATTTTACAGGGACACCTCGACATGGTCCCCCAGAAAAACAGCGACAAGCAGCACGACTTTACTGCCGATCCGATTGAGGCATTTATCGATGGTGAATGGGTGACAGCCAACGGCACAACGCTGGGGGCAGATAATGGCATTGGCGTGGCATCTGCCATGGCGGTGTTGGCTTCCAAAACGATAAAGCACGGTCCGCTGGAAGTGTTGCTTACGGCTACCGAGGAGACCGGTATGGACGGTGCCGGAGGCCTGGAGCCCAGTATGCTGAAGGGAGAGATCCTGATTAATACCGATTCTGAAGATGAGGGGGAGCTTTATGTGGGATGTGCCGGAGGAGAGGATGTCAATATAATTATGGACTACACGGAGGAGCCGGTGCCTAAAGGGTATGTTGCGTTTGAACTTCGTGTGACCGGGATGAAGGGAGGGCACTCGGGTATTGATATCATTTTGCAGCGGGGTAATGCGATTAAAGTGTTCTTCCGGATCCTGCATGCTGCTAAGGTGCAGCTGGATGCGCGTTTGGTCGGATTCAGCGGAGGCAGCCTGCGCAATGCCATCCCCCGTGAAGCATTCGGGATGGTTGTATTGAAAAAGGAGACAGCCGATGATTTCCGCGCGCTGATAAAAAAAATGGCAGAAACCATTCAGGCTGAATTGTCGGCAACGGAACCGGATCTGAAAGTGGCAGCGGTTGCAACTGAATGCCCGTTAATGATGATGGACCGAAGCACACAGAAGAGGCTGACCCTGGCTGTGATGGCCGTCCCTAACGGGGTCATCCGGATGAGTGACGGAATGCCCGGGTTGGTGGAGACCTCCTCTAACCTGGCTATTGTGCGTTCGGATTCGGAAAAGCGGAATCTATATGCAGCCTGTCTGATGCGGAGCTCGGTCGACTCAGCCCGGGCAGATCTGGCCGCCCGGATCAAAGCCGTCTTTGAGTTAGCCGGCGCTGAGGTGACCTTCTCTGGAGCTTATCCAGGATGGAAGCCAAACCTTGGCTCTCCCATCCTGAAAACCATGCAGGATGTATATAAGGAAAAATTTGGGAAGGTTCCGGAAATTAAAGCTATACATGCCGGATTGGAGTGTGGTATTTTGGGCGGAAAGTACCCGCACTGGGATATGATCTCTTTCGGTCCCACCATACGCTATCCGCACTCTCCCGACGAAAAGGTGCAAATCGCAACGGTACAAAAATTTTGGGATTTCCTGGTGGCAACCCTGGAGAATATCCCCGAGAAGGGATAAACGGCATCATTTGTTGGTATGTGCGGTTATTGGAAGGCTCAATTTTTCGAATCAATATTAAATTAAGAAAAAATTAATCTTCCTTAACAGATTGATTTTGTATGCACCAATCCAAAATCGTAATTTTGTAGTGACGATGTAAAAAATTTAATATCAATAAAATAGTAAAAATTATGGAAAGAATAACCGATGTTGTTAAACCGGGTGTTGTTACAGGTTCCGATTTGCAATACATTTTTAAAGTAGCTAAGAAGAATAAGTTTGCTCTGCCTGCTGTTAACGTGGTAGGTTCTTCATCTGTGAATGCCGTGATGGAAGCTGCTAAAGCTGCCAATGCTCCGGCAATCATTCAGTTTTCGAATGGTGGTGCCGTGTTTAATGCCGGAAAAGGGTTGAAACTGGAAGGCCACCAGGCCGGGATCTTAGGCGGGATTGCCGGTGCTAAGCACATTCATACGCTGGCCGAAGCATACGGCGTGCGCATCGTATTGCATACCGACCATGCAGCAAAGAAGTTACTGCCCTGGATCGATGGATTACTGGAAGCTGGTGAAAAGCATTTTGCCGAAACCGGAAAACCGCTCTTCAGTTCACACATGTTAGATCTTTCAGAAGAACCGCTGGAAGAGAATATCGAAATCTGCAAAAAATACCTGGAACGGATGAGTAAGATCGGTATGACCCTCGAAATTGAACTGGGCATTACCGGTGGTGAAGAGGATGGCGTTGACAATAGCGATGTTGACAGCTCAAAACTCTATACCCAACCCAAGGAGGTCTGTTATGCATTCGAAGAGCTTAGTAAAATCAGTCCAAACTTCACCATAGCTGCATCGTTTGGTAATGTTCACGGTGTCTATAAGCCTGGTAATGTTAAACTACAGCCAAAGATTTTGAAAAACTCGCAGGAGTATATCAAATCAAAACTTAATTTAGAGGATGAACTGCCGGTTGATTTTGTTTTCCACGGAGGATCTGGTTCGTCGTTGGAGGAGATCCGCGAAGCTATCGGTTACGGTGTTGTGAAGATGAATATTGATACCGATACTCAATGGGCCTATTGGGATGGTGTTCGTAAGTTCGAAGCCGAGAAACACGATTACCTGCAA
>CAZILU010000221.1:0-3288 GCA_964540165.1 uncultured Mariniphaga sp.
TTTCATTTTCATAAACATCAATTTTAATCGGATTGGGAGTCGGTTTATTAAAATCATACAACTTCATTAAAAAATCCAGATCACCGATGCGTGTTGAGGTAAACACCCGTGAAGAATCCGCTGGATTCCATGTACCGATCAACCAACCTGTATCTAACTGCCCACCAGGAAACATCCAATTCCTGCCCCGGATCTTAACCTTTACGCTTTTCCCGGCAGGGAGAATTGCCCTCATAGAATAATCTCCATTGGTGTAGTTTGTTACTTCCGGGTCTAAAAGGTTCAGGCCATGCTTTCCTGTGGGGGGAAACCCGACGTATGCAGTAAATTCAAAATCGGTGTTTTCAATAAACTGATTCACGTACTTTTCAAAATCGGGAACAGCGTTTGTCAATCCAAGGGATTCGTATTTCAATGTAAGGTTTTGCCTGATTTCCTCGAGATTAATTAAACGGGCATTGTTTATCAGGGTGGTGCCAAGTTGAGCGCTGTTTAAAATTCCATCTTCCCGAATATCGGTGCTGATATTGGCCAGCAGTTCCGACAATTCGGAAACGGGAAGATAGCCCTGAAGAATCACTGAAGCTGCAAGCAAGGCGGCATTTCCATCGCCGGGTTTTGAAATATCGAGCCGTTCAGAATCAGATATATTGTTGCTTTCGATTTCAAAAATGGACAGAATTTCTGCCTGGGCCTGCTGTTTGGCCTCTTTAAAATTTTTGCCATCGGCAACCAGGTATTGCACCCGGTTTTTCTCTAAGTTGGAAAGTACATTTACATTAATATCGCTGGTCTCTGTAACATCAGCCAGTGCAAAGAGAGTTAACTGTGCCGGTGAATTTTCATTGGCTACCTCGTTAAAATAAAATCCATTGGCTTTAAGCTCAACAAAAGGTGAGATCAGTTCAATATTTTTGATATCGAAGGTGCCTTTGTTGTCTATGATCTGGGAAGAAAACATTTTCCCGGTATATGCCAGTTCTTCCGTTAATTCAGCAATGGAGATATCCGTGCCGTTTATAAACGGTCCTTTCTGAACAAAACCGGTAACATCTGTACGGTTTGCTTTATCGGGTAAGGGGTCCTTTTCACAGGAAACAAACAGGAACAGGGACAAAACGATTTGAAAGATTAGAAACTTCTTCATGACCTTATAAATTTAAATAAATGCTTTTACTCCACGCACGTTCTTCGTTTTCATAAACATCAATTTTAATTGGATAGGTAGTCGGGTTGCCAAAATCATTTAACTTCATTTCAAAATCCACATCACCGGTGCGTGTTGAGGTAAAAACCCTCGAAGTATCCGCCATATTCAATGTGCCAACCAGCCAGCCTGTATCTTGCTGTTCACCAGGGAACATCCAATGATTGCCCCGAATTTTTACCTTTAGGGTTGTCCCGGCAGGAAGAATTGCCCTCATCGAATAGGAACCGTTGGTGTAGTTTGTTACCTCCCGATCTAAAAGGTTCAGGCCATGCCTTCCTGTGGGGGGAAACTCGATGTATGCAGTAAATTCAAAATCGGTGTTTTCAATAAACTGATTCACGTACTTTTCAAAATCGGGAACAGCGTTTGTCAATCCAAGGGATTCGTATTTCAATGTAAGGTTTTGCCTGATTTCCTCGAGATTAATTAAACGGGCATTGTTTATCAGGGTGGTGCCAAGTTGAGCGCTGTTTAAAATTCCATCTTCCCGAATATCGGTGCTGATATTGGCCAGCAGTTCCGACAATTCGGAAACGGGAAGATAGCCCTGAAGAATCACTGAAGCTGCAAGCAAGGCGGCATTTCCATCGCCGGGTTTTGAAATATCGAGCCGTTCAGAATCAGATATATTGTTGCTTTCGATTTCAAAAATGGACAGAATTTCTGCCTGGGCCTGCTGTTTGGCCTCTTTAAAATTTTTGCCATCGGCAACCAGGTATTGCACCCGGTTTTTCTCTAAGTTGGAAAGTACATTTACATTAATATCGCTGGTCTCTGTAACATCAGCCAGTGCAAAGAGAGTTAACTGTGCCGGTGAATTTTCATTGGCTACCTCGTTAAAATAAAATCCATTGGCTTTAAGCTCAACAAAAGGTGAGATCAGTTCAATGTTTTTGACATCAAACGTGCCTTTGTTGTCTATGATCTGGGAAGAAAACATTTTCCCGGTCTGTGCCAGTTGTTCCGATAATTCAGCAATGGAAATTTCTGTACCGTTTATAAACGGTCCTTTTTGAACAAAACCGGTAACATCTGTATGGGTCACTTCAACTGGCAGGGGTTCCTTTTCACAGGAAACAAACAGGGATAAAACGATTTGCAAGATTAGAAACTTTTTCATCTCATTATAATTTTAATTTTTTTTAAGGTATTCGATGGAACTCGCTAGATAATGATCCGTTTCAGTTTTTGAATAGAAGAAATTCATTGGTGTAAACTTAAAAAAAGTGTAAATACAAATAAAAGTGTCAATCTTCCTTAATGCATCGCACAGATAGTCCATACCCACGGGGGAGGTTGTCAATGTCTGCTCTACTGCTGTGGAAGGCCAGGCTCTGCGAAAAGGGACCATCCATTGCATCTGACCAATATCCGCCGTAGGAGCCTACGCCGTAGATTGAATTGTTTGTGCGATAGCCGGCTGCCGGCAATTTAAGTGGTGAGCCAAAAGCCCCTGCGCTGTTATTGCTGCTCCAACTTGTACGTTCAGCGATTAATTCGGCTTCGGTAGGTAGTCGGTAACCGTCCGGGCATGGATTGTTTAAACCATTTACCCCCTGCCATAATATGGCACATTGCGGGTTGCGCCAATCCCCATTATTCGCACCGCTGCTTGTAAAAATAAATTTACCATGATCAGGGGTATCACTGCTGCTGAGAGTTGAGGTTATTTCTGAGTCTCTTTTCTGATGTCCGTCGGCTGCACGTCCCCACTGGTAGAGGTCTCCGTATGCCTCTGCATCGGTGCTGCCGGTAGCGGCACGACTGGCGCCCAGGTTGCGGTCCATCCAGGTTTTGCCGGTAACAGGATTAGTAACATCAACCACGGCGGTTAGGGTATCGCGTTTCCATTCAACAGTACTTCCCGGTTCTTCACAGGTCATAAAACTTTTTACACTACCGGTTGAAGTACCTTCACCGTTGGTTGCAAAAGCCCGGTAATAATAAGTTGTTTTGGGCTGCAAACCGGTTATATTTTGACTGTATTCACCCAAGCTGCCTTCAACCACTTCCACATAATCACTTTCCCCTGGCTCTTCATTTGTTTTGCTCCAGTAAAATCCCCGTGAGATTATTTT
>CAZILU010000222.1:0-1216 GCA_964540165.1 uncultured Mariniphaga sp.
CGTTCGACTCCCAAAGACGAGAATTGGATTGGTTCGGATAAATCGCCGGCCGATTTGGGGTGGGTATATCGCGATCCCGGGGCCAAGGGTATGGATGTATCGGATGTTACTTATCAGAATGATCCGGGGAAGGGAATGTTTTCCGTGTGGATTACCGGGAAGAAGCCTCAGTTCGACAGCAAAATTTCCATTGAGTTAATCGGGGAGTGGATGAGTGAGCAACAAAAATTCCGTTATAGGTTAACTACAAGTCTGGAAAGCAAACTGGAAGATTGGTATAAAAATTCCAAATTTGGTCTGCGTAGTTCGGGGGGGAAAACATGGACCGAGGTATTGGATTACTGTGTTGAGGGGATCTCTATCCCGGAACGAATGCTTTCGCCCGATAAAAGTTCCCGTACGAAGCCGTTGCGATATGATTGGTTTGTCAAATCGCATGATGGGGAAAATTGGAAGAAGTGGCCCAAGATTTATATTCCTTTTCCCGTTCGTAAAGGTGATTACATAACCATTCGTGAACTGGATGACCCAAGTAATGCAGGCAGCCTGTATGGCTTTCTTGATGCTGAGCATGGAGGATGGCTTACCCGCATTGAGAAGAGCCCGGCTCCGTTGATTCATGAAATTTGCTGGGCCCGTTTTGACGTGCACATGCAACTGGAAGGAGCCATTCCGCCCCGTGGAAGCCGGGAGGATCTATCGCTGGAATTTATCATGTCCTTTGAACCGGTAAGTTCTGATAAAGCCCGTGAGATCGTTAGACAAGCGGTTGAGATACCCTGGCGTAATGCACCCGAATATGACTTGCCGGTTTTATCCCTTGACAACCGGTTTGAAACGATGATCAAGGATATTCCAAGTGAGGAGACAGCCGATTATACCGTTTGGTGGCCATCCAATTACAACTGCCGACAGGATAAATCTGTTGGATTTGATGATCATTTTTCACTGTTGATCGATAATCCGATGGGGAATAAAAAGCACGTTGCATTCAGCTCGCATGCATGGAAATTCCCATTCAGTAACGTTGAATGGTGGAAGAAGCGGTTCCGTTGCAGCGCCATGGTGAAAACCGAACGTTGTGACGGAGAGGTTCGTATCGGGGTTTATTCATCTGAAAGTGGCGGAGACGGATTTTACGGTGGAGGCGCAACATTTGACCGGCATGGAAAACCCAGAACCAACGGAATTAACTGGACTTATTCCAAATCCGTTT
>CAZILU010000222.1:1226-2806 GCA_964540165.1 uncultured Mariniphaga sp.
GGAACCACCGACTGGACGGAGGTGTCATTTGAATCGGATTTTGTGGGAGGGAATATGACGATTTTTCTTGAGAATACCGGTGCAGGAAAAAGTTGGTTTGATAATGTGAAGCTGGAAAAACTGGATTAATCCTTTTTCGTATAATATGAAGAAGTTTTTATGAATCAAATGAATCGAAGATCGTTGCTGAAGGGTTTAGCTTCTGTTCCCTTTTTAGGAGCTTTTGGGGTGAGCTATTGGATTGACCGGAAAAGTGTCAAAAAGAAGGTTATTCCTGAAGAGTTTAAGAATCTCTATATAGGTACCTCAAAAAGACCAATTAAAGGGGCTAACAGCCGACTGAAAATAGGAATTATTGGTGTTGGCGGAAGGGGAGAATACCTGTTGCGGTCGGCCGGATTTGCGCATCCGAACTGGATTAAATCAAAAACTCAGGCAGGAAAAAAAGATCCTAATGACACTTCATTGGAAGATTTTTTGAATCAGGAAAATTTACAAATTGAGCTTGCTTCGGTATGTGATATTTATGATCGCAACTTAAAAAGGGGAATTGATATCTCCGGGTATAATCAAGATTCCACAGCCCGGGGATTTATTCAATACCAAAAAATATTGGAAGATAAGAGCATTGATGCGGTTATAATTGCAACGCCAGATCATTGGCATGCCCGGATGGGGATCGATGCAGCTCAGGCGGGCAAGCATGTTTACCTCGAAAAGTGCTTTGCTAAAAACGATCGGGAGGCCCTGGCGTTGGAGAAAAGCATCAGAGATTCAGGCATTGTTTTTCAATTGGGGCATCAAAACCACCAGGTAGTAAGCCACATCAATGCCAGGGAAATTATCAAAAAAGGTTTGTTGGGTGATGTGTCTGTGATTAATTCATCGACCTGCAGGTACAGGCCCGGATTATATAAAGGCGAGAGCATGGATCATAAAGATGAGATTCGTTGGGAGATGTTTCAGATGCCATGTGAAAACCGGGTTGCATTTGATGCTCACCGGTTTTTTGGTTGGCGTAATTACTGGGATTATGGCATGGGTCTGATTGGTGATCTGTTTTCGCATGAATTTGCAGCTGTTAATCAAATTATTGGCCTTGGAATACCTCAGTCGGCCATCACGTTAGGGGGGATCTATCTTTGGCCCGACCAGCACAGGGAAACACCTACTGTTTTTAGCATTATTCTGGATTATCCACATAAAAATCTGGTTCTCACTTATCATTTAACCATGGGGAGTGACTATTCCGTTGACCGGAGTTTTATCGGAACAGATGCGGTGATGAAGGTTGGATCAACGGTAGAGGTTATTCCCGAAGCCAATTCGGTGAAATATAAGCGATACTTTGATGAAAAGGTAATTCGGCCGGACCAGGCGCTCTATACCTTCGACCCGGCAAAAGCCGGAACTGATGCTGTTACGACCGCCACTGAAGCTTACTTCTCGAAAAAAGGCCTCTATTATACTCACATAGACGGAAAACGGGTCGATGCATCCTATCTGCACATCAAAGAGTGGATTGATGTTATCCGGAATGGAGGATCAACCTCCTGCGGGGCAGACCTGGGACTGGAGGA
>CAZILU010000222.1:2824-3265 GCA_964540165.1 uncultured Mariniphaga sp.
TGTAACCTGTTATATGGCGACCAGATCGTACCTGGAAAAGCGGAAGGTTGACTGGGATTTTTCAACATATAAAATGATCTGATTATGACTCAGGGCAAACTTAACTATTCATTTTTTCAGAAAGCAGGACTTTTTCTGCTGAGGACATTTATCGGCTGGCATTTTTTATATGAAGGATTATCAAAATTGACCAATGAAAATTGGTCGGCAGCCGGTTATCTGCTAAGCTCTAAGGGACCATTTTCCCTGCTGTTCATATGGATGGGATCCAACGATTCACTATTACCAATAATAAATCAGATTAATATTTGGGGATTAATAGTGATCGGTATTTTTTTAATGGCTGGGGTTTTTGTGAAAGTCTCATCTGTCAGTGCCATTGCTTTCCTGATCATGTACTACTTGTGCATACCTCCGTTTCCTGGATTGGATCATGTCCTT
>CAZILU010000223.1:0-3256 GCA_964540165.1 uncultured Mariniphaga sp.
GTTTGTCAACAACCTTACATGGACGTATGGAAGGAACCTCGAAAATGATGAACCGATGCGGCGGATTCCGCCGCTCAACGGCAAGCTGGCAATCCAATATTCAAAATCGAAACTATTTGGTGAAGCTGAATTCTTGTTCGCAACCAAACAGGAGAGGCTCTCCGCTGGCGACATCGATGATCATCGCATTCCGGAAGGCGGAACGCCGGGCTGGAATATCCTGAACCTTAAAGGCGGCTATTCATGGAAAAATATTTCGGTGAACGCCGGTTTACAAAACATTTTTAACCGGGCCTACCGGATTCACGGATCCGGAGTTGACGGTTACGGAAGATCTTTCTGGCTGACATTACAAATTGAAATTTAACATCTAAGATGCATTAGTCTCTGAATCGTGGAGATTTAATTTTAGGTTAAAAAAAATATTTACGGATTAACTTAAAATTTATTACAAGATGTTATAAAATTTCGGTTTATCGGTCAACCACGATGTGATATTAGAAAGGAATTATTTTGAATATAATATAATGGATTTTTTAAAGTTGTCGGTATCTTTGATGTGAAAACGATAATTATTATGGAAAACGATTTTAAACTGGCCGTTTTGATCGACGGCGACAATATACCTTCCGCTTATGTGAAGGAGATGATGGAGGAGATCGCCAAGTACGGCAATCCCACGATCAAGCGTATTTATGGTGACTGGACCCGCCCGACGCTGGCGAAGTGGAAGAGCCTGCTTCTCGAAAACGCCATCACCCCGATTCAGCAGTATAGTTACACTACGGGAAAGAATGCCACCGACTCGGCGATGATCATCGATGCGATGGACATCCTTTACAGCGAGAAGGTGAACGGCTTCTGCCTGGTATCGAGCGACAGCGACTTCACCCGTTTGGCGACGAGACTTCGGGAGGCGGGCATGAAGGTGATCGGCATCGGGGAGAAGAAGACGCCCGATCCGTTTATCGTGGCGTGCGATAAGTTTATCTATATTGAGATTCTGGAGGACCGCTCCAAAGAGAGCGAGAGCAGTACCACCCCCGACAAACCGGCGCGCAAACCTCAGTACGATAAGATCACTCCTAAGGTGGTGAAGCTGATTGCCACCACCATCTCCGACCTGGCCGACGAAGATGGCTGGGCATTTCTGGGAGATGTCGGCAGCCTGTTGCAGAAGAAACAGCCCAATTTCGACTCCCGGAACTACGGTTTTGAGAAGCTCACACCCCTGATCAACTCCATCGGGAAGTTTGAGATCGAGCAGAGAGATAGTTATAAGGGGAAGTTTAAGTTGATCTATGTGAGGAATAAGAAGAGGTAAGTTTTTTCTACAATTTGATTAAAAATTGTTAAGCCAATGTTTAATCGACCCCTAAAACCGGCTGAAATGTGATACTAATGCCCGATTCGTGGAAAAATCTTCTATTTTTGTTACCGGAAAAATTCCAAAAATTAGATTAATACAAAGTTAATTATTAGGTAGTTATGGTAAATTTAGATTTGACGAAGTACGGAATTACAGATGTGAAGGAGATCGTTCATAATCCTTCGTACGAACAACTTTTTAAAGAGGAAACTCGTCCCGATCTTGAGGGATTTGAACGTGGCCAGGTCACAGAGCTGGATGCCGTAAATGTTATGACCGGTATTTTCACCGGCCGTTCGCCAAAAGATAAATACATCGTGATGGATGACACTACCCGTGATACCATCTGGTGGACTTCTCCGGCCTCACCGAACGACAACAAACCGGTATCAACCGAAGTCTGGAACGACTTGAAAGAGATTACGGTAAAACAGCTGTCAGGCAAACGCCTTTTCGTTGTTGACACATTCTGCGGTGCCAATGAAGATACCCGTCTGAAGGTTCGTTTTATCATGGAAGTTGCTTGGCAGGCACATTTCGTGAAAAATATGTTCATCCGCCCCACGGCTGAAGAGCTGGAAAGCTATGGTGAACCCGATTTCGTATCACTGAATGCATCTAAAACAACCAACACCAAGTGGAAAGAGCACGGTTTGAACTCAGAGGTTTATACCGTTTTCAACCTCACTGAAAAGATGCACGTTGTGGGCGGAAGCTGGTATGGCGGTGAGATGAAGAAGGGGATGTTTGCCATGATGAATTACTACCTGCCTTTGCGTGGAATGGCTTCGATGCACTGCTCAGCTAACGTTGGTGAAGAGGGCGATGTAGCCATCTTCTTCGGTCTCTCCGGAACCGGAAAAACCACCTTGTCGACCGACCCGAAACGGAAACTGATCGGCGATGATGAGCATGGCTGGGACAACGATGGTATCTTCAACTTCGAAGGGGGTTGCTATGCCAAAACCATCCACTTAGATCCGGATGCAGAACCGGATATCTACCGGGCTATCAAACGCGATGCGCTGTTAGAGAACGTTACCGTTGATGCCAATGGAAAGATCGATTTCGATGACAATTCAGTCACCGAGAATACCCGTGTTTCTTATCCGATTTACCATATCGAAAATATTGTAAAACCGGTATCGAAAGCCGGTCACGCCAGCAAGGTGATTTTCCTGACTGCCGATGCTTTTGGTGTGATGCCTCCGGTATCGAAACTGACGCCGGAACAGACGAAATACCACTTCCTCTCCGGATTCACTGCCAAGCTGGCCGGAACCGAGCGTGGGGTTACCTCACCTCAGCCCACTTTCTCGGCATGCTTTGGCGCCGCTTTCCTCTCTCTGCACCCCACGAAGTATGGTGAAGAGCTGGTGAAGAAGATGGAAGAGCACAATGCTGAGGCTTTCCTGGTGAACACCGGATGGAACGGTTCAGGCAAACGGATCTCTATCAAAGATACCCGCGGTATCATTGACGCGATTCTGGATGGATCGATCGATAAGGCCGAAACCAAAATGATCCCGATTTTCAACCTTGAAGTTCCCACCGCGCTGCCGGGTGTCAATCCCGCGATTTTAGATCCGCGCGATACCTACGCCAATGCACAGGACTGGGAAGAGAAAGCCAAAGATTTAGCCGGAAGGTTCATCAAGAACTTCCAGAAATACACCGATAATGATGAGGGCAAAGCACTGGTTGCTGCCGGACCTCAACTCGACTGATAAAAATTAAAATGAGAAGAGAGAACCTCACCCGAAAGGGTGGGGTTTTTTTTTGGTGTGTGTGGAATATGAATAAACCTCCGGCGGAGGTTTTATATCTTTTGCAAAGAATGAATCTCCTGAAAATATTCGATTTTAAAAATATTCGACCCTTACGGGG
>CAZILU010000224.1:0-3220 GCA_964540165.1 uncultured Mariniphaga sp.
TCGGGTGAAATGGAAATTAAACCACTGTCCGATAATATTTTGACCATCGATTACCTTGATCTGAAAACCGCTCAATCGACACAAAAGAATGTTCATTTTATGAAAGCTTTGGTTGGGCTGTTTAACGAAAACGGGGTGGAGCTGGGAAATCCCTGGCAGCATAAGATTCAGTACCGGCAGAATTATCTGGCACTGGATACGCTGTTTGGTGAGGGCTCCGGATTTGAGGCTGTCTATCATGTCCGCATTGCAGAACAGATCAGTCCCGATGATCTGAAATCGCTGAAAGCCGTGGTTGAAAGGCCTGAACTATGGAGGGTGAAAGTGAACGGGACCGATGTGGTGCCGGTGGCTGGAGCGTATTGGATTGATAAGGATTTTCCGGTTTATCAGATCGGAGATCACCTTCATTCGGGAGAAAATCAAATTACCCTGACTGCCGAACGGATGTCGGTTTTTGCAGAGTTGATGCCGATATATATCCTGGGAGCTTTTTCTCTGAATCCACTGGATGCCGGTTTTGAAATCGACCAACCGAAACCGGTCACCACCGGGAGCTGGATCAACGCCGGAATGCCATTCTATTCTCAAAAAGTGGCCTATACGCAGAAGTACTATTTTGAAAATCAGCCGGCCGATTGTATGATCCGGTTGAACGAATGGAAAGGGACCCTTTGCGAAGTGCTGATCAATGGCGAAAAGGCCGGGGTGATTGCCTGGCCTCCCTATCAAATGGATATCAGTCCATGGGTAAAACCGGGTGAAAATGCGATTACCGTAACGGTAACCGGCAGCCTGAAAAATACGTTTGGATATTTCTATCGCCCGAATACCAAAGCAGTTCATGGTCCGGGCGAATGGAATTTTGCCTCCGACAGGCAACCTTCCTTACCTGAGATGTACCTGATGGATTATGGCTTGTACGAACCCTTCGATTTGTTGATGGATTGAGAAAAAGCGGTTTTAAGAATCCTGGATGTTATGGATCCAGAAAATCCTCCCTGGTTTCAACCCTGATCAGATGGTTGCAGTTTACATCATCATAATACTCCATGGTTCTCCAGATCATTTTCATCTCGACACATATTTCTGTGCCGGCAACGCATTTTTTACACTCTCTGTCGTTTATTTTGAGGTATTTACCGGTTGGCACAAGGTCATACTCCCCGGTTTTATATTGCTTCTAAACAGCCTTTAATTTATGAAATTTTTCAATACGAAGTTATGCCTGCTCCTTTGATTTTTGATACTCAGCGGGGAAGTTTGATTGCGATTTGCGGTTTCTGATGTTTTTTGACAGATATACGGTAAATTGTTATTTTTACAGCGGTGCTGTTTGTAAAACATAATTTATCTATTGAACGATTTTCTGAAATGGAAAGAAAAACCTCAATATCCCTGCGGCAGGGGAACCAAAAAAAAACAGTAAGGCCCGGATCAGAACATAAGTCAGCCTTCGCTTCTGTGGTGATTCAGAAATGGCACTCTTTTATCGATGGTATTGCCGGAATATCGAAGATGCCGTCTGGTTCGAAGATGAATGTCAGGCAGTCGCTAAAATTCACCCAGGCACTTAAGCGAAGGGAAAAACGATTTCATAACCTGTTCGAACATAGTTTCGCCGCCATGCTGCTCATCGATCCGCATTCCCGCAGGATTGTGAGAGCCAATCAGGCGGCTGCAAAGTTCTATGGATGGAGCCAGCCGGAACTTGAGCAGATGCTTGTTGATGATATCAATACGTTGCCTTTAAATGAGTTGCAGGTTAAAATGGGACAGGCCTTAATGAGCGAAAGTCTCTATTTCAGGGTGAAGCACCGGTTGGCAACTGGTGATGTACGCAGTGTGAAAGTATTTGTCGGAAAAGTTAAGATTGAGGGGAGTGATTACCTGCATGCCATTATCCATGACATTACGGAACAGGTAAAGGCAGAGGAAGCGTTATTGCATTCATACGAGCTGATGAAGTACATCATTGAGCATAATAAGAGTGCGGTAGCGGTTCACGACAGAGATTTAAAGTACCTGTATGTTAGTCAGCGATACCTGGATGATTATCAGGTAAAAGAGAAGGATATTATCGGGAAGCACCACTACGAAGTATTTCCCGATATCCCGGAAAAATGGAGAGAAGTGCATCAAAAGGCATTGAATGGTGTCGTTTCTCAGTCCGATGAGGATCTGTTTGAGAGGGCTGACGGCAGGATCGACTGGACCCGCTGGGAGTGTCGTCCCTGGTATGAGTCCGATGGTTCCATTGGTGGTATTATTATCTATTACCCAAAAGGTAACTGATGGAAGATTCTGTCTTGCGAAATCCTGTGATCTTCATCTCCAAAGCGGGATTGATCTCCACAATGGCATAGTTGTTATTTGATAATCCGCTGCCTTCAACCGCTGCCTTTAATGTATAATAGACAATCTGGTTGATCTTGCTCAGAGCTCCGTGATGATCGTGTCCCTGTAAGACAAGAATGACATTTTTCGAAGCTTCAAGAAGGGTTCGGATCATCGGTGCGTTCTTAACGCAGTGCTCTTTTCTGTCATCCGGATCATCTAACCGCTGATGAACAAACACAATAGCCGGTTTCTCCCGGTTATCTTGCATGTCGTTTTTCAGCCATTCGACCTGGTTCGCGGGTATATGGGTGTCTTTCCAGTTGAAATTTCCACGGCTATATTCTTCGCCTTCAGAGGTATAATTGGCATCCAAAACGATGCAGTGAAATCCGTTTTTATCAAATGAATAGTAGTTCAATGCTTTTTCAAATCCTTCGTTCGATATGTGATCCAGAAACTGCTGCTTGGAAATGCTGTCATGGTCGTGATTGCCCAGCACATGATACACAGGACCGTCAAATTGCTGAAACACGCTTTCAATTTCCGAAAGATAGGCGAGGGTTGTCTCTTCGTTGGGCGGGTCATTCTGGTCCTTAAAATCGCCCAACTGGATGAAGAAGTCAACCTTTTGTTCATTCATCACCGATACACACTCCGTCAGCTTATCGACCGATTCGCGGTAATAGCGGGTGCTTCCTGCCGGCGTATCCCTGTTGGCGTAGTGCAGATCGGTAATAATGCCTATCCTGATCGTACGCAACAGCTCTTTGTTCCCACGGATGCAGTTTAGTGCAATGCCTCCCATGAATGCCGTTGTTAGTTGTATAAACTCTTTTCTTCTCATTGTTTCGAATCCATTTCTGCAGTAAAATATATTTTC
>CAZILU010000225.1:0-3214 GCA_964540165.1 uncultured Mariniphaga sp.
CCAACGCTTTATTGCGTCGATATTTCTTTCGTTTATCAGGTTTTTTGCCTGTGGAGAAAAGGCAAATTTCAAATCGACGGCAAAGTAATCACAAATTTTACCACGAACAATTTTCATGGTGTTATTTTGCAGACCATTGTTCTGATTAAACGATTCGGGTACCACGACAAACGTGGCCGGCAGCCAGCGGTCGGGGAATAGTGCACTGTGGGGCCCTCCGTTTTTAAACGCGTTGATCTCCCCGTTGATGATCCGGATCGATTCGTGAATGCCCTCCTCACTGCCCGGTTTGATATTTCGTTTGGCGAGCTCCCGGTTGATGGCATCGATCTGTGGTACCACCAGGGCGGTTGTCCAGGGACTTTGGTTGTTGTAGAGCATCAGCTGCTGTATGGAGGGCGAGAGGTCGACGATTGCCTCTTCGATCCCTTCGGGACTGTACTTCTCCCCGTCGTTGCCGATTAGCAGGCTTTTGAAACGGCCCAGCACATAGAGGTAACCGTCGGCATCCATATAACCCATATCCCCCGTATGGAGCCAGCCGTCGATGATGGTCTCTGCGGTGGCGGCCGGATTTTTCCAGTAGCCTGCCATCACATTATCGCCTTTGATAACGATCTCCCCTTTTACCCCCACCGGCATCTCCTCGCCTTTCTCATCTATGATCTTCAGATCCAGATACTTTACCAGTCGGCCGGAAGAGCCAAACTTGATGGCGTGAAGCGCGTTGGAGGAGATCACCGGCGATGCTTCGGTGAGTCCGTAGCCCTGACAAACGGGGATGCCGATGGCGAAGAAGAAGCGCTGCAGCTCCGTATCGAGCAGAGCCCCACCGCCGATGAAGAACTGCAGGCGGCCGCCAAACCCCTCCCGCACCTTTCTGAAGAGGATCTGGTCGAAGAGCCAAGCCAGCGGTTTGAGGGCGATTCTCCAACCTTTGCCGCGGTCGTGCCCCATGCCGTTGTAAAGGTAACCTACCTTAAGGGCAAACTGAAAGAGCTTGTAAGTGGTCTCCCCCTTTTTTCGTATCTGCCCCTCAATGTTCTGCCGGAAGTTCCGGGAGAATGCCGGGACGCTCATCATCAGGGTTGGCCGGATCTCTTTGATATTTTTGGGTATATTTTTAAGGGTCTCCAGCGGCGTGCGACCCGTCTCAACCGAGGCGATGGCAGCTCCTTTGTACATGAAGGCATAGAGACAGCAGGTGTGTGCAAAGGCATGGTCCCACGGCAGCACAGCCAGGGTTACCCAGTCAGAGTGAAGTTCAAGGAGGGTGTTGGATTGCACCACGTTGGCAGCATAGTTGAGGTGGGTGAGCATAATCCCCTTCGGATCGGCCGTGGTGCCGGAGGTGTAGCTGATATTGGCCAGATCATCGGGCAGGATATTTTTCCAGATGGCATCGACCTTCTCCCGGTGATCACGCAGGTACGCTTCTCCTATGGTCATCAGATCGCTATAGTTCAGATCGCCGGAGCCGGGATTTTCCTTCCCGTCGATGAAGATTATCTTCTCCAGGTTGGGGAGGGAATCCCGTATAGCCTCTGCTTTGGCGGCATGAGGGGCCGAGACAAAAAGGAAACGGGCACCGCTGTGTTGTAGCCGGAAGATCAGCTCATTCTCCTGCAGCCGGATCGACAGCGGCACGTTAATACCCCCCGCATAGAGCATTCCCAGCTCACTGATAATCCAGTCGTTTCGTCCGTCAGAAACCAGTCCCAGCCGGTCCCCTTTTTGTATGCCTGTGGATATGAGTCCTGCAGCCAGTTTCATCACCTGCTCCCTGGTCTCCCGGTAGGTAGTTCCCCGGTATTGGTCCTCTTTTTTCTCCCACAGATAGATGTTGTCCGGATAGCTGGCAACGGCTGTTTCAAAAAGTTCGATAATGGTTTGCATGGAAATGACGTATAAATTTGGTTTTTCTTTCGAAATGAAAAAAAATGATCTATTATTCTCAATTTTGTTTCAAAAGTAAAAAAAAAATGCAAAATTTGGATGATCATCTCTTTTTGGTTCGGCATACGTCACGATTCCTGCCAAATCATCATCCGGTGCGGCTTTTTGAATCAACAGCGATCATAAAGGCTTTCCCTAAGAGAGTGTATTATACCTGAATAAACAGATGAGCTAATACGAAAACCTTGAAAAGCATTATTAAAATCAATGAGAAATCCCCTCAACCGATCTACCAGCAGATTATTGATTCTGTTTACCGTACCGTTCGTGCAGGCCGTTTAAAAAAAGGTGATAAGGTGCCGTCGATCAATGAGATCTGCCTGAGTTATAACCTTAGCAGAGATACGGTGCTGAATGCATTCCGATATTTAAAGACGAAGGGAGTCGTTATAAGTCAGCCTGGCAAAGGGTATTATATCGCTTCTGAGGAGGTTTCAGGGTATGAGCGGGTGTTTGTTCTGTTGGATGAGCCAAACGGTACCAGGGAAGATCTCTATCGCTCCCTGGTTCTTAACCTGAATGGGAAAGCCCATGTGGACTTTGATTTTCATTCCAACTGCATTAAACGGTTTAAGGAGATATTATCGGATTGCACAGGCAAATACTCCTCCTATATTATCATGCCTTCGTCCATTGAAAATTTTGGAAGTATGTTATCCCGGCTACCCCGCGACCGGGTCTATATTGTGGGACGGCTGAAGCCCGACCTGAAGGGATTTCCTGCCGTTTATCAGGATTATGAGAATGATCTGTACGAAGCGTTGAAGGATGGGATGTCGATGTTGAGGAAATATCGAAAACTGGTTTTGGTATATCCGGAAGGAGAGGTGCCATCCGGCCTTTTACAGGGATTTAACCGCTTTTGCCGGGATAATCATTTTAATCACTGCACGCTTCGATCGATCGATGAGATTCAACCAGAGCTTTATGAGGCCTGGATGGTTTGCACCGACAGCGATTTGGTGTCGTTGGTGAAGACCACCAAACGATACAAATATAAGTTGGGTAAGAAGTTTGGCATTTTATCGTTGAACGACTCACCGCTGAAGGAGGTGGTTGCGGGCGGGATAACAACCCTTTCGTCCGATTATGGGGCGATGGGGCGGATGGTTTCAACCATGTTGCTGGAGTTCTCCCGGGAACAGGTGCGCAATCCCTTTCTTCTGGCTGTCAGAAACAGCCTGTGATCAGGTATTCATAAACTCAGAACTCCTGACCCCATCCTTGGGGATCAATAAGTTGCCTTTTATTTATCGCA
>CAZILU010000226.1:0-3154 GCA_964540165.1 uncultured Mariniphaga sp.
TAATGGAAACCGGACCATGTTTCACCAGCAGCAAATTTCCTGAGTGGAGCCGGTAAATAAAAAGCCTTGAATTGGGATGCTGAATGCGGGAGGGAACGACCGTTGACCAGGTATAGCCCTTATCGAACGATACACTTTCGCCAATGCCACCCCGTATTCGAACCAGCATCCAAAGGGAACCATCGTTTCGTTCCACAATCATGTGTTCATCAATATTCCGGATTGGCTCCGGAACTGAGGCTGCCCCGCGTACCTGCCACGTCTCTCCCTGATCGACCGATACAACCATCGTGGCACTCTCCTCCGTTACATGCCAATAGGAAGAGGGCAGTACCCACTCACCGGTGGACAGTGCAACCGGCTTACACATCATAATCCCATCGGCCAATCGTTTGGGATCGGTCCATTTTGGATTTTCACTCTCTGCATCATCGGCAGTAATGGCCCATACTCCGCTGGGGGTAGACTTCGGCGGTCGCACCTGTTGAGCCCAGAAGATCCAGAGCTTTCCATTGGGATCGATCCATACCTCCGGATCAAATGCCCTGACCGGTCCGGGACCATCCGGATCAATGGCAAGCACCTCGGTCCATGACTCACCTCCGTCGCTGCTCGTCGAAACAGCCACGTAGTTATTATGATCTTCACTGGGAGTTATTCCCGTATACCAAACGGCCCACATACGCCCGGTTGCTGTAACAGCCAGACTGGAAATGCCGGTAAACTTTCTGCTCTGCGCTGTGTAGTTCTCATTCTGACCCGGATTTTCAATCAATTGTGGTGGATTAAGATAAGCATTGCTTCCCTGACCAAAGGAGTTCGTACTTGAACAAAAGATCAGGCATGTTGTAAAAAAACAGACAAGAATTTGACGTAACATAAGATTCATATTTTTTATATTTAAACTGTTAATTCTCTTTGATTAAATTTAATTTACTTTTCCTGGACTCCTTACGGCACTTCCTTTTATATTCAATAAAGGATCACCCAGTTCTCTACGGGCGGAATCAGCAAATAACATCAATTTCTTAACCATGTCTGGATTTTCATTCGAAATATCGTTCTCTTCTCCCGGGTCATCCTTTAAATGGTATAAAGCCAAAGGCCTGTTAACCGTTTTAACCTTTCCCCTCATACCATCATAACCTCTTAAATTATCGTCAGGGGCTCCTCTGTCCGGATGAGGAAGTTGTAATTTGTAGTTTCCGGAACGAACAGCCTGTAAGGCATTTACATGATAATAGTAAAATGCTTCGTGTGGACTTTTTGCATTTAATTCCTGCTTCATTAAGGGCAGAATGCTTTTCCCGTCTACCTTATCTTTTGTCATTTCAGAATGAGTTAACTCTGCAATCGTTGGATAAAAATCCATCATCGTAATCAATTGATTACACTCGGTTGACATCGGAATCATTTTTGGCAAGGATATCACAACAGGAATTCTCACTCCTCCTTCCAGTGTTTGTCTCTTACCTCCGGAGAGCGGGGATGCCGTTCCGCCATGATTGCCAAAAATTAACCAGGGACCATTATCAGACAAAAAAACAACCAGGGTCTTATCAAGAATATCAAAATCATTTAGCGCTTTAACAACCTGCCCCACAGACCAGTCAATTTCCATTAAAACATCATGATATAAATCAATTTTTGATTTACCTGCAAATTCTTTACTGACAAAAATGGGGGTATGAGGCATGTTATGTGATAAATACAGAAAAAATGGCTTATCATGATTTCTCGAAATAAAGTCCACTGATTTTTCCGTATAATCTTTTACCAACTTCCATTGATCTGGATTTACAGTCACTGTATCCAGGCCATCAAACAGATAAAAACCGCAATGCCCGTATCTTCTGCTATCCAGGTCCATATCAAATCCCATATCATTTGAAGCAAGCGTACCAAAAAACTCATCAAATCCATGCTGCTGAGGATGAAACATCGCATGGTCTCCTAAATGCCACTTCCCCAAAAGAGCTGTTGTATATCCTTGCTCTTTTAGCATCTCTGGCAACAGTTTTTCATCCGGATTAATGCCAATTTCTGAATTTCGTCCGATCACTCCCGGGATACCAACTCGTTGTGGGTAACAACCGGTTAATAGCGAAGCTCTGCTTGGAGAACAAATGGGAGAAGCATAGCAATCCGTAAATCTCATTCCGGAATCAGCTAATTTATCAATATTGGGAGTGAGCTTTTCTCCGCCAAAACATCCTAAATCACTATAGCCAAGATCATCAGCCAAAATTATTACAATATTAAACTGCGGATTTTTTTCTGTGGCCCAACCAGTGAATATGGGAGAAACAAACAGAAAAAGAAGTGCCAGTACAAATCTGTGGATTACAAATCCACACCAAAACTCGTTTTTTTGTTCTTGAAATATACTTTCTCTATTCATTTGACCAAGATTAATTATTTTTATTACTAAGAATTCTTTTCAAAACATCCGTTATAATAATTCAAACTATTCCTAAGCTGTTTTTCTATTAAAAATCAAATACAGCCCGACCAACGGTATCTGTTGGCCCTGTATACCCGGGTCCACCACCTGCCACATATCCCTTGCTCTTTCCGCTATCATCGGCACTGACCCAGAATGAGTAGAGCGCCCCATTTGACACAGAGAAACAGATCCGTACCGGTGTTCCGGAGAGAGATGAGAGATCGCTTCCCCCACTCCACCTCAACGGTTCCAGGGTACTATCACCGGTAAACGGGAGGCTGTTTTCAAAAACAAACGGATAAACCGGCTGACCATTAACATCCTGAATCTCTGCTCGCAAAGCCCCTCCGTTGAGAGCCGCATTCACAAAAAGGTATTTACCTGCAAAAGTGATGGGACGGGTTTGTAATTTTCCAATGGTATCATCAGCATTCACAGAAACAAATCCATCACGTCGAAGAACAGCCAAACCGGTTGCTCCCCGTTCATACATCCCCATCTTTCCCGATTTCGACTCATCTCCCTGAAAGCCGGCATAATATATATACAACTTATCCTTATCAATGGTACAAATGTTTCCCAATGACTGAACATATCCCCTGTCCCACACATCGTGTCGCTCAGCAGCAATATGTGCCCGTCTGTCGGGGCGATGCCAATAAAATCCATCCCGGCTGTAGGCAAACATCAATTCGGTAATTTTAGGCA
>CAZILU010000227.1:0-3124 GCA_964540165.1 uncultured Mariniphaga sp.
CGGTAAATCGTTCTGAAAGCTTGCGTATCAGACCGATCAGGCCCTGTGGAAGAACAGGCAGGTTCCTTCGGAAGGTTTTTTTTATGGTGGCGACTTTGGGGATTTTCCAAATAACAAAAACTTCTGTATTAATGGATTGATCGGGGCCGACCGGACTCCTCATCCACACTATTATGAGTTGAAGAAGGTTTATCAACCGGTGGCTTTCAGACTGGTAGACAGAGATCCCCTGAGGATTGAAGTGGCAAACCATCAACTGGCGGCTAGCCTCAATGCCTATGAATTTGGATATATCTTACTGGAAGATGGCGTAATAAGAGCCGATGGATTGCTGAACCCTCTCAGCATTGATGCGCTTTCCAAAGATGAGATGTTGTTTCCGGAAATGTTGAATTACGACACGTCAAAAGAGGTTTTTCTGACCCTTCAATTGAGATTAAAGGAAGATACGAAGTGGGCACCGAAAGGGCATGTGGTGGCCTGGGAGCAATTTCTGATCCATCCGGGGAAGAAAAAGTCTGTTATTCCGGGGACATTATCGCTTCCCCGACTCTCTATATCGGAAAATGAGGATGCTGTTTCGGTTTCAGGTGGGTCCTTTTCAGTAACGATTGACAAAACAACGGGCATGATCCGTCGGTACAACCATCGTGGCAATACGGTACTGGAAAATGTCCGGCCCAATTTCTGGCGTGCCCTGACCGATAACGACCTGGGCTGGAAGGTAGACAGGAAGATGAAACCATGGGAAAATGCAGGGAACGATTTTACCCTTGAAAAGTTTGTCGTTGGGAATCAGAAGGAGGATCATATCCTGATCGAGGCACAACTATTTTTTGAATCCACACAATCCAGCCTCCAACTGCTCTATACGGTTTATCCCGAAGGGACTATCCGGGTGGATTATGCGTTGGATATTCCCAGGGATTCGCCCAATGTGCCGCGGATTGGCTTACAGATGGAGATGGATTCCGCCTATCAGAATATGGTTTGGTATGGCAGAGGCCCTCATGAAAACTACATCGACCGGTTTACGGGGGCACCGGTAGGTATTTATGAATCTTCCATTGACCGGTTCATCACCCCGTATGTGCGGCCACAGGAGAATGCCAACCGTATAGATACCCGATGGGTAACCTTTGGTAAGAATCCAACACAACTGATCCGTTTTGAATCGGATGGGGACGCCCCTTTTTCATTTAGCGCGTGGCCCTGGTCGCAACCGCATCTGGCACAGGCCACACACAACTTCCTGCTGAAAAAGGAGGACAGAATAACGGTGAACATCGATTGCCGACAGATGGGTGTAGGAGGTGACAACTCCTGGGGGAAACCGGTAAATGATCCCTATTTGCTGAAACCGGGACGATACCAGTACGCTTTTACGATTCGGGCAGGATCTGGTGATGAGGTTCCTTTTCAATATTAGTCGAGTTGATTTTTTCTTTCAATTTGCTGCATTACCTCATGCGCTGCATTTTGCCGGTTCTCTTTTGTTTTTATGTTGTATCTCGACAACATTTGATTAAAAATATCAGCCATATTGTAATACCGTTCTTATAAAATTTAGTTCTCGTCTCTTTCTGCCGTGTTCCGAGCATCGTGTAATTATATCGGTGTCCCAGTTTTCATGGTCGTCTATGCTTATTCTTAAATCGTAAAGAAGATATTCCCGTGCAGCCTTTACCGATTGAAACCTCAATCCGGATGTGGTTATAATTAAATCGCAAATTGCCTTTTCGGGCGATGCTTGTTTTTTAACCTTCCCCGGAACAGACTTAAAGATCCGTGTAAAATGGTCTGTGAACAGCCGGACCATTTCAGCAAGGCTGTCTAATCAAAGATAGTAAGAAATGAGGATGCGTAAAACTACTATTTTGCTACTCGTCTGTCAAAAACAAATGGTTCCGAACGGATAATTTTGCATCTCAGGATGTCCGGATGAACCGGATTTAGAATTACATTAAATTCATCCGGGATAATGACTGACGGAACCCGAAGTGCCAAATGCTCTTTTTTATGCAAAAATGAAGTTCCAAAGTCGATGGTTTCATTGCAATAGGGGTATTCATCCCAACCCGGAACAAGAATTGATGTGGGGACAGTTTGGATCTCTGTTGTATCAGGGATCTCTATTTTGATCAGAAACAGGTCGCTTGGGAGGTTCTCAAAACTTGCAACATGTACCATCTTTTCCCAGGCTGCGAGAGAGGCATGTTCTGAGGTGTAAATGACTCTATTGCCTTTTTTATGCCATCTTCCTACATAAATCCACTCAACTCTTTCAGGGTTAATCCATATTCGCGTGCAATAGATAAAAGTTTCGATTTTTGGATGCCTTCACGCGCGCCCGCCAACAGATCTCTATTTGAAATTTCCAGTGTATTCATAGCAAAGCGAATTTATTCGTCCAAAGATACGAATATTTTCTGATTTGATTATGTGTTAATAAAAAACAGACTGGTTAGTAGCATTTCACTAAATTATCACCGACAGGATTTTGATTATGGGCATCCGGGCTGGCAGGCATCAGACTATTCCCGGTAGTCCGGATTGTTGGGGACCAATCCCAGGCTTCCCAAAAAATCCATGCAAGCCGCTTTGATATTGTAATTCCGGTCTTTCATTGCCCTGACTTCCCAAATCGTATCAATAAACGGTTCTCTAAGAGCCGGTTCGATATATAGCAGGGAATAGACGGCCATCAGGGATATGTCAGGGTTTTCACTTGCGCAGAGTGTTTTCAGATGCTCTGCCCCTGGTTGATGGTGGAGCATCCCCCAGGCAATGGCCGAGGCGATGACTGCCACCGGCGGGTAGGGATCATCCATGGCGCTGATGATCTTTTCAGAATATGGGTTCATCGTTTCCGGTTGCTGGCTTCGCAATCCCACCATGGCCCAATACCGGACCACCGGATGATCATCTGAAAGCAGCCCTGCCTGTTTTTTCGCGATCTCTTCTCCCCGAAAACCGGACAGGGATGCGGCTTCATAGATTTTCTCCAAAGGATAATTGTCTGCTTGGAGCCGGAATTCATAAGCCGTTGTGTATTCAGATAACAATCCGATCTCATACTCGGGCAGGAACATCACGTCGCGCGATCGAAGCACCTCCTCTTTTA
>CAZILU010000228.1:0-3105 GCA_964540165.1 uncultured Mariniphaga sp.
ATCGAATACAATGTTGCGGCCGCCAGCAGCCGGTTTGACACCGGGCACAGCATCGTTAATTTCAATACCACCAACTGTGTGGTTCAATACAACGAAGCGTATGGCAATACGGGTGATACGGATGAAAATGAGCGGGGAGGATTTGATGCCGATTACAAATCGACCGGCACCATCATTCAGTACAATTACAGCCACGATAACCACTGGTTTTGTGGGATCATGCGCCGGGGGATTAATTCCGATGTGACCATTCGCTATAACATCAGTCAGAACGAACTTCTGGGCTGCTATCTTTATGGATTTCCAACGGAGTTTGGATTGAAAGATGTAAAAGTGTACAATAACATTCACTATTTTGGCCAGGGCAAAGGAACCCGCATATTTGTTGAGGGAGGCAAGGTGAGGGTTCCCGTTGAAACGGAGTTCAAAAACAATATTTTCTATTTTGAAGATGCTGCTGAATGGGGATTTGATCCCGATGAAACCTGTGTATTAGAAAACAATCTGTTCTTCAATGTTCCTGCTAAAGGAGCCAGGGCTCTTATTTCTGATCCGCTGTTTATAAATCCCGGTACCGGAGGAACAAATATAGACATGCGCGATCCGGAGCGACTTTCAGGATACCGGTTGAAAGCGGATTCTCCCTGTGTTGGCGCCGGAACAGACATCCAGGGAAATGGGGAAAGCGATTTTTGGGGAGGCTCTCTGTACAAAGAATCGGCGGATATTGGAGCCTATGAACAGTAGTCAGAAACGGTTTTCTGCTTTGAGATTATGCAACGCATTCAAATCCGAAATCTGTGCAGGTAAGACTGGAAATTTAAAAATCAATAATATGATACGATTGATTTACCAAATTGCTTTTATCATGTTGTTTACAGCATGTATTGTTTTTGTGAGTTCCTGTTCAAAACAGGGGAAGTCAACGGACGATGCATTGGTTCCGAATAAATTTATCGGGAAGATCATCCCTAAAAACTCTTCTGAGATTTTTGCTTCGCCATTTGGTATTCAGGCTGGTACGTTGGAAGACAGTCTGGTTTCCAGGGCTTCTGAAATCGGTGTGAAGTGGACCCGGCTGGGTGCATCATGGCCTTCCATTGAAAAAGAGCCAGGTGTTTACGATTGGGAGGAGACGGACCGTGCCTTTGAGATAGCGCTGAAAAACGGGATCACCCCATTTGTTACCATCGGCGGTGGCAATCAGCGCTACTCGTCAATGACCACTTACGATGATCCGAAGCTGGCCGAAATTTATGGTTACCGTCCGGAACCGCCGATCATTGATCCGACAGCCATGGAGGCTTTTTTGAAATTCACAAAAGCGGTTGTAGAACGTTACAAGGATAAAATCGATTATTGGGAAATATGGAACGAGCCCAATCACCGCAATTACTGGGGCTCAGAACCCGATGGGAAAGCGTATGGGCAACTGCTGGTGCAAACGGCACATGTGATCCGGGAAGCAGATCCGGATGCAAAAATTATTGGAGGTTCGATGGCTGGGATCGATCCGGAGTTTACCGATGGTTTCCTAAGTGTCGGAAGCGGTACAATCATTGATATTATATCCTATCACAATTACGGTGCGATACCTGAAGAGAGGGTATATAAAGCCATTGAGCTATGGGAGGTTATCAATAAGTACAATCCCGATATTGAACTGTGGCAGGGTGAGTGTGGTTATCCATCGCACAGCAGCACCCGGGATTTTCGGGGCAGAGCGCCCTGGGGGCTGAACATTCAAGCCAAATGGTTGCTTCGGCAAAGCTTTGTTGACATCTATTATTGTAAGGCTTCGTTAAGCAACTATTTTAAATTGGTACATACCAGCGGAAAGGGGGAGAGACAGGAACGCTCCAACCTTCAACCCATTGATAAGATTTTCGGGTTCCCGGAACGCGGAGGTTCCAGGGTTCGTACCAAGGGTGTTAATGAAAAATGTCTGCTCACTAATCCGGATTTAGAGCGAAAGCCGGGATTTTATGCCTATCAAAATTTGTGTGCTCTTTGGAAAGCGGATTATAAGCCAAATCCGGTTGATTACCATGTAGAAATTGTCGATGAGGGCATCTTCTATGGGATTTCGGAAGATGATGCATTCCCATCCGTTCCCCTCGTCACAACCTTTATTGATGATGAGGGGAATGATCTGGTGGCCTGGTGGCTGCCCTGGAATATGCAGGAGTATCTTCCCAAATTGGCAAGGGTATCCATCTCGCTGGAGGGAGTGCAATTCAACGATCCGGTTTTTATCGATCCCTTAACCGGAAATGTTTATGAAGTTCAGGTTAAAAATGAAAAGAATGGCTGTATCGTCGATGAGATAGTTCTTGCCGATTATCCTTTTATCATCGTTGAAAGATCAACCATCAGAAGCCATTGAAACAAGCAGGTAAAATTTTTGACACAAATGACTTAGATCAAAAATTAAGTTAATTTAAAAAACAGGAGCAAGAGGAAATTTAAATTTTTCAAGGGCAAAGATGGTGTCGGACATCCTGTGGTGACGTTTCTGAACTCGTAACTTTAACCATTTCGTGAATTGTTTTACGGACTTTTTCGATTGCCGGGTGATCACCCAATGGGTGAAAAATCATCGGGAAGGGATTTTTATTGTCATTTTAAAACCTAAATTTGTAGCTGTCGTATTTCAATACGACTGAGGTTTTTCGGGTATTAAAATTGAATAAAATGAAGAAAGTATTTATAGCCATCGGAATTATTATTACATTCATTATCATCGTAATGATATTTGTTCCGGTTGTATTTAAGCCCATGCTTCTGGAGAAGGCCAGGAACACCCTCAACAAGCATGTTAACGCCGAGGTGCAGTTTACCGACATCAGAATTTCTCTGTTGCGCAGTTTTCCCAAACTATCGCTTGAACTCACCGATGTTGTCATATCAGGCATTGATGAATTTGAGAAGGATACCCTGTTCTCCGTTCCCTCATTGCGGGCAAAAACAGGTTTCATGCAACTTTTTAATAAAGAGCAAATAGGTATTGAGGAGATTATACTGCACCATCCAAGGATGAAGCTGGTTGTTGCTCCTTCGGGTCATGTGAACTGGGATCTGGTTCCGGTAACAGAGCCGGTGGAG
>CAZILU010000229.1:0-3066 GCA_964540165.1 uncultured Mariniphaga sp.
GTTTTTTGTCAAAAGAAAAACGAATCAGGGAAACCAGTTTTTCCAATAATGTTTGTCTTTTGTCGAGGACGTTTAGGTCAAATTGTTGCAGATCATACTTTTCAATAATATCTATGGCACCATTAATCTGAAAATATTCGCCAATCATGCTCTGAATAGTGGCCTGCTGATTTGGGTAAGGATTAGCAAATGAATTGATTTCAACAATGAGTTTATCTGAAATATCTTCTGCCTTTGTACTTTTAAGAACAGAAGAGCGTTGTGCAGATTCATTTAATCTTCCATGTTAGTTTATCCGGTATTAGTTCATTTGAAATATCAAAATAATACCAGGTTGTTGGTTTAAGGCTTTTTAAAAGGCGATTGGACATATTTGTATAACCTAAATTTTCCAGCATTGCGCCTGTTAGCGCTCGTGTGGATGCCGGATAGTTCAGGGCCAAATCAGTTATTGATTTTATTTTATCTTCTCCCAATTCGCTTAGCAGATAAGTTAGGCGTTTAAGTGATTGGTCAACAGTAGTATCGGGTGTATTTTTTATGAATCGAATGCTGTCCAATAGCTGTAACAAATAAATGTTGTTTCTGGTAATAGTATTCCATTGTCTGACAAATTTAATCTTATATTTTCCGCGTTGAATTTGTTTTTTATCGAAGTTTGATCCTATCTGTATAATATTTGACAATTGTGTTGTTAATCCCAACTTATTAAAAATACCTAAACCTGTAATATATCCTACCGGCTTTCGATTTTCAAACAACAAATCCTTCACAACTTCATATTCATCAGGCCGGAGATTTTTAATGATTCCTTTTTTGGGTTTATAAAAACGGCCTTTCGAAAGGCGTTCTATCATACCGGCTTTTGTTAAGCGGAATAATGCAATTTTCAGGGCGCTTTCTTTTTCCGGCTCAACCTGAAAGTCATCGTACCCGAAAACATAACCTTCCGGGAATTTTTCTATCTTATTTCTTACATTATCAGCTACCTTCATAATGAATAACATTGAGCACAAAGATATAAAAAGTAACGTTTCTGCCGGTAAAAACGTTACTTTTTTAGTAGTCCCAGTAACTATTTTTTTGAGGGTTGGTTTCGTTTAGTTCCTTTATTAATTCTTCCCTGTCCAACAAATGGATAATTAAAATAATCAAAAAAGTGCAAACAGGCAACAAAAAAGAGAATTAAAATAGAGTTAAAATGCAGTGAATGAACAGATAAGTAAAAATGTGAAAATGTTTCTATTTCCCGATACAGAAATTCTGCGCCAGGAAATCACCCGTAATTTGCTGTTCCAGGCCCTCCAGAACCCGTAAAATGGCCGCATGGGCGTTTTTCAGGATCTCAAAATGACGGGCATTGGATACGATGACATCTTCCCGGTAGAGCGCATCGGTATTCACCGAATGGATCATCCGGTCGATCAGCACTTCCAGGTTCTGCCTCATTTTGGCAGCCAAAAAGACCATCTGTTCCTGGTTACGCAACGCCATCTGTTCCAATTGACTGATTGTCTCCTTCCTGCCGGTGTCAATCTTATTGGCTACCACGATCAGCTGCTGCTCTCCGGTCAGCCGTTTACGGATCTTCTCAATGCGACTTTTGATGATCGGGTAGGGGTTCTGCGTATCAACCACCAGAAGCACTACCGTAGCTTCACTCAGCTTGTGGTAGGTTCGCTCAATCCCCATGGTTTCAATGGTGTCGGTCGTCTCCCGCAGTCCGGCTGTATCGAAGAACCGAAAAGCGGTTCCATGGATATTCACCACATCTTCGATCACATCGCGGGTGGTTCCATGAATATCGGAGACGATGGCTTTATCTTCGTTAAGCAAGGCATTCAGCAGGGTCGATTTACCAACATTGGTTTCACCCACAATGGCTACCGGAATGCCATTTTTGATCACATTACCCAATTGAAAAGAGTTTTTCAGTTTTCCCAACAACTGCTCTACCTTTTGGGCTAACCGCCTCAGTTCAGTCCGGTCGGCAAACTCCACATCCTCTTCGCTGAAATCGAGCTCCAGCTCTACCATGGCCGTGAAGTGGAGCAGTTGGTCACGTAGTTCGTTGATCTCTTTCGAGAACCCTCCGCGCATCTGGTTCAGCGCCAGCTTGTGGGCGGCGGCATTGGAGGAGGCGATCAGGTCGGCCACGGCCTCTGCCTGCGAAAGATCCATCTTGCCATTCAGAAATGCCCGCTGGGTGAACTCCCCCGGACGCGCCAGCCGCGCGCCCTGCCCGATCAGAATCTCCAGGATTTTCTGCTGTATATAAACAGATCCGTGACAGGAGATCTCCACAATATCCTCGCCGGTGAAGGAGTGGGGGGCTCGAAACAGTCCCACAACCACCTCGTCAATGACCACACCCTGATCAACCATCCGCCCAAAGTGCAGGGTGTTGGCCGGCTGATCTTCCAGCTTCTTTTTTCCTCCCGGACTCCGGAAAACCTTCCCGGCAATGGATATGGCCTCACGGCCCGACAGGCGGATGACGGCTATGGCACCGGTTCCGGGTGAGGTTGAAATGGCTGCTATGGTTGACTGATCGAGCATGATTCGATATTTTTTACAAAGATACTTCATTATTTTAATTCGTTTTAACCGGCCAATCAATCTTCGGGTAATTCTAAACCTATTCATGAAAACAGATGTTTAACTGTTTATGGAAGATCCATCGGTTACCTTTGCATCGAACAATTATTACTGATATATGGAAAATCAATTAAAGGAGGCTGCGAAACGGATACGCCATGCAAAAAAAATCATGGCCTTCACCGGCGCCGGAATTTCGGTAGAGAGTGGCATCCCGCCGTTTCGCGGGGAACATGGATTGTGGAATAAGTACGATCCGGGCGTGTTGAATCTGGATTATTACCTTGAAAAGCCCGAAGAGTGCTGGATTTTCATCCGCGAAATTTTTTACGATTTTTTCGATCGTGCCCAGCCAAGCAGAGCGCACGAGGTGTTAGCCCGGATGGAACGGGAGGGAACACTCTTCTCGGTAGTGACCCAAAACATCGATAACCTTCACTACGAAGCAGGTAATCAACGTGTCCATGA
>CAZILU010000230.1:0-2992 GCA_964540165.1 uncultured Mariniphaga sp.
AAGGGATGATAAATGCACCGTATTTGTTCATCATCAGCCTTTGGTTTTCCCTGGCATCGGCAATGCTGCCAATTTCGGTCACTTCCAAATCGGAAAATATGGTTTGAACCTGTTGCCGGGCGTTTTTTATCCGTCCGTCGTGGCAGACACAGCCAAGCGCTTCAATTTTGTTGATTTGCCCTTCCATCCCCATAAGTCCCTGAAGGTCATTCAGGTTAAATGCAACCCCCTGATCAATCATGCCTTTTCCTTCTTCAAGACGTTTGGCAATCCGGAATTCGTGATCGATCCCATCGGTGTCCTCTATTTTGAAGTTTGCACCTTCCGGAATATTTTTTGAGAGAAGGGCGCCGATATGCACGGTTCCAGGAACCACATCAAAGCCCATGATCTCCTGTTTGGGCAAAAACCGCTGCATCGCCTCATCCTTATAGCCGACCACCAATATCTGATGTCGCGAACCGTTTGGATCGGTCCAGTCGGGATACTTCAGCTGGAGTATTCCCGTAAGGTGCCTGACAGCATCAAATGTTTTTGATTCAGCAAGAACATCCACATAATTTTCGGGGAAAGTTGGTGTGTTATTGACCGAAAAAAAATCAATCAGATTTGTTCCTTTTGGAAAAATATAGAGGTTTAAACCCTGTTCCCGCATGATTTTTCGCGTTTCGTTCTCACTGGCTTTGCTCAATGTATAAACAGCCACCGACACTGTACCGGCAACAATTACCGTTAGTAAAATGACAAACGAACTAACCCTACGGAACAAAAGCTCTTTGATTACCAGTTTTAAAGGATTCATACTACGCTCTTTTTTTGTTTTTTTTCAGAAACCAAATGGTTAAAAATAAAATGGTCAGGATGATTACGGCTCCGGTAGAGATGAAAGAGATATTCAGTGAATTGTCTTCCTTCATCTCCCGCACTTCCGGCTGATAGGTGTTCAGCCCTTCACGCTGGTCGGTAAGCCATTTGGGCAATGGCCGCGCCTCCAATGAATCATATCCAATCGTATCCTGACGCATCTAGTGGTGAATTAGGGATGGATTTTGGTCCAGGATGTTATTCACCATCGCCGGACGTGGATTCTCCCAATCGGTATTACACAGCATGCTGATACCCGGCAGGTTGTCTTTGATAAGGCAACTACAGTCAGCCGTGAGAAAATCAATCAGCAGGTTGATATTCTCTTCTGAAATACCCTTAGCCAGCAGGGGTTCTAACACCCTAAAACGCCCAAAAACACCAAACAACATGGGTTCGTGAATATCTTTTAAATCGCCTTCTACGTTAAGGAGCATCGACACAAAATGTCTCTCTTCAACACTGTTCCTGTCCAGTTCCTTAATCGAAATAATCGTGTCAAACGGCGAGATGGCTACGGTATTTTTCAACACCTGCAATCCTGCCTCATCCTTTTCCCGGTTGCCACTCTTCAGGTAAAACATCACACACAGCTTACCGGCCAAAAGCTCAGTGACAATCTCCGTTCTCACCGGAGAGGATTCCATATTATTGAGCGAATTATAATCGGCATACGCTGAAAAAAGCCGGCTGTTGTAATAGAGCGCATAATACGGTTTTTCGATCTCTTCCTTTAATACCGGCCTGAAAAGCACATTGGTCGTTTTGTAACGGCGTTCGAGTTCCCTGTGTTGTTTTAGAACAGACTCCGGAATGGTGCTGTTGTGGTAATAAACCAGGAGGTAATTGTCGGGAACAGAGTTCAGCATAAACCACTCCGAAACTTTTGTGGTGCAGGACAAGCTCACAATAGCAGCGATAATCACGATTTTCAGATAATTTGATCTCATAACTCTGTTTTTTTACTGAACTGTTAAAGATTCCTGAATCAGCTCAATCCCCGAAATCAGCGTGTTGCCGCGTACCGGAACCAGTTCCACTTTTAACGTTTGCCCGACGTTAATGCCATAATACTGTTTTACCACTTCCTTATCCGCTTTTCCTGCCTCAGCAACAATGTCAAATCCTTCGGTGACTTTCCTGTCCTGAATGGAAATATCAAAAATCCTTTCCCCCGGTTTTCTGTTTTCAAGTTCTGAAAAATAGAGCTTTACGGTATACGTAGATTCGGGAACCGATTGATCTTCCGCCAGCGTAATTTCAAACGAACGGATACCCCCCAGGGCACTAGAACTCACCCACGGTGTTTTTTCAGAGATGACCGAAAATGGCTCCTTTCTGATTTTCGTAATTCCCGATGTATCGATGGTCACAGGAATTTCAGGTGGTGCTCCTGAAACATAAGGATATTCGAACCACAACACATTGTCATCGGAGCTTCGGTCGCCGGGTGCGTTGAAGTTCAGCCCCAGTTGTTTTATCCGGAGGCCGCTCCATTTATAATTACTGTTGGTCCAGTACGACATCCACGGCATGTTGATGAGCGCCAGGGATGTTTGGTTTTGGTAGGCGCACTGGCAGGTCCGGGTATAATCGGGCGAATTAAGTACCCCATCAGCAGCAATAAGATTCGTGGAACAGCCGGGTTTCCAACCGCCCAGACTTCCCGTGCCTTCAAACGCATCGAGATTTACAAATCCGGCTGATGCCGATCGAAAAGTGAGCAGGTACTCGCTGGCGGCTACAAAACCACATCCGTATTCACGCTTAAAGCTCCACTTCAGTTCTTCACCTGTTATTGGATCAGTTTCCGTCAATGGCTCTCCGGTGAGCAGCATAAAGCCTTCACCGTTGGTGTAAATTTTATCGTTATGAATGATGGGCGGATTGGCATATTTTATCTCCCTATCCCAGATTTTCTCTTTTGTGTCAACGTTATAAGCGATCATCCGCTTTCCCTCTTCCCCGTTCAGCATGTCGCGTGAAGGCCGGGTTGACTGCAACAGCAATTTGTATTCCGACGAATAACCAAGCCAGGTTCCAAAAACATCTTCGGTCTCCTCGGAAATTACGCTACCGCTCCTTGCATCCAGATAGAGCAACCTTGAACCTTCAGGCTGTTCCTCTC
>CAZILU010000231.1:0-2879 GCA_964540165.1 uncultured Mariniphaga sp.
ACATTTTAATGCGCTCCGAATTTACGGTGAAGATTGCTGGGCCCGCCATATGCTTATTGAAGAGACCATGAATAGTGTAGCTGTCGGGGGTCATCGAATTACACTTCAGTTTCTTACGATTACCCGACAGGCGAAACATGAAGGTTCATCGCGGCCGGCGGAGATTGCTCCGAATGGCGGCCAGGTGCTGGTCGACCGGTGTCGGGTGATTGCTGATAATGTCTGGTTTATTGCTACCGGAGCCCGCCAGCCCGGCCCTATGGTTGTTTTAAACTGCCATTTTGTTGGTGACCAGCGGGCTGAGTCGCACCAGCGCTGGTCTACGGGTCTGCTCTATGATAATGTGCGGACAGAGAATGGTGGAATTGACCTCAGAAACCGGGGATCTATGGGATCAGGGCATGGATGGTCGATGGGGTGGGGTGTTGCCTGGAATTGCCTGGCGAAAGATTTTACCATCCAAAATCCTCCCGGTGCCTGTAACTGGATGATCGGTTGTATTGGCGAGGATCGGGCTATGCCACGGCCTTTTGATAAGGAACCCAATCTTCCCGGGGCAGTGAAAGATTCTCATGGTGTGCCCGTTGAACCGGCAAGCCTATACCTGGCTCAATTGAAGGAGCGATTGGGAGAACAGGCTTTGAGAAATATTGGATACTAATCATAGATAGCGATTAAGAAAATTAAAAATTAAAAATTAGAAATTAGAAATGAAAGACAGAAGACCGAAGACCGAAGACAGAAGGGGATGTTATTTGAATTTGAAGATGTTTAATAATGTTTGAAGTAGTTGGAAATGAACCTCCGTAGGAGGTTCCATATTTATAGAAAAATGCCGTCAACCAACATCATTTTTTAAAGCCGGAAGATGGAAGACGGGAAATAAAAAAGAAACGAACATGGCAGGATTTTGCCACAAATTTTACGAAATACGCTTGCGTATTCTGTCGAACACCAGTAAAATAAACGATGGAGTGAGGCAAATTAAATTTTATGCGAGTTCCATCGGGCCGGAAAAAAGGGATGAAACCGGCAAAAGTATTTGTTGAGAAGATATACACGAACTGAAAATTTAATTAGATGAAAAATATTTTAGCAGGATTGCTGGTGATCGGTTTTTTCGCTTGTAACAATCGGGGCAAAGAAGAACAACATCGGCTGGAGCTTTGGTATGAACAACCGGCGGGAGTATGGGAAGAGGCACTTCCTTTAGGAAACGGGAAGCTGGGTGCCATGGTTTTTGGTGGGGTGGAACAGGAGCACTTCTCATTAAACGATATCACGTTGTGGTCGGGTGAGCCTGATCCCGGCAATGTGGAGAACGGTCCGGAAATTTTACGTCAGGTACGTGAGGCAGTGTTTGCTGAGGATTACCGGAAGGCTGATACCTTGTGGAGAGGGATGCATGGTCCCTATTCGGCCCGCTATCTGCCCCTGGGCGATCTCTATCTGCAGTTTTCACTTCCCGACAGAGAGGTAACCGGATATAAACGAAGCCTCAATTTGAATGAGGCTGTGGCATCTTCCCAATTTACCATCGATGGGGTTACTTACCAACGAGAAGCATTCATCAGTTATCCGGACAAAGCGCTGGTCATTCGATTGAGGGCATCGAAGAGACGAAAGCTTACCTTTACGGCCAGCCTTGCCAGTCAGTTGATGGTAAAAGCGATTACTGTGAATGGAAAAGAGTTGATGCTCGCGGGAAAGGCTCCCAAACATGTGGCACACCGGGAGGCTGAGGCCCACCAGATCGTTTATGACTCTTTCGATGGGAAGGGAACCAATTTTGAGATCCGAATGCGGATTAACAACCAGGGAGGGGAGGTTTCCGGAAGCGGGGAAGCACTTCAGGTAACCGGTGCCGACGAAGTGGTCATCACCCTTGCCTCAGCCACCAGTTTCAATGGTTTTGATAAATCACCCGGACTGGAAGGAAGAGATCCCTCGGTGGAAACGACTGAGATTTTGAATGCTGTTAGTCAAAAAAGCGACCGGCAATTGATGAAAGATCATCTGAGCGATTATCAGAACCTGTTTAATCGTGTGTCGTTGAAACTGGAGGGCCAGGAGCAGCAGCTACCGACCGATCAGCGGCTGGTCGCTTTTGGTGAGGGGCGTTTTGATCCGGACATGGTTTCTCTATACTTTCAGTATGGCAGATACCTGCTGATATCCTCTTCACGCGGTGGTGTAGTTCCTGCCAACCTGCAGGGACTTTGGAATGATAAGATACAGCCTCCCTGGGGGAGTAACTATACGACCAATATCAATTTGGAGATGAACTACTGGCCTGCCGAGGTAACCCGGCTGCCGGAGTGCCATCAGCCGTTATTCAGTTTCATGGAGAACCTGGCTTTTAATGGCCGTGTGACGGCACAGCAGAATTATGGCATTGACAGAGGATGGTGCGTGCATCATAACTCCGATATTTGGGCTAAGAGCTCTCCTACCGGGGGTGGGGACTGGGATCCAAGAGGCGTGCCCCGCTGGTCGTGTTGGACTATGGCCGGGGGTTGGTTGTCGCAGCACGTCTGGAACCATTACCTCTTCACCGGCGATAAAGCGTTTCTCGAAAACCAGGGATGGCCGCTGATGAAGGGGGCAGCAGCATTTTTGCTCGATTTCCTGGTGGAGAATGGATCGGGTCAACTGGTGACCAATCCATCAACCTCGCCCGAAAATTCATTTAGGTTAGACGGTCATATTCTTGATATCAGTATGGCCTCAACGATGGATATGACAATCATCAAAGAGTTGTTCCTGAATTGTATGCAGGCTGCCGATGTGTTAGATCAGGATGCTGAATTTGCTTCGGAGCTGAAGGCGGCTTACGATCGGCTTTTCCCATTTCAGATCGGGCAGTACGGACAATTGCA
>CAZILU010000232.1:0-2874 GCA_964540165.1 uncultured Mariniphaga sp.
ATTAACTATTACGATACGTCTAATCTGTATGGTGACAGTCAACAAAATTTCAATAAAGCGTTCCGGAAGCTTCATCTGATACCGGGTGAGCCGGAATACGATGAAAAGTTGCGTAAATCGATCTGGCTGACCAGCAAAACAGCCATGCGGTGGGGTAATCCCGGAGGGCCCGACCGGGAGCGGGTAAGAAGCCGTTCGAACGGAGCAGAGGTGCAGTGTGCGGTTGACGATGTAAAGCGATCGCTGACCCAGCTCTTTGGTGACGGGACCGGGTGGTTTCCGCAGGGCGCTTACTTAGACATGGTGCTGATCCACACCCTTTCGACCGCGGAAGAGGTCGATGTGCTGTATGAGGGATTAGAGACACACCTCGATCCCGACGGGAACTTCGGGGCTTTGGTCGCTTTGCGCGACCTGCGTGACGGAACAAACCACACCGGCATGAACCCGGAAAAACAAAAACTGATCCGGCACATTGGTTTCTCGGGACATAACAATCCGCCGGTGATGATTGATATGATCCAGCGCGATGCGTGGGGAATCTTAGACGGACTGCTGGTTGCCATCAACGCCAACGACCGTCTGATGTTCAACATGCAGCACAACGTCATCCCGGTTGCCGAGGCCAAAGGGATGGGCATCATCGGCATGAAGACTTTCGCCGATGCGGCTATGTATCACAAAGAGCCGCGCTGGTCGAACAAACCGGAAGATGTGTACCGGGAGGTTGGAAAACCCGGATTACCCAGCCGGCCGTTGATCGAGTACTCCCTGACAACCCCGGGGGTTCATACACTTATAATAGGCATCGGACATATCGATGAAGATCCGATGAGATGCCAACTGGTGCAGAACTTCTATGCGGCACAAATCGGACCCGACGGCCTGACACCGGAGGAGCGCATCCGCACGGAGGCGCTTGCAGCAACCGTGAAAGAGGGTAAAACCAACTACTTCCAGATGGGTAAGGAGCGATTTACCGCCGGACCACGCCTGGCGGAAAAACGAGAGAATGGCGAAAAACAGCTCATATCGTGGCATACAGCGTATGCGGCCGACGAGCCCCTATCCCACTATGAAGTGGTTATTGACGGGAAGGTAGCAGGACGTGTGGAGCACCATCCGCAAATCCTGAAAAAAAATCCTTTCACCTTCGAGACATCGGGAAAAGGGCGAGAGATCGTTATTGCAGCCATCGATAAAGCAGGCAACAGAAGTGAGACGAAACTGGCCTGATGTCAGAAAAAAATCAACCACAGCTCTCTTTGCGTTCTAAAATCAGGTTAGCGTAATGAAAGCCGTTTATCTCATCGAAAAGATCCTCTCTGTGTAGTTCACTCCATTGGGAGAAGTCCACTTCAGGAAAGAAGACATCGGCATCGAACGGCTGGTGTACCAGGGTTAGATAGAGCTTGCCCGCCAGCGGATAAAACTGGCGATAGACCATCCCCCCGCCAATGACAAACGCTTCTGACTCATCCTTTACCCTTTCAACCGCCGCCTCTATTGAATAAACGATTTCGCATCCGGGAAAATCATCCTCCGGCAGGTCTGTGATCACTATATGCCTTCGGTTGGGAAGCGGCCACCGGGGCAGGGATAACAGGGTGTTTCGGCCCATGATCAGGGTGTGACCGGTTGTGATCCGTTTAAACCGTTTCAGATCATCGGGAAGGTGAAACAGCAGGTCGTTATTTTTGCCAATAGCGAAGTTTTCGGCCACAGCCACGATGATGGATATATTCTTATGAATCATAGACAATCGCATTAAACAGCTACTTTCCCGGGGATGTGCGGATGAGCCTGGTAGTTTGCCAATTCAAAATCTTCATACGTAAAGCCAAAAATATCCGTTACCTCCGGATTGATCTTCATCGTTGGCAGCGGGTAAGGTTTCCGGGTAAGCTGAAGCTTCACCTGCTCCCGGTGGTTGGTATAGATATGAGCATCGCCAAAGGTATGGACAAACTCGCCCGGCTGCAATCCGGTCACCTGAGCCACCATCATCGTTAGCAGCGCGTAGGATGCTATGTTGAAGGGGACCCCTAAGAATACGTCGGCACTGCGCTGGTATAACTGGCACGACAACCGCCCATTGGCAACATAAAACTGGAAAAGCACATGGCAGGGAGGCAGGTTCATCTGATCGAGCTCGCCCACATTCCAGGCGCTCACCAGGTGGCGTCGCGAATCGGGGTTATGTCTGATTGCGTCGGTCACCTGGCTGATCTGATCTACGAATCTCCCATCGGGGGTCGGCCAGCTCCGCCACTGGTAACCATAAATATGCCCCAGATCGCCGTTGGCATCGGCCCATTCATTCCAGATACGAACCCCATGTTCCTGCAGGTATTTCACATTGGTGTCGCCGGCCAAAAACCAGAGCAACTCATGAATGATCGATTTCAAATGAAGCCTTTTCGTTGTAACCACCGGAAATCCCTCCCCAAGATCAAACCGCATCTGATATCCAAAAATGCTTATCGTTCCGGTTCCGGTGCGGTCCTCCTTTTCAACGCCTTGCTCCAGAATCGTTTCCAAAAGATCTAAATATTGCTTCATGGCATCAATTTCGTTTCCTCCGCAAAAGTAAACAAACCTGCCGCGAAATTTCCTTTCAACGCATCCAAAATATTCACAAATAGCCACAGGTTGTTAACCGACTGAAGGAAGATTCAGCCTGGCGCCACATTTTTTGCAGTACAGAGCATCGTCGTCGTGTTTATCGGCCATACACTCAGGACATACCTGGGTATTGTTTTTCATCGTGGGTTTCAGCATTTCGGCGGTGACAATCCCGGTAGGGACGGCAATGATGGCATAACCCATGATCATAATGATTGTTGCCAGGAACTGTCCCGGGGGCGACACCGG
>CAZILU010000233.1:0-2832 GCA_964540165.1 uncultured Mariniphaga sp.
GGGCAGCATGCGACTTCAAATACTCATGAGCCAGCATAGCCGACTCCTTCATCACATCACCCAGATTTCCGGTAAGCGTCAGTGAACCTTTGCCTTTGCTCAGACTGGTTTCCACAAAGAGAATCTCTCCCCCCGAAGCCGTCCATGCCAAACCGGTAACCACCCCGGCAAACTCATTCCCCTGGTAACGCTCTTTCGAAAATTCCGTTACCCCTAAGTACTCCCGGATATCCTCCCTGGTCAACTTTTTATTATAGGACTCCTCAAATGCTATCTTCTTGGCAATGCGGCGGATCACCTTAGCTATCTTCTTATCCAACTCCCGCACTCCCGACTCCCGTGTATAGCCATCGATGATTGTCTCAATAACCTTTTTAGAAAAGGTCACATCGCGGCTCGTCAACCCATGGTTCTTCAACTGCCTGGGGATTAAATGACGCTTTGCAATTTCAATCTTCTCCTCTACCAGATACCCGCTCACCTCGATCAGCTCCAGGCGATCGCGCAGCGGAGGTGCAATGGTATTCAACGTATTCGCTGTAGCAATGAACATCACCCGTGAAAGATCAAAATCGACCTCCACATAGTTGTCGTGAAACTCGGCATTTTGCTCCGGATCCAACACTTCTAACAGTGCGGATGCGGGATCGCCATGAAAATCTTTCGATACCTTATCGATCTCATCGAGAATAAAAACCGGATTGGAGGTCTTCACCTTTTTGATGTTCTGAATGATCCGCCCGGGCATGGCACCGATATATGTTTTACGATGCCCCCGAATCTCCGACTCATCATGCAATCCACCCAAACTCATGCGCACATACTTCCGGTCAAGAGCGCGGGCAATCGATTTCCCCAGCGAGGTTTTTCCTACTCCCGGCGGACCATAAAGGCAAAGGATGGGAGATTTCATATCCTTTTTCAGTTTCAGTACCGCCAGATGCTCCAAAATACGCTCCTTAACCTTCTCCAGTCCATAGTGATCCTCATCCAGCACCTTCCGGGCATTTCTAAGATCAAAATTATCACTCGAATACTCATTCCATGGAAGCTCGGCCAGAGTCTGACAAAAAGTAAACTGCACCGAATACTCCCCGGCCGCAGGATTCAGGCGGCGTAACTTCTCTACCTCCTTGTCAAAAAAGCGGGCTACCTCCTTGCTCCAGTTCTTATCTTTCGCTCGCTCTTTAAGGTCATTGATCTCCTGCTCGATCGGATTACCACCCAGCTCGTCCTGAATGGTCCGCATCTGCTGATTCAGCATAAACTCCCGCTGCTGCCGGTCCATGTCGGTCTTAACCTTCTTCTGGATATCCTGTTTCAACTCCATCATCTGAACCTCCTTCACCAGGTAGCTGATTGCCTGTATGCCTCGCTCCTTCAGGTTACCGATCTCCAGCAGATTCTGCTTCTCCTCCACATCAATGTCGGTGTTGGAACAGATGAAGTTGATGAGAAATGTTGAATTCTCAATATTCTTAACAGCAAAGGTAGCCTCGGGCGGAACATTCGCTGAGAACTGTGCAATTTTAATCGACAGGTCTTTCAGTGAACCAACAATAGCATTAAACTCTGCATCGCTGTCGGGCGAAGTGTCGGTTAACGGTGTAACCGCTGCCTTAAAATAGGGCTCTTTCTCAACATACTCACGAATGGCATACCTACGTTTTCCCTGAATAATGACCGATGTTGATCCATCGGGCATCTCTAATATCTTCAATATTTCCGCCATAGTGCCAACCGTAAAAAGATCATCCACCGCAGGGTCATCAATGGTAAAATCTTTCTGTGCCATCGTTCCTAAAAGCCGGCTGCCACTGTAAACATCCTTAATTAACTGAAGTGATTTTTGCCGGCCGACATTGATCGGCAATACCACACCCGGAAACAATACTGTGTTCCTGAGTGGCAAAACAGGCAGGTGATCGGGAACTTCAACATGTTTCAGGTCGGCATCATCTCCATCGGCAATGATCGGAATAATATCTGCATCGTCTGACATACCTCTTTTCAAAAAAATATCGTCTAATCCGAAATTTTTATACTTCATCTAACTAAATTTTCAGTTCGTATATCTCATTTCAATTAAGTGGCCCCTGCCAATGACAGATTCTTATAAATAGCTTATAATGAAAAGCATGACAAAATCGCATCGTAGTGTCATTTCGAATCCCGGTATTCCGGGTGAGAAATCTGCTACATTACAAAAAGATTTCTCCTCGGATACTCATCGAAATGACAGCTGCCCAAAAGTGCCAATGACAGCTGCCGGTTATGTCATCACTCATTATGCACATTTTTTTTGGGTGGGGCCTCGAAATGACAACTTCCATCCTTTTATGAGTGATATCACGCTAATCTTCACATGCCCATATAATAAGGTGACAATCTGTCTGATTAATTATTTCTGTTCGATCAGGCAATTGTTATGCCACGAAGATAAAAAAAGGAGACTCGTGCCGTTTTATCCAAAAATCACTCCATTTACCGACAAAATTGCAACAAAAAGGCAAAAAAAAAGCCCCGCAAAAACGGAGCTGTCCTATAAAACTATAAATTTTACTTTTTCCTGTTTTCCATGTGCTTTCCATAACGGCTCATGAACTTGTCTACACGGCCTGCGGTATCAACCAGTTTTACCTTACCGGTATAAAACGGGTGCGATGTGTTGGAAATCTCAAGTTTATAGAGTGGATATTCTACTCCATCCACCTCAACAGTCTCTTTGGTATCAACGGTCGACTTGGTAAGGAAAGTATGTCCGTTTGACATATCCCTGAAGGCTACCATTCTGTAATTTTCCGGATGTATTCCCTTTTTCATCTAATTAAA
>CAZILU010000234.1:0-2783 GCA_964540165.1 uncultured Mariniphaga sp.
GAGCCAGGTAAAGGTCGAGCGAATATCGGCATTGAACGGGGTGTTCTGCGCAACCCAGTCTTCCGCAACCCGAGCAAATCCATCCCGATGGTTCGTAACCATATTATCGGTACCATTCATAAACATCTCTGCACGAAGGTAGTTGCTTCCATCACGGCCTTCACGCTCCTCCCTCACCAGGGCGTATAATCCGTTTAAGCCGGTTTCAAATCCTTCGTAGGTAGCATAAAGCGATTCGGTGGTTATAAGATGCGGTGGTTTCTCATCCAGCCACTCCTCGGAACATCCGAAGAACATAAAAAAGGCTGAAAAAATAATCAAAAAGCGTATATTAATATTTTTCATCTCATCATTAGTTTTAATTATTAACGGTATTTTCCTCATGATTGGATTGGTTGTAAAGGGTTAAAATCCAAGGTTCAATCCAAATACAAACTCTTTTTGTAACGGAAATGACCGCTGGTCATCAAGTTCCGGATCGAGCCCCTCCCACTTTGTAATGGTAAAGAGATTTCGCCCGGTAGCATATACCTGAAGTTTGTCAAATCCGATCCCTTTAAGCAATCCCTTGGCAAAGTCATACGTCAGGGTAATATCTTTAATACGAATGAAGCTGGCATCTTCGTAATTGTTTGCGCCAACTCCCCCCTGCCGGTGGGCATCAATATGGTTCATATACCAATCGTTGGTTGGATTTTCCGGTGTCCACCAGTTCTTCTTTGTCGTATTACGCCTTACACCTCCATATACATTATCCGATTTCAGCACATTGTTCTTTGTCACGCCATGCACGCCATGCATAAAAACAGATAGTGTGAAATTCTTATAAGTGAATGCATTATTCATACCCCACATAAACTTGGGATCCCGCTGGCCGATTATTTTCCGGTCGGCAGCCGTAATCGCCGTATCCCCATCCAGATCTTTGATCTTTATAAACCCGGGTTGGGTTCCGTAAAAGGCTGCCATTTCCGCTTCATCTTCCTGCCATACGCCATCCCATACATACCCAAAGTTCACGCGGATAGGCTCACCGATAAACCAACTGTTTGCTATATCATCAATCTCATTACCCTCCTCATCCAGATCGCCGTAAAGAGAGACAATCTCATTTTTCAGCGCCGTTGCATTGGCAGTAGTTATCCACCTGAAATCTTTTTTTACGATGTTTCTGGATGTGACCGATGCTTCAAATCCCAGGTTTTGTGTCTCCCCAATATTCTGTGTGATGGTTGTAATTCCATGCACGGCTGAAATCGTACGGCTCAACAACAAATCATATGTATTTGACTTATAGAAGTTCAAGTCACCCATTAACCGGTTATTCCACAATCCAAAGTCGATCCCCGCATTCAGGCTTTTTGTCGATTCCCATCCCAGGTTATCTTCACCCAGCCGGCTTGGCCGGTAGCCGGGAAGCGTAGAAGCACCGGCAACATAGTTTGCTTCAGAAAGCCTGGAAATCGTTTCATAAGCACCAACGCCCTGATTTCCGTTCAATCCATAAGAAATTCTTAATTTCAACGTGTTAACGATTTCTTTCGGTGTAAAAAACGCCTCATTGGCTATGTTCCATCCCAATGCCACAGAGGGGAAAATACCCCATTTATTATTGGCACCAAACCCGGAATATCCATCGCGACGGCCGGTTAAGGTCAAAAGATACCGACTATCGAATGCGTAATTAAACCGCAGCATTTGCGAGATCAATGCTGATTTATTAAATGAAAAATCGGGTTCAATTAACTCCGCCTGTGACGCCGAATACCAGGTAAGGATATCGTGCGGAAATCCGGTTGCATCCAGCTTATTAGTGCTGCTCTTCGACTCTTCAAAACTATATACACCGGTAAAGAAAAGGGTATGTTTTCCAAACTCACGGTTGTAGTTTAAAATATTCTCAATCACATTGCTGTTATAGCGTCCCCGGTTCAGAGAGGCGTTTCCCCGATCGTTCAGACCCAACTGCGTATCCCGGCCATAATAGGTTCCCTGATCTAAAAAACGTACCCGGATACCGGTATTTATGCGGTACTGAAGACCTTCCAAAAATGGAAAATCAACAATGGCATAGTTGTTTGCCACCACCTGATACGATTCGTTTATATTCGTTGCCAGAATCCCCATCAACGGATTCCTGAAGTACACATCATCCGGCCAGGGAAAAATCGTCAATCGTCCATTATCATCGTAAGCCTTTGTCAGCGGATTCATCCAGAAGACTCCATGATCTCCATCCCAGGTAGGCGAATTACCTCCGCGGTCGTCATAGCTCAACTGTGTCCTGGTTCCCAGGGTAAACCAGTCAGTGACCTTGGTATCCAGATTAATACGAGTGGTCAAACGCATATATTCATCATTCACGGCCAATCCCTGAACATCGGTTATACCTCCCGAAATGTAATATTGCGTATTCTGAAAGCCACCGGAAACAGAGAGATTATGTTGCTGGGTATTTCCGTTTCTAAGGGCAAGATCGAGCCAGTCAACCCACGCTTTGGAGTCATAAACCTCCTGCTCCGATTGGGTCATATAATCCGGTTCACGATCCATCTTAAACTTATAAAACTCCTCACCATTCATCAGATCGGGCAGGTTCGTGAACTGTTGTATGGAATAGAATCCATCATACGAGATCTTCGGTTTACCCTCTAATCCCCTTTTGGTCGTGACCAAAATGACCCCATTGGCACCGCGCGATCCGTAAATAGCTGCAGCCGAAGCATCTTTCAGAACTTCGATCGACTGAACATCGTTCGGATTGATATCCCGTAACTGGCCGC
>CAZILU010000235.1:0-2640 GCA_964540165.1 uncultured Mariniphaga sp.
GGTGCGCGACGAACTGCTCCTCCTTCCGGATGCGGCTAAAATCAAGTACGGCGGTGTGCAGCAGGAGCGTGTTTTTATTGAGTTCGACGATAAGCAACTGGCATATTATGGACTGGATGTAACCAGACTACGCAATATTATTTCGGCTACGAATATCCTGCTCCCGGGAGGTGAGATTAATATGGGACGCCAGCGTATTGTGCTGGAACCGTCGGGCAGCTTTGACGATTTGTCGGGGCTCCAAAAAATTCTGATCCCCACTTCTACAGGGGCATCGGTATATCTTGAAGATATTACTACCCGCATTTACCGCGATTACGTGACACCACGCGAAAAGCTGGTAAAGGTGAACGGCAGACCGGCTATAGCGCTGTTTATTTCGTTGAAAGATGGTGCGAATATCGTGCGGCTGGGTGAGGAGGTGGATGCCGCGTTAGAGCGGATTAACAGCCATCTGCCGCTGGGCGTGGAAGTGGTGCGTTCGGCATCGCAGGACCAGGTGGTACATGGACAGGTGAATGATTTCCTGGTGAACCTGGTGCAGAGCATTGTTATTGTTTTAGCGGTTATGTTGCTGTTCCTGGGATTTCGCACCGGCTCACTGGTGGCAACCCTTATACCTATGGTAATTCTCACCTCCTTCTTCTTCCTGGGAATGGTTAACCTGGGATTCAACAAGGTATCGCTGGCAGCGCTTATTATTTCGCTGGGACTGCTGGTGGATAACGGAATTGTGATTTCGGAATCCATTTTAGTGAATATGAAGCGCGGGCTCAGTGCTTTTGACGCCAGTATCTATTCAGGAAAGGTATTGCTCGTTCCGTTGCTGATTTCATCGCTCACCACTTCGGCTGCCTTTTTGCCGTTTGCCCTGGCCCGAACGCCGATGGGAGAGATCTCTTCGCAACTGTTCTGGGTGGTCAGCGCCACACTGCTGGCATCCTGGTTTCTGGCGCTTACATTTATCCCCTTGCTGGCCGTGCTGATAGTGAAGGTAAAAACCCGGAATAAGGAGAAGAAGGAAAATTTTATGGACCGGAACATGGAGAGACTGAATGATTGGTACCATAGATTGCTTTTCCGGGTTTTGAAAAAGCCGTTCCTTTTTCTGGGATTCATTGCGGGGTTGTTTGTGGTTGCCGTCTCGCTGGTGCAGTTCCTGCCGTTTAAGCTGGTCCCCGACAGTGACCGGAACCTGGTAACGGTGGACATTAAGTTCCCTTCGGGCACGCAGATGGAATATACCGGGCAGGCGGTGAACGATATCGGCCATTTTATCCAGGAAAACCTGCTGGTCGATCCCGAGACCGAAAAGAAGAGACCGGGAGTACTCGATTTTTCCTCTTTTATCGGTGAAGGTCCTGAGCCCTATGATCTGGGGTATTTTAAAAATGAAGCCAACTCCAGTTATGCCCATATGTTGCTCAATACCACCGGTGATACAGACAACGATTACATTATTGCCAAGGTTGACAGCTTCTGCTTTAATCGCATTCCGGATGCCGATATACGGGTGAACAGGCTAACCGGTGCAGGAGCTTCAGGAACACCGGTAGAGATCCGGATATCCGGCAGTGATCCTGAAAAACTGGCCCTTATTTCAGAAGAGGTGAAAGAGAAACTGATTACCATTGACGGAACTAAAAATATTACCGACGATTGGGGACCGAAAATCAAAAAGCTGGTGGTGGATATCGATCCCGACAAAGCTCAGCGAGCCGGATTGACCAACATGCAAATTGCTATGGCACTGAATACCGGGTTGGCGGGCATGAAAATCGGTGACTTTTTTGATGCCGATGAGCAGATTCCCATTTTTCTGAAGAATGAAAACAGCGATGATCACGACATGGAAACGGTGCAGGCGTTTAACATCTATTCCACCGCGGGAAATCAAAATGTGCCGCTTTCACAGGTGGCTGACGTAACCGTGGACTGGCAGTTCGGGAAGATCATTCGCAAGGATTTCAGACGAACAATGACCGTTGGGGCATACCTGGAACCCGGCTATACTGCTTCCGATATTTTTGAAACCATCAGCCCATGGATGAAGGAACAAAAAGCCGGATGGGATCTGGGTTACGATTATGAACTGGGAGGCGAAGACGAGGACAAGTCTGAGAATTTGGGAGCTATCTTTGTGAACCTTCCACTGGCTTTTTTTCTAATCGTTATTTTGCTTGTGCTCCAGTTTAATTCCATCCGCAAAGCGACCATTATTGTGCTTTCCATTCCTTTGGGAATTATTGGGGTGGTAGTCGGTTGGTTTATCGGTGGTTCGTTTGTGAGTTTCTTCGGCGTGCTGGGAGTCATTGCGCTGGCCGGAATTGTCGTAAACAATGCGATCATCCTCATCGACCGCATCGATGTGGAGATAACAGAGAATCCCGATGTGGACCGGCGCGACGCCATTTTGAAAGCTGCTAACAACCGTTTCAGGCCGGTGATCCTTACTACGCTTACTACGTCAATGGGAATGCTGCCCTTGTGGTTTTCGGGCGATCTGCTGTGGGAACCGCTGGCGCTGGCCATCATTTTCGGGCTGTTCTTTGCCACACTGATTACCCTGATGTTTGTGCCGGTCTTGTACCGACTGTTTTTCAAGGTGCCCTTTAACGATTATGTATTTAACCGTGAAAT
>CAZILU010000236.1:0-2556 GCA_964540165.1 uncultured Mariniphaga sp.
GCGAAATATATTTCCGTTATGCTATTTGTTTATCGGATATTATTTTCTAAGTTTAAAACCGCTAATTTCAAAAGCAGAATAGTTCGCGGAAAATAGTATTTTCTTATCCGGATTATAAAATTGATTTTACGTATAAAGTATAACCTTTAATAACAACAGGTAATGGGAATTTTAATTTTTTTGGGAATTGTTGTCGTCATTGGATTCTGGCTTGTTGGATTGTACAACCGGTTGGTGCGATTAAGAAACCGGCGTGAGAATGCGTTTCACGACATTGATGTCCAGCTTCGCCAGCGACACGACCTGATTCCCCAACTGGTGGATACGGTGAAAGCTTATGCCGCCCATGAAAAGGAGGTTCTTTTGAAGGTGACCGAAGCCCGGACGGCCGCGATGGGTGCTCAGACCATCGATCAGAAGATTGCAGCCGAAGGCAGGCTTACCTCGGCGCTGCAGGGACTTCGGGTTCAGCTTGAGGCTTATCCCGATCTGAAGGCGAACCAGAATTTCCTTCAGTTACAGGAGGAGTTGAGTGACATTGAGAATAAGCTGGCTGCTGCCCGTCGATTTTTCAATGCTGCCACCACTGAATACAATACCGGTGTGGAGTCTTTCCCGGCCAATATTCTTGCCGGCATGTTCGGATTTAAGCGGGAAACGCTGTTTGATTTAGGCGAAGATCGTCGTACCGAGATGGAAGAACCACCAAAGATTAATTTTTAGTCATCCATGCAGTACGTTGGCATTCAGAAGCAGATTCGAAGAAATAACGTAAACTCTCTGGTTTTGCTGATTGCCTTTCCGGCAATCTTGCTGGCAATGACTTACCTCTTTTTTTTGTTTCTCATTCCACCGGAAAGTGGCCCGGATGCTGTGAGCCAGTCGTTCACATCCACGGTGCCATTGGTTTTGGCTGGTACGGCCATCTGGTTTTCGATTGCCTGGCTCTTTCATACCTCCATTATAAAAGCCGCTACGGGAGCCCACTCTCTCGATCGAAAAGATAACAAACGGGTCTATAACCTGGTGGAAAACCTTTGTATCTCTCAGGGGTTAAGAATCCCAAAGATCTTTGTGATTGATGACGACTCGCTCAACGCTTTTGCCAGTGGCATTGGTGAAAGCAGTTACGCCATTTCCTTGTCAAAGGGGATTATCGACAAACTCGACGATACGGAGTTGGAAGCGGTGATAGCTCATGAGTTAACACACATCCAAAATCGCGATGTGCGTCTGTTGATTGTTTCGGTGATTTTTGTCGGAATATTTGCCTTTATTGCCGAGATGGCTTTTCGAAGCCTTCGGTTTACGGGCCGGAGCCGCGATGGCAAGAGCAACGCCCCGGTCATTCTGCTGGCCGTAGTAATCACCTCCATTGCCTACCTGATCTCTATGTTGTTGCGGTTTGGCATCTCCCGTTCGAGGGAGTATATGGCTGATGCCGGTGCAGCCGAACTTACCCGGAACCCCCGGGCCCTGGCTTCTGCCCTGCGAAAAATCAGTGCCGATCCGTTAATTGAAGCGGTTCAGAACCGCGATGTGGCTCAGATGTTCATTGACAATCCCAAACCATCGAGCCATAACTTCTCCTGGGATAACCTCTTTGCCACCCACCCGCCCATTGAGAAGCGAATTGAACTGCTGGAGCGGTTCACCTGATCTCTCTCCTGGTTAAAATTCCTCTCAATTTGATAAAATTTTTATCAATAAAAGCGTTGATAAATCCTTTTTTTTAAACTTCAGCCGAACGCTGAAATATTCGTATGTCAACTTTTATGGGTTGAAAATGTTATATAAATAATTATTATATTTAACGATAAATTTCAAAATAGGATATATCTATTGGCTATGGTATGGTATTTGAACTATTATGTTTTAAGTATAAAAAATTTAATCAAATGAAACGAGCATGACGATTCTTGTCACAAACGACAACGATTAAAATGTATGCGAGTTCCATTTGATACCATTGAAAATTTTAAATTTTAATCAAATGAAATCAAAAACAACAGTCTTAACCATGGCACTTAGTATTGCCCTGGTTTTTTCGGGATGCAACGCATCCAGAACATTGAAAGGGGGAGCGATCGGTTCCGGAGCCGGAGCCATTATTGGTGGCGCTCTTGGCAGCCGGTCCGATAATACAGCTACCGGAGCTATTATTGGTGCTGCCGTTGGGGGTACCGCCGGCGCTTTGATCGGGAAATACATGGACAAACAGGCGGAAGAGTTAGAGAAAGAGTTGGAAAATGCCAAGGTAGAGCGCGTTGGCGAGGGGATTCAGGTTACTATGGAGTCCGGAATTCTGTTTGACTTTGATTCGGAGGCTTTGAAAGCTTCTGCACAAGAGGAGTTGAGTTCGATGGCTTCAGTATTGAAGGAGTACCCCGATACGAAAATTCAGGTGGACGGCCACACCGACAGTACGGGATCTGACAGTTACAATCAGAAATTATCGGAAAGACGTGCCAAAACGGTTGCCGATCAGCTTCGGGCTATGGGAATTACGGCCGACCGGATTACGGAAAAAGGTTTTGGCGAGAGCATGCCGGTTGC
>CAZILU010000237.1:0-2480 GCA_964540165.1 uncultured Mariniphaga sp.
CCATGTACGACTCAATTTCTCTCCCTCCGGACTCTTTGCATTGAATGTGACCATTGCCTTTGTGATGTTTGGAGTGGCATTGGATATCAAATGGCAACATTTCAGGGATGTGTTCATGAAGCCCAAGTCGGCCATTACCGGCGTAGTCTCTCAGTTTTTTTTGCTGCCTTTGGTTACGCTGCTGTTTATTATGGTATTAAATCCAACGCCTACCGTGGCATTGGGAATGATTCTGATTTCCGCTTGTCCCGGAGGCAATATCTCCAACTTCATGAGTTCGATGGCCAAAGGGAATGTTGCCCTGTCGGTCAGCCTTACCGCCATTGCCACCCTGATCGCTACGTTTATGACCCCGCTCAATTTTGCGGTTTGGGGGAAGCTTTACCTGAAGTATTACAATGCAGCCGGAGCTGGTAACTACCTGGTGCCGATTGAGATCGATCTTTTTCAGATGATACAGACGGTTGTGATTCTGTTGGGTATCCCGGTGGTTTTAGGGCTCCTGTTTGCCGAATATTTTCCACGCCTGACCCAACGAATTAAAAAGCCGATCCGGCAGCTGTCGATTTTAATATTTATTGCCTTTGTTATTGTTCTTCTCTCTGCCAATTTTTCCAACTTCATGCGCTATGTGCATGTGGTGTTTTTTATCGTATTGATTCATAATGGACTGGCTTTGGGTTCGGGATTTTTGAGTGGATCTGTGATGCGGCTTCCGAGAATAGATCGCAGAACCGTTACCATCGAAACCGGCATACAAAATTCAGGCCTGGCGTTGGTTTTGATGTTCAATCCCAAGATCTTCCCACCCGAGCTGGAGTTGGGTGGGATGACCATCATTGCCGCCTGGTGGGGGGTGTGGCACATCATCAGTGGCCTGGCGCTCTCTACACTCTGGTCTAAAAAACCGTTGGTTGAACCTGCAGTAGGCTGATTTATGCGTTATGAAAAGTGGTCTTTTGGGTACTGGCTGCTGAAGCAGTACATTCGTTTTGCTTATTGGCTGATCCATCGCCGGACGGTGATCATCGGGAGGGAGCATATTCCTTCCGGAAAGCCTTTGGTGTTTTCACCGAATCACCAGAATGCCCTGAGCGATCCGATGGCCGTTCTGCTGAATGTGCCGCAACAGCCGGTATGGCTTGGTCGGGCCGATATCTTCGGACGCTCGAAGGTGGTGGATGCCATATTGCGGTTTCTGAAAATTATACCGGTTTACCGGTTGCGCGATGGCAAGGAGAACCTGGATAAAAACGAGCAGACCTTTGGCGATTCGATCCGGGTACTGGAGAATAATTCTGCTCTGGCACTCTTTCCAGAGGCTGCACACTCATTCCGGAATCAGATGCTGGTGCATAAAAAGGCGGTTCCCCGCATCGTTTTCATGGCCGAGGAGAAGTGCGAAAACAGCCTTGATATTCAGATTATTCCGACAGGCATCTACTATAGTCACTTTTGGAAGCTGAACCGGACCGTCATTGTGCAGTTTGGTGATCCCATTCCGGTAAAGGAGTACCTGGAGGCCTACGCCAGGAATTCCACTCATGCGGTTAACGCCCTGAAATCCCGGATTCATGATGCCATGCTTCCCCTGGTGATCAACATCGGCAGTAAAACTCATTATCGCGATTTTGAGCGCATCCGTGAGGTTTATGGTCGCACATTTCATAAGAGAACCAGATCTCATTCGGGGGTGTTAAACCGGTTTCGCTCCGATCAGCAGTTGGTGGCCAGGCTCGATGCGCTTGAAAAGAGAGATCCGCAAGCGGTTGCTGCCCTGGTTGCCGGGTTAACCCGTTTTGATGATACCATCCGGTTATATAAGTTGAGAAGCTGGGTGGTGGGCGATGAAAAGCAGACGTTTCTGAGGCTGGCAGGAGGTAAATTATTGCTTTTAGCCGGATTGCCGCTCTTTATCTACGGCTTTCTGACCAATGCCATTCCCTTCTTTGTCATCGACCGGTTGGTACGCCGAAAGGTAAAAGATCGCTCTTTTTGGAGTACCTTCTTCCTGGTGGCCGGCATCATTCTCTTTCCCCTAATCTATCTGGCGGAGCTTCTGTTGCTCTCTCTGGTGTTCTCTTCGGGGTGGGTTTTGGCGGGTGCGCTGATTGCGATGCCGTTAGCCGGCAAGTGTGCGGTCGGGTGGTATTTCCTTCTGCGAAAAACGGTGGGACGGGGGCGATGGATCTGGATCCGGTGGTTCCGGCCCTCTGTTTGTCATAAGATAGAGCAGGAGCATCGGGAGCTTTTCAGCCGGCTCGATGAGCTTCTTCACATCTGAAGCGCTGTTCAGGATTTTGGCACCCTGTATCACAGGGCGTGTTTCTGATTCGGTACGCTACCGGTTTTTCCCCGACTTCTTCTGTCTTGGCTTGGTCCGCTTAAACCGGTCTTCATACGATTTGTCGCTGCCTCCCCTTCGTTTCTTTTGGTGGAAAGCGCCCTGGAACGAGGGATCATCGATTTTCCGCTGCCGG
>CAZILU010000238.1:0-2471 GCA_964540165.1 uncultured Mariniphaga sp.
ACGATAATGCATAAGTGGATATATACAAGAAAACAATTTCCACATCATTTGCTTTCAGAAAATCGGCGGCCTCCCGGTCTTTGACCGGATTATCAACCATGCCGGCATCAACGACTTCAACGCCATACCCTTTAATCTTCTCCCTGATTTGATTTTGATAATCCATTAAATGGTCCAGCAATCCGTCAAACTGCCCCCAGTATGTATCAAGTCCAATACCAAACAATCCAATTTTTGTCATCTCTTTTTAGTTTTTAAATTTTTTTTTTCAAAATATTCTTCTCTTCTCTAAACATCATTTAAATCTTCTCTTTTATGGTCACCGGCCCAAACAGACCCGATTCCAGCAACGGTGAGTTTTCTGTATATGGATTCCAGTTCACCCTGGCAACTTTTTCCCCTTCGGGTAATTTGGAATCCCCAATGAGCCGATTTGGCCATAAATTGGTAATCTCAATCTCAAGGATATTTTTTCCTGCCTTTAACGCATGGGTGATCTCTGCCTGATATGGCGTTTTCCAGGCAACGCCCAAATCTTCCCCATTCAGCTTCAGTCGTGCTAGTTCTTTAACTTTACCTAAATCAACATAAAACGAACGATTCTTTTTCAACAATTTCCGTGAAAACTGAAACTCTTTTTGGTAGGTAACGGTACCCGAATAGTATTTAATCCCTGCGTCACTGTTTTTCGTCCAGCACTCCAGTTTTTCCATTTGGTAATCGCCTGGCCCTCCCCACATCGGATCGAAAAAGAGACTCCATGACCCCTCTAACTTCGTAATAACCTTCGTATCGAAAAAAGATCTTTCCACAGCTTTTTGATGGGCATCACTCTTCTTGTTGCTAAAAACAACAAATAGCGATCCCGAAGGATCCAACCGCAATCTCATGGCTGTTCTCTCCTGAAAACGTTCAGTTAGAACCGGTGCAATTACTTTTCCGGTATCCGGGAACCAACACCCGGCCTCTTTCCCGGCTACTCTGAAGAGGCAATTCAACTCAACCGACTCATTCTGTTGATTGCTTATGAAATAGATATCCTCCGCATTGGTTTGCCGGTGAATATAATCAATTTTTGATGCTGATCCTGCAGAATTACCAACCGCAGTACATTCAAAATCCGGATTCAGACGAAGGACATTCAGCGCTCTTTTTAACGAACTCTCTTTATAAACCATCCCCTTCCCTACGTTTCTGACCACCTCATCGTTCGGGTCATCCCCCCAAAGCTCATTGACAAGAGCCTGCAACTCTTGATCTCCCCGGGGAAAATCCTTTAGAGAAGGTGATTTAACCGGTTTTTTTCCGACAATTGTGGCTCCTGCCTTTACCAATTGGCTTATTTTCCGTGCAAGAGCCAACGTCATTCTTTCAGAGGGTGCCAGGACAAGCAGTTGATAGGCCATACCCGATGGAAGTTGAATTCTCCCATCGGTTACCTCCATCGCATGCACCGTTTCGGCATTGACAAAATCATAATCATAACCAGACGGAGGAAGTTCATGCATTCTGTCAAAATATCGGAGGATACTTTCGGTAACGGTTGACGTATCGTATTCATCATCAGCGCTAACAGGCTCCTGATAGGTTCGGGTAAGGGAAGATGGGGCTCCCTCATCGGTTACTATGGCTACGTCGGCAACAAATTTACCCTGCTGAAGAAGGTATTGACAACGGGTAAGATAATCCAACCAGGCTTTCCCGGGTTCCCACCAGGTTTGTGAAGTATCGAAGTTGATGCCCACCCGTGGCCAGGTCATCCCCGGTTTTTTTGCCGGATCGGGCTGTGCCACTGTCCGGTGAAAATAGAAACGGTTAACGCCCGAACAAAATACACTGTCGCCAAGAGCCTTAAGCCCATAAGGAGACTCAAGCCATTCGCCACTATGGTTTTTGTTTTGAGTGAACGCCTCCGCTCCGGCAATCGGCAATCCGACAATATGGGCAGCCGAAGCAGCCGCTTTACAATCGGGGCGCGGACGCTTCTCCTGCGGAGTATTCCAAAACTCACCCATGGGAAGATCAGAACAAACCTGGAATGATATCGGATCATAGAGAAACTGCTGACGCCCGGCTGACTCAGACGAGAATAAAACCCCCCGCTGATGAGCTAACTCACGAAAATAGTTCAGATGGAGATCAATAAAGATATCGGCAATGGTGCGCCGTATATCCCATAAAAAACGCTCGCTCTCTTCAATGCTTGAAACTACTCTTCCTCCCGTCATTACAGGCAGCCACGCAAGAAGATCGTATCCTCTCCGCTTTTTAAATTCTTCCGGAAAGCCGGCAGTCCAGTTAGCGGCTCCCGATTCCCAGCTATCGGTATGAATGGTAGAAAAACTCTTCCCAACATACGTTTTGGAGTCACTCAACACCTCATCAATCATACCGGACAGATGAACTTCCAGCGCCTTTGGATTATACTTATCGCTGTCAAGTCCCTGACCTTCGGGAGTGGCATATCCGTT
>CAZILU010000239.1:0-2470 GCA_964540165.1 uncultured Mariniphaga sp.
GAACCTTCTAAGGAGGTACTAATCACCAAATCGATGATAACTACCTTCCACCATCTTATCTTTAATCCCCTATAAATATGGAACCTTCTAAGGAGGTACTAATCACCAAATCGATGATAACTACCTTCCACCATCGTATCTTTAATCCCCACCAAATCTCAACCTAATCCCCACCTAATTACAACCAAATAATGCTTGTTGTTTTATACAGAAATAATGTGATAAAAGATTATTTTTGCAGATTGAATTTTTTTCATGAAGAATAAAGATTTACTGGCGTACCTGTCGGCACTGGGAGCAGCTTTTTTCTGGAGTTTCTCCTTTGTGTGGTTTAAGATTGCATTTATTGCATACAAGCCCATAACGGTGGTATTATTTCGACTGATCATATCAGCCGTTTTTATTCTGATCATTGCCTCCTTGTTAAAACGACTGCAAAAACCGGCAAAAAAAGATATCAAGCTGTTTATACTCATGGCATTCTTTGAGCCCTTTCTCTATTTTTTAGGCGAGAGCTACGGACTTACCTATGTCTCTTCCACCGTTGCCTCGGTAATTGTCGGGACCATCCCCCTGCTGTCACCCATTGCGGTTTGGTATTTCTACAAAGAAAAGGTTGGCTGGAAAAATCTTATTGGGTTCGTATTCTCCTTTGTAGGCGTTGCATTGGTGGTATTGGACGGTTCATTTCGTTTCGACGCATCACCCCTGGGTGTCGGTCTTGTGTTCATTGCTGTTTTTTCCGCCATTGCCTACTCCATCGTGCTACGCGAAGTGGTTACCCGGTACAACACGTTAACGATCATTGCATGGCAAAACCTGATCGGCATCCTTTTCTTTCTGCCCATCTGGCTGGCTGTCGACCTGAACGACTTTATCCATACCCCCTTTCATCCGCAAGCCTTCAGGGCCATCATACTGCTGGCAATCTTTGCTTCAACCCTGGCATACGTCTTCTTTACACAAAGTATCCGGAAAATCGGGATTAACCGTTCAAACACCTTTGTTAACCTTATTCCGGTATTCGTTGCCGTTCTCTCCTTTATCATCCTTAAAGAGTCGATGGGCATCCAAAAAATCTTAGGGATTGTGGTTGTAATCACCGGACTGTTCCTGGCTCAGGGCAGGGTGAAACGACACCCCCACAAGCAAAAAATCATTGAAGTTCACACCATCTCCTGATGAAGCCAATTACTTACAGAACACCCGAAGAGTTAAAAAAGCAGACCGACCGGGAACGGAAGGAGATCGAGACATTCATTAAAAGAGTAAAAAAGAGAAATCCTAAAAACCTGGACGATGTCGTTCATGCGTTACACCGGGAGGCATTTGACTCCTTCAACTGCCTCGATTGTGCTAACTGCTGCAAGACCATCGGGCCGAGGCTCACCGGCAAAGATATCGACCGCCTGGCAAAGCATTTGAAGATGAAACCGTCGGAATTTTCGGAGCAATACATCGTCGTCGATGAAGACAACGACTTCGTTTTCAATGATCACCCCTGCCCGTTTCTGCTTCCCGACAACTACTGCATGGTATATGAAAGCCGGCCCAAAGCGTGCCGGGAGTACCCGCACACCGACCGGAAACGATTTGTTCAGATACTGAACTTGTCCCATAAAAATTGCGAAACCTGCCCGGTGGTGTATGAAATTCTTGATGAACTAAAAAAGAGCTTCTCTGTTTAAGCCCGCTCATTCAAAACAGGCTCTATCCGGTCATCTATCTGACTGGGCAGTTTCCAAAGTAACAGATACGTCTGTTAATCCAAATGAAAAAGTTATTCCAGATTGGCCGGCAGAATGGGATACGTAAACTCTGACACTAAAAAATGGGAATAATCATCCTTCAAATGATTTTTATTCCAAACCGTGGCCTCATCACCCATAGGGCCGGGCCTGCCACGCTCCCGGAGGTCCAGGCGGCCGGCGCTCGCACCGGTGTTAAATCCGACAAAACAGTTGGGCTGAAATGTATGCACCCACTCCACCGTTTCCTTATGACTCAAGCCACCATCGCCAACGGCATGGTCCATCCAGAAAAATTCGATGGGGCCGTATTGCGTGCATAGTTCTTCGATCTGAGCCTTCTTCATTTCAGGATTTATGCTTATACCGGCACCCCGGCCTTTACCATCCACAGCGCCCGGCCAGTTCCAGTCCCCTTCAGAAAAATAGAGCGCCAGTTTTATCCCGTATTTGTCGCACGACTTGCGTAACTCTGCCAACACGTCGATTCCCAGCGGACTGTTGGTCACTTTTTTTCGGTGGTTTTAGTATCCCACAAACAGAAGCTATCGTGATGCTTGGTCAGAAATAAAATATAGCCCATACCTGCATCTTTGGCCACCCGACACCATTGGTCGATGTCAACACCGGTAGCTTTAAAATACCCCGCATCCTTATCGAGTGTCGGGGTCCACTCCTGCCCTGAAAAAGTGCTGAACGACCAGCAGATGAACATGCCCCAT
>CAZILU010000240.1:0-2405 GCA_964540165.1 uncultured Mariniphaga sp.
ACCCTTGCAGCACAGGAGGCACAGGTCATGTTCAGTACCGGAAATGTTCTCCCGACGGTCGGGACTCCGTATCGGATATCATCCACATTTTTTAGCGCCCCGACTGACACTTTTGTACCGGGTACGGTAATTGCCTTTGGATTATTTCCAATAAAACGAGGATGTACCTTCCCATTCACCGGATGAATTTTATTATCCCCCGGCATTGAGCCGGAGCCGGAATTGCCATCGAAAATTGGCTTATAATTGATCTTATCTTGATTTGCCATCGTTGCCTCCATTAATTTAATATTGGCAAATTTCGCAAAACAGATTCTAATGAGTGTTATGTAATTTTTGAAATGAGTTGCAACTTTTACACCTCATCCAACGGTTTTCTTTTATCCCTTTTCACCCTCTTGAAATGGCTGGGCGTTAATCCGGTAACCTTTTTAAACTGATGGCTCAGATAGGCAACGCTCGAATAGTTGAGCTGACTGGCAATCTCACTCAGCGACAACTCATCATATACCAACAACTCTTTGACCTTCTCAATTTTTTGTGCGATAAAATATTTTTCAATGGTCGTGCTCTCCAGCTCGGAAAAGAGATTCGACAGGTAGGTATAATCGTGATTCAGCTTTTGGCTCAGATAGACCGACAAATTGAAGGTTAGTTCCGAATTCTTCTGGTGAACCAACTCAATAATCGTGGATTTTATCTGACTGATAAGCCGACTCTTCCGATCATCAATCAGTTCAAATCCAAACGTTCTCAGATGTCGGTCAATTGATCGCCGCGCTGAATCTGATAATTCCCTGGACACCTCCGCCTCCCCCAGGGAAATACGCATCGCTGGGTATCCCAACTTTTCCAATTCGCTCTGCACCATCATAATGCAGCGATTACACACCATATTTTTAATATACAGTGTCACAAAAAGATCGGATTGGTCCACGCCGTATTGCCATTGCCATCGATCACCTCACACCGTACCCATTTTGGTTTTTTCCGGGTCATATCCCAATCGGCAGATAACAGGCCATTTGAATCTTTTGCCAAAATGACATTTCCATTTCCGGAACCATTGATTCGAAATACGATCTTTTGGGCTGAAGAGCATTTAACGTATACCTTATAGTTATCATCAACGTAAAAATCTTCAATGACCGGACCTTTGGAAGCATAGAAGCAGCCATTTTCCAACGCATCCAGAACACTCTGCTCATTCAGCTTTTCCGCTTTGATCATGGTCCATGCCAGTCCGACATCGGCACTTTTATGCACATCATCTGTTGCCAATCCCGTCAAAACATGTCCTTTGTTCAACATCTGGTCCCAATGCACCCTGCCACTGCTGCTGTCGGTGCCCCGGCAAACCTCGTTATGCACCTCAACACCCAGATAACCGGTCACTTCCGTCATCTCAACATAACCATGGCCTGTCCAGTAAGGATGGGCATAAAACACCTTAGCACCCTTGCTCTTAATATCATCAATCATCTCTTGAGCCGGCAGATTGTTGTTATATTCGTATGGATGAGGGATTCCGATCCCTAAAAAGTGGTGTGTCGGAGCTCCCGAATAGGTTTTTGGATGAAACTCGATGCTACTGATAGCCAAAAATTTATCCGAAGAGTACCCCGACAGGTCGTTGGTCTGCCGGTGATCAGTAACTGCAACAATATCAAATCCTTTATCCCGGTACTGTTTTAACCGGGTGGGCACATCCACATCCCCGTCGCTGGTGGTTGTATGAACATGCAACGCCGTTTTATACCACTGACCCTTCGCTTTGAAAGGATTGACCAGCTGTTTTGAACTGTTGGCTACCGGACTCGTCTCTCCGGATAATACGTTTGGCACAAAGGCAGTTGCAGCCGAAATACCTGCCAGTTTAAAAAAATTCCTTCGTTTCATTTGATTAAAATTAACTATCCTGCAATGTACTAATTATTTTTTTCCATGGTCCGGTTATGACAGCTTTTTCAATGCCACTCCTCGGGTACTCATCGAAATGACAATTTCCATCCTTTATTATTGACATGACCGTAGTAATATATTGGTGCATTAATGCATTGATGCATTGATGCATTTTTTTTAATCAACAAGCTATTTCAGAATCTCTTTTATTTTTTCTTCCTCTTTTCCCTGCTCAATTAAATAGCATTCAACTTTGTCATTAATCACATATTCTTCAAACGGAATCTGTGTTTGGTATGCCTTAATATTTTTGTGTTGTTTCTGCTCCGTCATTATATCGAGAACTTTCCTTTTGTAGGTTGTATCAATGTTTCCAAGAAGATGTTCACCCTTGCTTTCAATGATGTAAACCAATTCCAAATGATTCTCCGCTGTCTTTTTTGCAGCTACAAAGTCAGGTCTGATTTTATTCTGCTGCCATCCTTGTATCGAGTACCATTTTC
>CAZILU010000241.1:0-2269 GCA_964540165.1 uncultured Mariniphaga sp.
GTCACCTCATGCAGCGGGGTGCTGCACGATGCGGCTATCAGCAGGAAGATCGCTCCCAGGCCGGTGGCTAATCGTGCTCTGTTTTTTGTCATTATCTTATCATTCTATACTTTAAACAAAAATAAAATCCCTGAACCGATGTCCGGGAACCTCAATCCGGCGGATTGCAAATCATTCCGGTTACTCCGGCTGACGGGCTCCATCCTTTCGGATAGGAAGGTACGCTCCGGTTTACTTCGGGCGATAAGTTCCATCCTTTTGGATGAGCAGGTACGCTCCGGTTACTCCGGAGGTTGGTAACCCCTTGGGTTAAACTGACCTGCAGAGCGCTCCGGTTTACGTAAAAAGTTTGTTCATCCTCCCGGATGTTTGGTTCCATCAAAATCAATTCAGTCGGGTAGTAATTAAATTTTTATAAAAAGACAAAGGTATAATAATTATCTTTTTCTTTTATACCAGGGAAGGTTTTTTGGGTTATTGTTAAACTTATTTTTAACCAATCCAAATTGATACGACATGCCAACACTGATGTTCAGGTAATTGTTCACCGTGTTGGGTGAGAAATAGAAGAGTTTGTGGGGTTTAATGATATCGGCCGGATTGTCGGAGCTGCGGTTGAACTCCAGCGTGGCATTCAGGCTCCAGTCCTTATTAATGTTAAAGGAAAATTCGTTGATCAGACCGGTGACAACGGCCAGGTTTCGCAGGAAGGAGGAGTTTCCGTTGAGGCTGTTATCGGGGTGTATCAGCCGGTTATCGATGGTCAGTCCGCCCACCTTATAGGCGAGGGTATAGTTGGTTTTGGGATTGTTGATCCAAGCCTCCCGGAACACATACCCTAAGGTGAAGTGATTCCCTAATCCGATGGTTTGCACCGCATGGTTTTTTATCCCCTCCAGCACCGTTCCGCGAATCTGCATATATTCCAACTGGTATCCCATCTCCCAGTGTGCCGACAGCATCTTTTTGGTTGCCAGTGTAGTTGATAGTCCCGCTGTCCAGGTAGGAATGTTCACGTGGTTGATGAACTGAATATACTCATCCGGCACCTCCGACATGAGCATGGCTGTTCCCCCTTTGATAACCACTTTCCAGTTTCGCAGCAGGTTCTCCGGGGTGATCAGTCCCTTTTTCGGCTGGGCTGTGGCTGCCCATGCCGGCAATAAAATCATCAGGATCATCAGGGCTGCCCGCCACTGCAGATGCCACTGCATCTTCAAAAGCGCCTTCAACTGTGCCCCTGCCTGCGCCTTCCATTGTGTCCATATCTGCTTTTGCCACAGCGCCCGCCACCTCTTTTGCCTGGCCGTATCTGCTGAGGCAGTCGTATGTTCCCGGGTGGTGGTTGATGAACCATTTGCCGTGGCTATTAAGAATGCCGGCTGATGAACGGCGGTAGCCAGCCGGTTGCCTGTGCCCATTTCCGGCTGCTCGCAGAAGGTGGTTTCGCGGAGTGGGGTGATTGCGCCGGCCGGAAATGCCCGGTTACTAACAGGCAGGACTGAGGGCATAAAAATAGCGAAGTGATGGCAGCGTATCCTCTCAGCCAATGAGTTGAGGATCATCAACCGGCTATCGGAAAGGTGATAAGATGACCTCTGCGATAAAATTGTATATTTGTTGCGACCAATGTTCATCGGCACAAAATTATCTATTTTCCCTATGGAAAAGTGGGATGATTCTTCCCTTTTAACGAGGGTAATCGGGTAAAATGCCGGTGTGATGCAGATTGAAGCTGTTTAAAAATTTTAAAACGAGTGTGTAATTTATAACGATTATAATTAACGAAAAATTGATCCGGAAGTTGTTTTGGTCCGGATATAAAATAGATGATTATGAAAAGGATATATTTTAGCTTTATTATGTTATGTATAGTGACTGCTCCAGCGGTTGCCAGTCAAAATTTTCATTTATCACCGCCATCGGGTCGAGTGGCGGGTCTGGCGGAGGTTGGCATTCTACTGGATAGGCAGGAGGCGGCAGGTACCGGACTGGCGAACCCATTGGATTCGGTGGTTGCCGATGCTTTTTTGCGGCCATCGGTATCTGTGTTGCCACGTGTGGATGTTGCTGCGCCGGCCGCTTTGCCAGCGACGGGTCAGGAGGCGGCAGGCGCCGCACCGCCGAATCCATTGCATCCGTTGTCAGGGCCGGAGGCGGCGGCAGTCGCCTTTGAAAAGATCCGTCATCCCAACCGGTTGGTTCCGTTGGGGCATCCTGTGTACCGGCTTCTCGACTATTACGAGCTGGGAGGTCGCACGGGGTATCT
>CAZILU010000242.1:0-2210 GCA_964540165.1 uncultured Mariniphaga sp.
TCCATACCTCAATAAATAAACACTAATTTTACAAAGCAAATACAGAATTTATAATGAATAAAATGGTTGGAACTATTTTACTGTTCACGTGGGCATTAACCCTAATCACATCCTGTCAGGGAGAGGCAGACATCATCGACAGGCCTCTTCCGGTTGAGCCCATAACCTATATCGGCTTCTCCTTTCCGGAGACCGTTGATCAACACTTTACCAGCAGTCAGCAACATCCTTTTCCCGACACCATCCGCATTGACTTTCCATATTACTATCCGGAAGAGGGCGATCAACCCATTGACCTGACCGGGTTGAAACTCCATCTGACAGTCGCTGAGAATGTGACCCTGCTGACAGATATTCCGGAAATGATTGATCTTACAACACCATTTTCCATTGAATTCAGGAATGTGGACCATTCGAAGCAGGGCTATGTTATCACTGCCCGGATAGCAAAAAACAACCGGGCAGCGATCAAGTCCTTTTCGATTCCATCGGTCGGTGTTAACGGAATCATTTATGAAAAAGAGAAGCTGATCGGCATCAACCGTTCGGGAAAAGATCTCTCAAACCACGCAGCAGAAGTCACGCTGTCAGAAGATGCCACAATCTCTCCCGATCCGGCCATCCCGCAGAATTTCAATGAGACGGTCCGCTATACGGTAACGGCACAGGATGGTACGCAAGCGCAATACACCATTCAGGATCTTCAGGTTATTCATCGGTTTCAGATAGGAAAAGGAGTTAACATTGCCTCCTGGATCTCCACTCCGAAATATTCCGGTGAAAAACGAATGGGATTTTTTACCGAAAAGGATGTCCAGCTATTATCGGCCCTTGGATTCGATCATATTCGTCTGCTGGTGGATGAAGTACAGCTTTGGAATGAAGCAGGCGACAAGATCTATCCCTATGGATTTGACCTGGTTCACGATGCCATCGAATGGTGTGACAGGCACAACCTGAAGGTAGTGGTCGATCTCCACATCACGCGAAGTCACCGGTTTACCAATTCAGAAAACCTGCTCTTCACTGATCCGGCTGAGGCAGATACGTTTGTCAGGTTATGGCAGGAGCTCTCCTCCGAATTATCTCAATACCCCAATACCCTGGTGGCCTATGAACTCCTGAACGAACCCGTCTCAAAAGACCCGGGGAACTGGAACCGGGTGGTGGCCATGGCAGTGCAAGCGATCCGCGAACTGGAGCCCTTTCGCACCATCATCGTGGGAGTATGCACCAGCAATGGGGCTGTCATGTACAACCAACTGAAACTGCCCGATGAGGAGTTCCTGATGATGACCTTCCACTACTATGGCCCCTACCTGCTCACAGCCTTCGGTCTGCAGAGTACCACCGGCGGCCGCACCGACATCCCCATACAGTACCCGGGACAGCTGGTGCCGGATGCCTATATACACCTGCTTCCGGAAAAGTGGCAATCGACCGGAAAAAGAATATACAACAAACAGGTGCTCGAGGATAATATCGTAAAAGGAATCAACCGCGCAAAACAGTTGAATGTGCCGGTGTTTTTGGGCGAGTTTGGCACCCTCAAAACCGTTCCGGAACCGAGCCGCTCCAACTGGTACCGGGATGTAACAGATATCCTGAAAAAACAGGAGATCCCCTATACTTCCTTTGACTACAAAGGGGCTGGCTACAGTATCGTGGGCGAAGATTATTCAATCCTCTATCCCAATATTGTTGATATTTTAACCAAATAAAAATAACGAACCGGGAATCGTATCTGAAAATGCTGTAACACTGATTCATTTACTGAATATCAGTAATAAAAGCGGTATATTTGCATAAAAAGAGAGATCCATGTTTTTTAGCGATTACCATCAACATAAAGAAGCCAAACTCCGAAAGTCCCTGCTGTGGAAATACGATACGGAAAGAATCGACTGGCAAGCAATGCGTACCATTATTGTACAAAAGGTTATCGAACGTGGAAGACCGGAAGACTTTTATGCAATACTTAACCAATGGACCTCCTTAAAAAACTGATGGAGGACAACCTGTTAAAAAACTTTCTCCTGGTAGGTGGTACAGCGTTGGCACTTAAACCTGGACACCGCCTTAGTGTTGATATTGTAATTCACTTTTTTTATATAACGCTTTTATTTTTCGGAAAGAGATTGTACTTTTGCGGAAATTTATTCAAAGGCTGTTCGTGAAACATGAACCTGCCGGAGAATAACTGACAAAAA
>CAZILU010000243.1:0-2082 GCA_964540165.1 uncultured Mariniphaga sp.
TACCGACATCAGAATTTCTCTGTTGCGTAGTTTTCCTAAACTATCGCTTGAACTCACTGATGTTGTTATATCCGGTGTTGATGAATTTGAGAAGGATACCCTGTTCTCCGTTCCGTCGTTGCGGGCTAAAACGGGTTTCATGCAACTTTTTAGTAAAGAGCAAATAGGTATTGAGGAGATTATCCTTCACCATCCACGGATGAAGCTGGTTGTTGCGCCTTCGGGGCATGTGAACTGGGATCTGGTTCCGGTAACGGAGCCGGTAGAGGAACTTCCGGATCAGGCCGAAACAGAAGAGATGGGTGGCATGGAGTTGCAGTTAGAGAAGATTGAGATCAGGGATGCCCGGTTTATATACGATGATCGTGAGATTGATATGCTGTTTCAATTAGACGCCATCAATATTGATATCTCCGGAAAGATGTATGGCACTTCTGCACAGCTTTTAGGCGAGGGGGTTGCAGAGCAGATGCTGCTTCGGTATGGTGGGAGTAATTACATTACCAACACCCGGATTGAGACCCGCACGGTTTTAACTGTTGATTATGAAACGATGGATATTGAGATTCAGGAGAATGAACTGTTGGTAAACCGGCTGCCATTGGAGGTGTTAGGGATGATACAGATGCCCAATGACAGCATGTTTTTTGACCTTCGCGTTCAAACCAAAGCGTCGGGTTTTGATAACTTTCTGGCGCTGGTACCTCCCGGTTATGAGCACTATCTTGAAGGCGTTCAGACCGATGGAACAGCCACTCTGTCGGGTACGGTGAAGGGGCTCTATTATGAAGATATCTATCCTTCTGTTCGGCTGGACCTTGAAGTGGCGAATGGAACGCTTCGCTATCAGGCGTTGCCTGAAATGGTTAAGAATATATCGGCAGACATCTCCATTGCCAAGCCTGAGGGACCGATTGATCTGACAACCGTAACGATTTCAAAAGCCCATGCCGAAGTGAAAAACAGTCCGATAGACCTGTCACTTCAACTGAAGAATCTGGTTTCCGATCCTTACTTTGATGGAAGGTTTTTTGGTAAGGTTAACTTCAGCGATTGGAAGGAGGCACTTCCGTTAGATAGTATATCCATTGCCGGAATGGTTGATGCCGATCTGACATTCAGGGGAAATTATTCATCCATTGAAAATGAACAATATGAAAATATCGCTTCGGACGGAAAGATTAAGCTTGCTGATTTTATTTATGAGACATCTGCATTGAGCCAACAGGTGAAGATTCCTGAAGGCTCTTTGGTTTTTACCCCCCGGGCTGTGAATCTCGATGGTTTGAAGATGCAGATCGGTCAGAGTGATTTTTTGCTTACCGGTAGTGTCACCAATTATCTGGATTATCTCTTTAACGATGGCATTCTGGCCGGGAACCTGCAGCTCAACTCTTCCCGTGTCAATCTGAATGAACTGTTGCGTCTGCCGGTGGAAAAGGATGAAGCTTCAGCCGGCAAAAATGCCACAGATATGGCCGTGCCTGACACGTTGGCCGTGCGTGAAAATTTAGCCTTTACGGTACCGGGTAATATCGATTTTACCTTTCGTTCCGATATCAGACAGGTGATTTTTGAGCGACTCCCCATTACCAATGTAAACGGTGTGGTGACGGCCCGGGAAGGAAGGCTTGTGCTTGATGGTCTTCATATGCGCATGCTGAATGGAGAGATGAGGCTGACCGGCTCTTATGAAAATACAAAAGAGAACCAGCCTTTGTTTAATTTCGGATTTGATCTGGCAGATATCGATATTCCGGAAGCCTATAAGACCCTGGTTAGCGTGCAGCGGATGATCCCTATTGCCCGCCATAGCGAAGGGCGGTTTAATACCAGTCTGAAGGTGAATGGTCGCATGGGATCGGGCTTTAACCTGATACCGACATCGATTACCGGAGACGGAACCTTTTCCACAGAGAATTTGCAGATTAACGAATCTCCGTTATTCAATCAACTAAAGGGAATTCTTCAATCCGATAAACTACGTCAGGTTCAGATTGATGACATAAAGGCATATGTTGAGGTGACCGACGGAACGATCAGGCTGAAGCCATTTTCTACCAGGATTGCCGGGCAGGAGGC
>CAZILU010000244.1:0-2016 GCA_964540165.1 uncultured Mariniphaga sp.
ACCACCCGTGGCATTGTAGAAAGAGACCAGTTGAGGCATGGCGGTCATCTTAACCCTGCGGGCAATGATCCAGCCAATGACTGCCCCTAAGCCAATGGCAGCTAAAATAATGAATGCATTTGTGAGTGCAATTTTATTGCCATCGCCATCTTTATGCAGCAACAGGGTCGTAACCATGGCCAGAGCCATACCGGCAAATGCCCAGAGATTTCCTCTACGGGCAGATTCGGGATGCGACAACATTTTAAGACCCGTAACAAACAGCAGGGCGGCAATCAGATAGCTCAGTTCAAGCAGGGCATCGCCTGTCGTGAACTCCATTCCGTTAAAAACTCCAAGTACTTTATTCATGATTTCCTACTTTTTTTTCTTTTTAAACATTTCAAGCATCCTGTCGGTTACGGCAAAACCGCCCACTACGTTTAAGGTTCCAAACATCAGTGCAAGAATCCCCAGGACCAGTTCCAGTGAAAATGAAGAGAGGTTGGCATGGCCAACCAGGATGATCCCTCCGATGATGATGACACCACTGATCGCATTTGCGCCCGACATCAGCGGCGTATGCAGTACAGCAGGAACGTTGGAAATCACTTCAATACCCAAAAAAACGGAAAGGGCAATGATGAAGATGGCTTCTTTGTACTCGAAAAAGTATTGTAATATCTGTTCCATATCCGGTTGATTAATTATTTTCTATGATTGATTTAACCCGTTCATTGTATAGTTCTCCGTTGTGTGTAATACAGGTGCCTTTAACGATCTCATCGTTAAAATTAAGGTCAAGAGCCCCCTCTTTTGTGATCAGGAGTTTCAGGAAGTTGAGCAGGTTTTTACTAAACATCCGGCTGGCATCCAAGGCTGTTTTGGCCGGGTAGTTCGATTCACCAACGATGGTTACTCCCTTATAATCGATGGTCTCATTGTTCCTGGTCACTTCGCAGTTTCCCCCGGTGGAGGCAGCCAGGTCAATGATTACCGATCCGGGTCTCATCCGTTCAACCGTCTCTTTGTGCACCAGCAGGGGCGCTTTTCTTCCGGGGATCTGAGCCGTACAAATGATCACATTTGATTTCTCCGCCTGAGCGTTAATTGCTTCCTGCTGTTTCAGCTTATAAGCTTCGGTTTGTTCAACGGCATAGCCTCCGGCAGCCTTATCTTCAACAGCCCCTTCAACCTCTACGAACTTGCCTCCCAAACTTTTCACCTCCTCTTTGACGGCAGAGCGGACATCAAATACGTAAACCTGTGCCCCCAGCTTCCGGGCCGTTGCAACAGCCTGCAATCCGGCTACCCCGGCGCCCAGAACCAGAACATTAGCCGGGCGGATCGTACCGGCTGCCGTCATGAACATCGGAAAAAAGGTGGGCAGCCGAAGCGCAGCCTCCAGCACAGCCTTATACCCGGCTACCGTGGCCATCGATGAAAGTATATCCATTGCCTGAGCCTTACTCGAGCGTGGAATCGAATCGAGACTGAACGAAGTAATGCCTTTCTCCTGCAAGGTTTTTACCAGTTGCGTGTCGGAAAGCGGATTGAAAACGCTGATCCAAACCTGTGCTTTTTTTAGCTGGTTCAGATCTTCAACCGATGGAGACTGAATCTTGATCAGCACATTGGCCTTGCTAAAAATCTCCTTTTGAGATACCACCTGTGCTCCTGCTTCAACATATGAATCGTCGGTTGCGTAAGCTTTGACTCCGGCTGATTGCTCAACCAGAACCTCCACTTTTAAGTCAACCAGATTCCGGACGATTTCCGGCAGCAGTGCAACCCGGGTTTCGTCACCTTGTTCTTTTAATAAGCCTAGAATCATAAATAAACTGATTTAGATGAATTTTTGTGCAAAAATAGAAATTATAATTTACCGTTAACGTTAACGGGTGCTTTTATATAACATATTTTTGATTTTATGGTTTGTTTGCCACATGTTTTTCAATGACAAGCAGTAACTCTTCTTTTTTAAATGGTTTCGAAATATAGTCATCACACCCGGCAGCCAGGGCTTTTTCCCGGTCA
>CAZILU010000245.1:0-1976 GCA_964540165.1 uncultured Mariniphaga sp.
ATCAAGTACAAAATCACCATGATTTCCAATGGTCCAGAACACATCCCGCCAAGGATCATAACTCCCCTCAACATCGGTTGCTAAAGGTATCGGAATCCACTCAGAATCATCCAATCCTACACCTCGTCCATTGGCAAAATCAATATTCCCTAATTTATATATTGCCTTACGAACCAATATATTGTTATTCACACCACCTGTAACTCCGGCAATATCATAGGATATCTGCAGATTCTTCCCGTTAGAATCAAATACACCACCAACCTGGTCAACAACCGCTGAATCACCTGGAGAATAATGATGCTCAATATAGAAAGAACCTCCTAACATCCAGTTAAATAATATGGAATAATCACCGCGAAGTTTTACTTGTTCCGGATCATTAAATGCTGTAGTAACACTATCCGTGTTGTAATAAACCCCCATAATGGGTTCAACGAAATGAATTAATTTATCGGCAACTTCATAAATTCCAGTTCTTTTAGGTCTTTCTGACCCTCCCTGTCTACCCAATCCTTCTTTATAATGAACGGGTAAATAATCATAAGCACCGGTTAAAACAAATGACTCACCAGGATTTAATGTCCGATTTGGTAAAAACATATAATTATGAGTGGTCGTATACCACGGATCATTACATAAATCCCTGATCGCTGATACTGTACCATGAGAATAAATCAGTCTCCCAAATTTATAGTCACTTAAGAGAACCGGTTCTGACCCCATATTGGTAAGCTCAATATAGGCTTCTCGGGTACTGATCAGATTTGCCTCGGAAATTACCAGAGATCGATTAACCCCTTCCGGGTATTCGCATACAACCTGGGCATGGGTAACCATACCAATAATCATCAAAAAAAGTAAAAATTTTAGCTTCATAATAATAAATTTTGATTATAAAATATTAATAAACTCTAACTCCCATAATTTTAATCATGCTCGTTTTTGTCAAAATTCGTCATGCTCGTTTCACTTATAACATAAGAAATCTTTGAGTGAAATTACCTGAAACTTTTTTAGGTAAACTTAATTAATTTTTTTTTACCCTAAATTAATTTTTTTAAAAAAAATTGGTCGAAATTTAAAAATTTATGGAAGATTTTTGACTTTCCCCGCCACTGCCAAAGACAGGTGAGATTTCTCCTCGGGTACTCGTCGAAATGACTGATGCCCGAAGGTTGAAATGAGAGCTGCCGGTTTTGTCATCACCTCATTATGCCTAATAAAAAAATTGGATGAACACTCGAAATGACAACTTCCGTCCCTTTATAAGTGGCACGAAACTAACATTTTACAAAAACTATTTATCTATCTAAAATCAAATACAGCCCTGCCAACGGTATCTGTTGGCCCTGTATACCCGGGACCTCCGCCCGCTACATAGCCATGGCTCTTTCCGCTCTCATCGACACTGACCCAGAATGAGTAGAGCGCTCCCTTTGAAACAGAGAAACAGATCCGTACCGGCTTTCCGGAGAGAGAGGAGAGATCGCTCCCCCCCTTCCATCTCAACGGTTCCAGGGTACTATCGCCGGCAAACGGGATGCTGTTTTCAAAAACAAACGGGTAAATCGGTTGACCATCGATATCCTGAATCTCTGCTCGCAACGCTCCTCCGTTGAGAGCCGCATTCACAAAAAGAGAACTTCCGGTAAAAACGATGGGACGGGTTTGTAATATCCCCGTAGTATCTTCAGCATTCAAAGAAACAAATCCATCACGTCGAAGAACGGCCAAACCGGTTGCCCCCCGTTCATACATTCCCATCTTTCCCGATTTTGACTCATCCCCCTGAAAACCGGCATAATATATATACAGCTTATCCTTATAAATGGTGCAGACATTTCCCAACGACTGAACATATCCTCTGTCCCACACATCGTGTCGCTCTGCAGCGATATGTGCCCGTCTGTCGGGGCGGTGCCAATAAAATCCATCCCGGCTGTAGGCAAACATCAATTCGGTAATTTTAGGCA
>CAZILU010000246.1:0-1922 GCA_964540165.1 uncultured Mariniphaga sp.
ATGATGACATCATGTAATTCTCACAAAAGTGTTTCACCGGATCAATGGAGTGATTCAGTGTTGAATGATTGGATTGACAAGGGGGAGTGGAAAGAGGGCTGGGGAGCGATCCCGGATGAAACCGTCGATCAGAGAACGTTTGCGGAGTACTATTTCCAGCAACCGGAGCGGTGGAAAAAAGCCTTTCAGTTTTTAAAAGAGCAAAATCTGATGGAGTTGCCGGCCGGTAGATATGAACTGGACGGAACGAACCTTTTTGTAAATGTTGATGAATATATCTCCAAAGATGAAGCGGATGCCCGGTTTGAGGCACACAGAAAGTATGCGGATATCCAGTTCGTTGTTTCGGGAGAGGAGCAGATTGGCGTTGTGCCTTTGAACGAGACAAAATCCCTGATCCCATACGATGACGATAAGGATATTATGTTTCTTGAATCGGAGTTCAATCATTACCGAGTAGCCAATTCAGAACGGTTTTTTATTTTTTTTCCTGAAGATGCCCACCGTCCGGGCGTAAAAATGGGTGAGAACAGTAACGTGAGGAAGATCGTTGTGAAGGTTAGAATTATGGACGAAAGTTAACGGTTCGTTAAATGTGAAAATTCCAATTTTCTTGCGGGTACCGATGGTGCCGTTCAGTTTCAAATTGACCAGTCTGGTTTGATTTATGTGCTGGCTTCTTTTCCTGAAGACCGGAAGTTTCTAAGCCCTTTTCCGGAAAGAACTCATTTCAGAAACTTTGAGTTAAAGCATGGTATTGGAGATTTTGAAATTCTGAATTTTGAAAAACCGGTTGTTGTTTATCTGGAATCAAAAGAGAGCATGGAATATAGGGTGTATGGAAGAGCCGTGAAGAGAGGTCAGATCTATCGGTTCAGCCAGGATGTATTGGTCATTGGATTCAGCGATGCTCAAAAAAATGAAACTTTACGCTGGCGAGAAAATGATGGAGAGCAGCTTCATAACGGCATACGATTGCCTTCGAACTGGCCTCCCATGATCGACCCTTACGATGAGTCGCCCATGCAGGTTCCTTACCTTGATAATCCACCTGAAGTCATTAACATTGATCTTGGACGTCAGTTGTTTGTCGATGATTTCTTAATTGAAAAGACCGACCTGAAACGAGTTTATCACAAACCCGAAAAGTATGAAGGTAATCCGGTATTAAAGCCTGAAACAGAACTGGAAACAGCGAACAGAAGAGCTTCCATTGCAGCACCCAAAAGCGGAGCTGTTTGGTGGGATTCGAACGAGAAGATATATAGAATGTGGTATGAAGCGGGTTGGTTTGGTACCGTGGCCCTGGCAACCAGTCGCGATGGCATTCATTGGACACGCCCCTCGCTGGATGTTAATCCGGGTACCAATCAGGTATTACCGGCCGATCTGACACCCGATTCATGGACGGTTGTTCCCGACTGGGAGAATCCCGATTCATCAAAAAGGTGGACGATGTACCTCTCTCCACCGGTAGGCGGATCCGGCACCGGCTGGAGTTTAACATCTGCCGATGGTATTCACTGGAATGACAGAACCCCAACAGGGATTGCCGGGGATCGCAGTACTCATTTTTATAATCCGTTCCGAAAGAAATGGGTGTATAGTTTGCGCGTTTCTGCCAGAGACAGCATTTTAAACCGTGCCCGTCTCTATTATGAGTGTGATGATTTCATGGGCGATGCATCATGGTCATCGGGAGATAAAGCCGACTGGCTGAAAACAGACAGCGAAGATCCGGTTGACTATTTAATCCGTGACCATCCTCAGTTGTATAACTTTGATGCCGTTGCTTATGAGAGCATTATGTTGGGTATGTTTCAGATTCTTCATGGTCCGGATAACAAGTATTGCAAAGCAGCCGGTCTGCCTAAAATTACCGAATTGATGTTTGCCTACAGCCGGGATGGATTTTATTGGCA
>CAZILU010000247.1:0-1829 GCA_964540165.1 uncultured Mariniphaga sp.
GATAAGCCTGGAAAACGAAATGAAACCGGTATAAATATTTGTTAATGAGATGAAAGATAACCATAAGCATATTGAAAACAGTCCCGAATATAAAGGATTGATTGTCAATAGTGGCATAGAGCATCCCGGAGCTGTCAATGATCATTCCGTACAGCGATTTTTAAAGAAAAGGAGAGCGTTGCATCGGATAGAGGAGTATGTTGATGGGATTTTACACGGGAATATAACATTGCTCAGCAAGGCTGTTACGCTCGTAGAGAGTTCCAGACCAGAGCATCAGAAGATTGCTCAGGAGATCATTGTTCAGTGCCTTCCTCATAGCGGGAAGTCGATTCGCGTTGGGATCACCGGTGTCCCCGGGGTGGGGAAGAGTACTTTTATTGAAGCTCTTGGCCGACATATTACGGGTAATGGCGGGCGGTTGGCGGTATTGGCTATTGATCCCAGCAGTGAGCGAACCAAAGGGAGTATTTTGGGTGATAAAACCCGGATGGAGGAGCTGTCGGGTGATAAAAATGCCTACATCCGGCCAAGTCCCTCTGCCGGCTCTTTAGGGGGAGTTGCCAGGAAAACCCGGGAGACCATCGTGTTATGCGAGGCGGCAGGATTTGACCATATTTTTATTGAAACGGTGGGTGTCGGGCAGAGTGAAACGGCTGTGCATTCCATGTCCGACTTCTTCTTGTTGCTAATGCTGGCCGGGGCCGGAGATGAACTGCAGGGTATAAAGCGTGGCATTATGGAGATGGCTGATCTGATTGCCATCAATAAAGCCGATGGGAATAATGTAGAAAAAGCAGGCATGGCCCGCCGGCAATATCAGAATGCTCTTCATCTTTTCCCAAAGAAGGAGTCGGATTGGGTTCCTAAGGTTCTTACCTGTTCTGCTTTAAGCAAAAGTGGTGTTCCTGAAATCTGGGGTGCCGTTGAAGCGTATCATAAAATGAGTGTTGATAACGGATATTTTTTCAGGCGTAGAAATGCACAGGCTACCTATTGGATGCACGAAACCATTCATGAGCAGTTGATGAGGTCGTTTTACCAGCATCATGAGGTGAAGGAGCAGATAAAAATATATGAACAACAGGTTTTAAATAATGAAGTGAGTTCTTTTGTTGCTGCCGGCAAATTATTGGATTACTTTGCCCGGTTGAAATAAAGTTTCGTTATTTTTGCTTGTTGTCCATTGAAAACAATTCGGCAATAAACCTGTTTAATAGAAAAATCAATGCAAAAATTAATGGTATGGATTACGATGTTTTGGTAATAGGTAGTGGGCCTGGTGGTTATGTTGCTGCCATCAGAGCTTCCCAGTTGGGGATGAAAGCGGCTGTCATTGAGAAGGAATCTGTTGGTGGTATTTGTCTCAACTGGGGCTGCATTCCCACAAAGTCGTTGTTGAAAAGTGCACAGGCGTATGAATATGCTCAACATGCGGCAGACTATGGTGTGACGATTGAGGGGGAAGTAAAACCCGATTTTAGTGCCATGGTTAAACGCAGCCGCGATGTTGCCGATGGAATGAGTAAGGGTATTCAGTTTCTGTTTAAGAAGAATAAGGTTGAAACCATTTTAGGATTCGGAAAGCTGGCCGGCAAAAATAGCGTAGAGGTGACCGATGAAAAGGGAAATAAAAAGATATATAAGGCGAAACACATCATTCTTGCAACGGGTGCCCGTACCCGTGAGCTGCCCAATTTGAAAATTGACCGGGAGAAGGTGATCGGGTATAGAAAGGCGATGACCCTCGATAAACAACCGGAGAGTATGGTGGTTGTCGGATCGGGAGCTATTGGCAGCGAATTTGCCTATTTCTACCAAAGCATTGG
>CAZILU010000248.1:0-1691 GCA_964540165.1 uncultured Mariniphaga sp.
TTCCTTTTATGGATATGTTTTACGATGGAAACTCCAACCGGGAAGAGGGAAACACCGAAGCCCTCTGGGTGTGGCAATGGGAGTATGAGATGATTGGTGGCGGATTGAACATCATGCGTCGCTGGCATGTTTCCCGGTATGCCGACATCAGCGTCGGAGGTGTGCGTCCGATTCAATATACCGTTGATCGGGGAGGGCGCGGTTTATCGCGGTTTTCGATAACCAAATGGGGATTGGATATCTATGAACCCGGCGATGACCGGGCATCCAACTTCGCCATACGGAAATATTTTATTTTGAAAGATGCCGCTCAAAATGCGCCCGCTCCTGCCGACCGGCTGCCAAAAAATTATCAATATGGAGATACCCTGCATTTAGACTGGTCGAAGGATATTTCAGTATCATCGAAGAACAGAACCAATTGGCCTTACTCACGCAAGTGGGATTCAACCATTGAAACCAACACCCAGGAGGCGGGCCAATACAACGATCAGGTTTACCTGAGGCTTGCGGAAACATATCTGATAAAAGCAGAAGCCCAGTTATTGCTGAACAGACCCGGGGAGGCAGCCCAAACCATCAATGTGATCAGGGAACGGTCAAATGCTTCGCCAATCGCTGCTGCAGATGTTGATATCGATTTTATCCTGGAGGAGAGATCGAGAGAGCTTCTGTGCGAAGAGCACCGGCGATATACCCTGTTGAGAACCGGGAAGTGGTTTGAACGGGTTAAAATGTATAATAAAAATGGTGGCCAGATTGCCCGGGAGATGGATCAGCTTTTCCCGATTCCACAAAGTGTGATCGATGCCAACCTGACACAAAAGATGCCAAATAATCCCGGTTGGGATTAATTTCAATGTTTCGGTTGAAATCTGCCTTCCGGCCGGAAGGCAGATTTTTTATCTATAACAATTTTTTATTGACAGATATGAGATATATCGTTGTTTTTGGAGCGCTTGCTCTGTTCATCGGGTGCAGCATTACAAATCCAAAAGGTGAAGAGAAACAGCCTTTTGTTATGGTTGACGCTAAGGTGAAAGTCTATCATAGCGATGGAACGCGGAGTTATAAAGATTATCAGCCATTTGAAACACGCACGGTTGAGCTTCTTCCGGATTATAAATCACCTGAAAAGCCGGTTAAAACCGGCAAATACGGAGGATTGTTAACACATCAGGAGGAGGCAACCGGCTTTTTTCGGGTTAAAAAAATTGGTGACCGGTGGTGGGGTATTGATCCGGAAGGATATAGATATTATAATGTGGCTCTGAACAGTATTACGATGGGGCGTTCGGACCGCAACAGAGAAGCATTGGAAAAAAAATACGGGACGCCGGAAATATGGATGGCGAAAACCATTCAGATGTTGCAGGAAAACGGATTCAATTGTTCCGGATCCTGGTCGGATTATCGAGCCATTATTGAGGCCAATAAGAGTGCTGACAGGCCGTTTGCCTATACCATTAACTGGAACTTCATGAGTAGTTATGGACGCGAACGAGGCGGGACTTATCAGCAACCCGGTCATACCGGATATCCGAATGATGCCATTTTTGTCTTTGACCCGGAGTTTGAAATTTTTTGCGACCGCCATGCGCAACGTCTGACAGAGGTTAAAGATGATCCGAACCTGTTTGGACACTTCTCCGATAATGAGATGCCTTTTAAATTTAATGCAATCGACAACT
>CAZILU010000249.1:0-1584 GCA_964540165.1 uncultured Mariniphaga sp.
AGCAACCTTAACTATGTTTTTACAGGTTTGCGCCGTGCCGGAAAATCATTTATGATGATTCAACAAATTCATCAGCTTCTGAAAAAAGGTCATGCAAAAGAGGAAATTTTATACTTTAATTTTGAAGATGACAGGATTACATCATTTACATCAGCCGACCTGGATCGAATAAAAGTTTGTTACGAAGAAATGTACGACTGCAAGCCGGTTTTTTTCCTGGATGAAATTCAGATTATTGACCAATGGGAGAAATTTGCCCGTCGTCTGGCCGATCAGGGATACCGGGTATTTGTTACCGGCAGCAATGCAAAAATGCTGAGTAGTGAAATAGCTACCACCCTTGGGGGGCGTTTTGTGATACAATACATTTATCCATATACATTTATCGAATACCTGGCCGGATCGGGCATTGATACAACCGACAAAAACTTTCTACATCATCACCGTGTTCATATAACCAAAACTTATGAAGAATATTTTCGTTTTGGGGGTTTACCCGAATTGCTGAAAATCAATGATAAAAGGGCATGGTTAAGCAACCTGTACCAAAAAATATTTTTGGGCGACCTGATTACCCGCTATCAAATTCGTAACGCTTTCGCGCTGCAGGTTCTTATTCGCAAACTGGCTGAAAGTGTTAAACAGCCAACATCTTTCAACAGACTGGCTCATGTGGTTTCATCATCGGGCAAAAAGATCAGCACAGATACCGTGATTGATTACCTGGACTACCTCAGGGAATCATGGCTGATTTTTTCTATCGAAAACATATCAGCAAAACTGGCCGATAAAATCGCCAATAAAAAATACTATTTTACCGATAATGGAATCCTTAACCTGTTCCTCTTCGATCCCCTGACCTCCCTGCTCGAAAACCAGGTGGCTATCCAGTTGCGGCGTTTATACGGTGAAGAGGTATATTTTTATAAGCGAAATATTGAAGTGGATTTCTATGTCCCTGACCAACAATTGGCGGTGCAGGTTTCATACAACCTTCAGGACATCCGGACGCGAACCCGGGAAATTCAGGCATTATTGAAATTTTCGAAACAAATGGATGTAAAAACATTGTTAATCATCACAAAAGACGAAGAAGAAACCATCAATGAAGATGATTTGACGATTGAAGTAGTTCCCGTTTGGAAGTGGCTTTGTGAATAAGAGTAATTATACAGTGTAACAAATTTATGGAAAACAAAAAGATATGGCTCTCCTTAGCCAAGATCATCGCCCGGCGTAGGGCCATTCATCAGCTCTATATGAAGTTATTGCAGGCAATTCCGGGCATCAACGTCATGGATCGTCCTTCTGAAAAATACAACGCCAACTTCTGGCTCACCTGCATCACCGTTGATCCCGCGAAAGCCGGATTCACCCGCGAGGATCTGCGCCTCCGGCTGGAGGCTGCCAACATCGAATCACGACCCCTCTGGAAGCCGATGCACCTGCAACCGGTCTTCGCCGGTGCTCCGTTCTATGGCAACGGCATCGCCGAAAAATTGTTCGACGAGGGACTGTGTCTCCCCTCCGGACCTAATTTGACAGATGAGGATGTTGAGAGGGTGGTGGGGAACATCCGTGGGT
>CAZILU010000250.1:0-1550 GCA_964540165.1 uncultured Mariniphaga sp.
GGTAACGCTCTCCTGGGTTACAATACGGTCATTCAATAGTTCTTAAACGTTTTTCAAACCTTAATTAATTGCTATGGTACCTAAGTTGAAGTTTCTGCATGTGAACTGGGAGCGTGGAATGAATATCGGGAAGGAGCATTTCATTCAGCAGGAAAATGCTTTTGCTGAACGGATTAACGACTCCATGGCACTTTTTCTTAACCGATTTAACTATGGTCTGATACCCGCAGGAATTGGCTCGGAAAGCTCGGTGAAGACGGTTTTTAAAATCGACAATCAGAAATTTCTCCGAACCACGCTGTTTTGTTGCCGAGCCATTACCCCCGGAGGTGCCCGCGTGGAGATTCTGGAGGAGAACCCGTTGCCGGAGATGGTGACCGATCTCTCTCAACTTTTGGAAACATCATTAAAGGAGGATGGAGAAGTATGTTATATATTGCTTACGGTGGAGCCTTTTGAGCGTCAGGCAACCGGTGTGCTTAATCCGGAGGAGGATCCTCCCCGGTTTCCCGATGTGACCCCCACATTCAAGGTGCACGTTCTCACCGAAAAGATGCTGGCGAAGAATGATCTTCATCCCCATGCCATTTTTATCGGAAAATTTCAGATCTCCAACGGAAGGCCAGAGGTCTTCAGTGACTATATTCCTCCATGCATGACGCTTCGAAGCCATTTGGAGACTTACCGGTTTTATGAGTTAACAGAGGCATTTTTGGGACAACTGGAGTTGAATTTGTTGAGCATCATTCGAAAGATCAATGAGAAAAATCAGGATACCAGCTTAGCGCAATCGGTTCTCCTGCTTGCCGAAAATCTGTTGAGGTATGTGACGGAAAATTTTATGCGCTTCCGTTGGGAGCTGCCCGACCGTCCACCCATCGCTCTTTTTGCCTTTATAGCCGGAACAGCCCGTGTGATTAGAAATGCCATCGAATCGATGGCGTCATCGGTAAAAGAGGAGTTGCTAAACTATTTTACAAACTGGTCGGAACTGAAACAGGGCGATTTTGAAAAACTGTTGGTTTATTGCATTAATTTCGATTATAATCATGATGATATTCTATTCAGCATTGATCAGTTCAGCGAATACAATCAGATCATTGCCCTGCTGTTTGATAAGCTTGAGTCCTTAGCATACATTGGAAAGAAGAAGGAAACGAACATATTTGTGAAAGAGCAGACCACTAAGCGAAGTTTTTTAGCCGATTAAAAGAGACGGAAAACTATTTGTATGGCCGGATATCTTGAAATACCAATTGCCATTGGCGATATTATGAGTCAGAATGAGTTGCGACGAATTGATCTGAAAAGTTCAATCCATCAGATGCTCCACCTGATTACGGTTACTTCTTACCATGAGGTCAGGCACGATCCTTTGTTTGGTACTGATATATCGGAATACGATTTTGAAAATATTTACAACATGCACGCATTAAAAGATGCATTGCAGAAATCGGTTCTTATTTCGATTCGTAATAACGAAAAGCGGTTGATTAATGTTCAGGTTCTTTTACAGATAGAGCAGGTTGAATTTTCAACGAAAATTCGTA
>CAZILU010000251.1:0-1500 GCA_964540165.1 uncultured Mariniphaga sp.
GTGAACTTGCAGCGGGAGATGGCGAAGAAGAATGCCGAGCTGGAGCGGGTGAACGACCTGAAGAATAAGTTTCTGGGAATGGCCGCCCACGATCTGCGCAACCCGCTGGGGAACATCATGGCCTTAGCCGAATTTCTGAAAGAGGAGATCCAGGGAACGCTGAACGAAGAGCAGCAGGAGTTTTTGAACCTGATCTCGACATCGGCCGAGTTCATGCTGAAGCTGATCGAAGATCTGTTAGACATCACTAAAATAGAGTCGGGAAAACTGAACCTTAAGCTGGAGGAGACCGACCTGACAGAGCTGGCCGAAAGAAACATCCTCTTTAATAATGCGATGGCTGCCAAAAAAAATATATCGATCTCCCTGACCTGCCTTAGTCGGCCGGTTTTTGTAAAGATCGACCGGCAGAAGATCGAGCAGGTCTTTAACAACCTGTTGACGAATGCCGTGAAGTTTTCGCACCCGGGAGGGACGGTGGTTGTCACCCTATCGCACGCGAACGGGCGTGTGCGGGTGGCGGTGGCCGACCGGGGAACCGGCATTCCGGAGAAGTACCTGGAGACCATCTTCCAGCCGTTCAACAAAGTGTCGGGGAGTGGCACTGCCGGGGAGAAAAGCACCGGGCTTGGACTGTCGATCGTGAAGAAGATCATCGAAGGACACCAGGGGCAGATATCGGTGGAGAGCACGGTGGGAGAGGGGTCGCAGTTCACTTTTGAACTGCCGTTTAATGTTTAACGAAGTATGGATATAAAATAGATAAATATGAAAAACAGGTTAAAAAACAGTTTGTTGACCGTATTATTATCTCTCTTGGTTTGTTTTTCGGTCATCATTGTCGAAGGTCAAAATAATACAAGCATCCAACAAATAGGTAATCAGCCTGATGGGAGCATTTTGGTACCTACGAACCAGTTATTGCGGCCTGCCGGTTTTCAGGTCTTCATGCCCGGAAGACCTGTGGATTTGGCCATAATCCCTCATAAGGGACTTCTGGCCGTTAAAAATAAAAATTCGCTGGATCTTATCCGGTTGTCTGACAGGACGATCCTTCAGACACTTCCTTTTTCCGGAGGAGGATCATCCTTTAAAGGAATCTGCTATTCGGAAAAAAAGAGCAGCATATACGTCACAGATGCCAAAGACCGGATTTTGATTGCTCGCATGGATGGAAACAACATTCTGAATTGGCAAACTCCCATCCGGTTACCGGCTCCGGAAATCGGAGGAAGTCCCTATCCCGGAGGATTGGTTCTGGACCATGAAGAAAACAGATTATATGTGGCACTCAGCAGAAGTAATTCCATCGCCGAGGTTAATTTGTCGGATACTTCTGTGATTGAAATTCCGGTAGGAATTGCGCCATACGATGTTATCCTGAAATCAAAATCGAAAGCTTACGTGTCCAATTGGGGGGGGCGGAGACCAAAAGCGGGCGAATCAACGTACCACTCATCGGGCAGCCGGGTGCTGGTAGATTCGGTTACCGGAATCGCC